>CAYTXS010000085.1:0-9607 GCA_964441585.1 uncultured Thioalkalivibrio sp.
GGACGCTCCGCGCTTCAGCCAAAGCGTATCCAGGAGAAACAATTATGCGTTTTAAACTCGTGCTGCAGCTGGTGGTCGCCGCGCTGCTATTCAGCTCAGGCCCGGCGTTCGCCGACGAGGTGAAAGGCCGGATCATGGACATCTCGCGCAAAGCGAGCACCATCCAGATCAACGTCAAGGGCGAGGACCCCGTGGTGGTCCGGTTCGACGAGAACACCCAGTTCATCGAGGCCGGCGGCATCGCCGATCTCTCCGGCAACGACCTGTTGAAGGTCACCTTCGACCCGGGCAAACCCGCCACCTCGATCGAAAAAGTCATCTTCAAGCTGCCCGACGGTGTCGAGATCTCGACCGACGAGCTGCTGGCCCTGATGACGGGCGATGCACCCTATACGCTCGTCGACGCACGCCCCAAGAGGCGCTATGTCGCGGCCACCATCCCGTCCTCGGCCCACGCCTTCCCGAAGGACGAAGACTTCATGCAGACGGTCAACGAGCTGGCGCCGGAAAAGAGCGCGCTGCTGATCTTCTACTGCGGCGGCCCGACCTGCCCCTACACCGGTGAGGCGGTGCGCAAGGCGATCGCGGACGGCTACACGAACGTCAAGGGCTACCAGGCCGGCACGCCCGCGTGGCGCAAGGCGCAGCTGCCGATGCACAGCCAGCCCGGCTGGGTCGCGGAACGTCTGGACCCGGGCCACGTCATAATCGACACGCGCAACACCATCACGGCCATGCGCGGCCACCTGCCGACCGCCGTCACCATGCCGGCAGCCAATTTCGAGGCCCTCACGGAGACATTCATCGCGGAGCAGCGCGCCGCGCGCATCCCCGGCGTCTCCGATCGTCGTGCCCCGATCATCCTCTACAGCAACACCCACTCCGATCAGGACGTGCTCGTCGCCTATCGCGAGTTGGCCAGCTGGGGTTATCGCAACATCACCATTCTCAAGGACGGTTACAACGGCTGGGCCGCGGCCGACCTGCCGACCGACACGAATACACTGGCATTGGCGATCAACTACGTGCGCAAGCTCGCCCCCGGCGCGATCGCACCTGAAACCTTCATGGCCATGAGCTTCCCGAGCGAGGCCACGCAGGTCGTGGACGTCCGTACGGACGAAGAAGTCAGCAGCGGACTCATCGCGGGCGCCGTGCACATCCCGCTGAACACGCTCGAGGACCAGATGGGCGAGCTCGACAAGAGCAAGCCGATCATCGTGCACTGCGCCACCGGCGTGCGCGCCGAGATGGCCTACCGCACGCTCAAGGGTGCGGGCTACGACGTGCAGTACCTCAACGTGGAGATGGAAGTCGGGCCTGACGGCAGCTTCCGCATTCTCTGATTCACCTGGCGTAACGGATGGCGGAGCTGCGGCTCCGCCATCCGGCCACGCGATCGTAAGACACCGGGTCCGAGCAGCTCATGAAAAGACGCGAATTCATCCAGTTATCGGCCGCACTAGGCGCCGCCGCCATGATGCCCCTGGGCCTGTCCGGCTGTGCCCGGCGGCCCTTGCCCGGCAGTGGCGAGGTCATTCGTACGCCGACGGTCTGCAACGTGTGTTTCTGGCGCTGCGCCGGCACGGTGTCCACCGAGGACGGCAAACCGTGGAAGATCGAGGGCAACCCCGACGATCTCCACTCCACCGGTCGCCTGTGCACCCGGGGCGACGGCGGGCTCGGCATGTACACGGACCCGGACCGGCTCAAGCAACCCATGCTGCGGGTCACGGAGAATGGCCGCCAGCGCTTCAAGCCGGTGTCCTGGGACGAAGCATTCGACTACATCGCCGAACGCATGAACACCATCAAGGCCGAGCATGGCGAGGACCGGCTGTGCCTGTTCTCGCACGGCCCCGGCGGCAGCTACTTCCGGCGGATGCTGACGGCGTTCGGCTCGCGCGGCTACGTGCAGCCGTCTTTCGCCCAGTGCCGCGGCCCGCGCGAAGTCGGCTTCGCGCTGACCTTCGGCGAAGCCGTCGGCTCGCCCGATCGCACCGACATGGAACATGCGCGTTGCATCGTGCTGATCGGCTCCCATCTGGGCGAGAACCTGCACAACAGCCAGGTGCAGACTTGGATCCAGGCCGTGCGCGAGGGCGCCACCCTGATCACCGTCGATCCGCGTTTTTCGGTAGCTGCCGGCAAGTCCAAGCACTGGCTGCCGATCAAGCCCGGTACCGACATGGCGCTGCTGCTGGCTTGGATCCACGTGCTCATCAATGAGCGTCTCTACGACGCCGACTATGTCGCCCGCTATGCAACGGGCCTCGACGAGCTGACAGCCCACGTGGCGGAATTCACCCCCGAGTGGGCCTACCTGCAGACCGGCATCCAGCCGGATGTCATCCGCGAGACCGCACGAGAGATGGCCAAGGCCGCGCCGGCGACGGTGGTTCATCCCGGCCGTCACGTGACGTGGTACGGCGACGACACGCAGCGTTCGCGGGCCATCGCAATCCTTTCGGCGCTGCTCGGCTCGTGGGGGCGCAAGGGCGGTTACCTCATCCAGGAGCGCGTGGACCTGCCCCGCTATCCCATTCCCGAGCCGCCGGCTCCGCGCAGCAACTGGCTGCAGGCCGTGCAAGGCGATTTCCCGCTGGCCCCGGCCGGAATCTCACAAAAAGCAATCGAGGCCTCGCTGGGCCCCGACGCCTTCTTCAAAGGCTGGTTCGTCTACGGCACCAACCTCGGCTACACCGTGCCTGGCGTGACCGAGAAGCTCGCCGAAGCGGCGCAGACCCTCGACTTGTTGGTCGTTGTCGACACCATGCCGTACGCGATCACCGGCTACGCCGACGTGATCCTGCCCGAGTGCACCTATCTCGAGCGATTCGACCCGATCCGCAACAGTCCGGAGCGCGAGCCTTCGCTGGCCGTGTCGTTTCCGGCCTTCGAACCGAGTCACGACAGCAAGCCCGGCTGGTGGATCGCGAAGCAGATCGCTGAGCGGCTCGAACTCGGCGCGTGGTTCCCCTGGGCCGATTACGGCGAGGAACTCGACTGGCAGCTCCGGCAGGTCGGCAGCTCGCTGGAGGAGATGCGGCGCATCGGGGTCAAGAAGTTCGCCCGCAAGACGCCCAAGTACTTCGCGCCCGGAGAGGACCGCCAGTTCCGCACGGCAAGCGGCAAGATCGAGTTGTATTCGCAGATGCTGGCCGACTTCGGCTACGACCCGCTGCCGGTCTACCGCCCGCCGCCGCAGCGCCCCGACGAGAAGCATCTGCATCTCAACTACGGGCGCGCGCCGGCACACACGTTCGGTCGCACCATTAATAACCCGCAGTTGTTCGAGCTGATGCCGGAAAACACCGTGTGGGTGCACCCGGTGGCCGCCGGTGACTTTGGCGTGGACAACGGCGATTACGTGCGGCTGCGGAACCAGGACGGCGTGGAGAGCCTGCCGGTCCGCGTCCGCGTGACCCAGCGCACCCGGCCCGACTCGGTGTTTATCGCGCACGGCTTCGGTCACAAGGAGACGCAGCTCAGCCTCGCCAACGGGCGGGGCGCGGACGACCAGGGCCTGATCACACGCATCCTGGTCGATCCCATCATGGGCGGCACCGGCATGCGAGGCAATTTCGTCACCCTGATCCGTGAAGAGGCAAGCGCATGATCCGCTACGCAATGGTCATCGACACCAAGCTGTGCATCGGCTGCGGCGACTGCGTCGTTGCCTGCAAAACAGAGAACAAGGTCCCCGCAGGCCTGAACCGCGACTGGGTCGTGGAGGCCACCACGGGAACCTATCCGGACCTCAAGACGGAGTTCCGCTCCGAGCGATGCAATCACTGCACGAAGCCGACCTGCCTGTACGCCTGTCCCACCGGTGCGACCTATCGCTGGGCCGGCACCAACATCGTGCTCGTCGACCCCGACAAGTGCACCGGTTGCGGCGCCTGCATCGCGGCCTGTCCCTACGATGCGCGCTTCGTCATGCCCGAAGGCTACGTCAGCAAGTGCACTTTCTGTCACCACCGCGTCGACAAGGGACTGGACCCCGCGTGCGTGTCCTCGTGCCCGACGCGCTGCATGCATTTCGGCGTGCTGAACGATCCCAACTCGAAAGTGAGCAAACTGCTCGCGTCGCGTCCTCATAAGGCGCTGCTCACCGAGACGGGCAACGAACCGCAAGTCTATTACCTGATCTGAAGCCTTCGAGGCCGGAAGCAAGCTCATGCGTGAAGAAATCCTGACGACCGTCCGCGCCAACCCCAAGGTCGACCCCCACGTGGCCACCTGGGGCTGGCAGGTGATCGCCGACCTGTTCCTCGTCGGCCTGACCGCGGGGGCACTGATTTTCACGGCGCTCGTGATTCTCGGCCGCCGCGAAGACCAGTACGGCTTCACGGCCCGACGGTTGCCGCTGGTCGGACTGATCTCGATCGGGTTGGCGATGACCTTCCTGTTCCTGAAACTGACCCACAAGATCGTCTTCTGGCGCTTCTTCGGCGACTTCGTGCCGACGGCGGTGATGTCCTGGGGCGCCTGGCTGCTGCAGCTGGTGATCGCGGCCATCCTGCTGCTGACCCTGCAGGGCCTGCGGAGCGGCTATCCCGGCCTGGCCGGCCCGCTCGAGAAGTTCCGCATCGGCACTCTGGCGCTGGATTTCGCCGAACGCTACCGGCGCGCCGTCGCCTGGGCCGGCGTGGTGCTCGGCGTGATCATCGCCTTCTACACCGGCACCATGATGTCGTCGCTGGACGCGCGGCCGTTCGGCAGCAGCGGACTGATGGCGCCGCTGTTTCTCGCCTCGGGGCTGGCGACCGCTGCCGCCGTGGTGATGATCGGGACCAGGTCAGCGGAAGAGCGCCTGCTGTTCTCGCGCATCCTGTTCGGCGCGATGGCGTTCAAAGTACTCCTGCTCGCGTTGACCCTGGCCAGCCTGGCCAACGGCTCCCGGGTGCAGATCGAGTCGGTGCAAATGGTGTTCGGCGGCGACTACACCCGGCTGTTCTGGCTGTTCTTCGTCATTCCGGGCCTGCTCGTCCCGCTGGTCATCGAGGCCTTGAGGCTGCGGGGCAAGCGCTCAGGCTGGATGATCGCCAGCCCGGTGCTGGCGATCTACGGGGCCTACATGCTCCGCCAGCTCGTGATCGAGATCGGCCAGGTATCCGGCTACGTCCATTACGTCAATACATACAATCCCGCATTGCTGGATCTTTTGCGTTAGACTCTGCATCAGTCTTACCTAATTCAAGAGGTTCGTGCTGATGAACGCGAGGTTCCACCGTTGTTTCGCCGCCTGCGGCCTGGCCGCTTTCACCCTGATGATCACCGCCTGCTCATCGTCCGACGGTCCCGGCAACGAGGACCTCGAGCGGGTGGGTTCGGCGATCGCACGCGGCGAGGCGACCCTCTCGATCCCGGCACTGTCACGTCGCGTCATCGAGGACCAGGGCGATTTCCGCATCGTCGATCTGCGTCCCGCGGCGCAGTTCGAGGCGGGCCATATACCCGGTGCGGTCAATGCGGCCGTCACCGAGGTGATCCGCCCGGGCCAGGCCCGCGAACTGGCCGGCGAGCGCCAGCTCGTGCTCTACAGTGCGGACGGCATCGCGTCTTCGCAGGCCGTTGCATTACTCCAACTCAACGGGATCGATGCCGTGACGCTGCAAGGCGGTTTCGACACCTGGCAAGCCTACACCAGCGACCCGTCCGTCGAGCTGCCGGGGCAGCAGCCGGTGCTGGATGCGGCCGAGCGGCAAGCGCTCAGGACCTTCTTCCACGGCGAAGCCCAGACGCAGGTGGCCGCGCATACGCCGCAAGTCACGCCGGCCCGCCAGGACCGCGCCGCGGCGCTCGGGCTCGCCCCCGCCGCCCCGGCGGCCAAGACCGCCTCCGCGCCTGCGTACAAGGACCCCCATGGACTCGGCCTGCAATACGGCCTCGGCATCGGCATCGACTTCGAGCTGCCGGTCGCGGAGGAAAAGGCGGCCGAGACGCCTGCGCCCCGCCGGCTTCTGATTGGCGAGGGCTGCTGAGCGGCGGAAATACGCGCCGCGGAGCTGAGGCATTGCGGAACTGGTTGGCGCCGGCACTAAGTGCCGGCCTTTTTCTCCTGTCCGGCGCGGCGCTCGCGGCCGGCGGCTGCCTCGACTGCCACCAGCCTCACGCGCTCGCGGCCGATGATCCCCACGGTTTTCTCGCCGCCCAGTGCGATGCCTGCCATCTCGGTGACCCGGCGGCTGACACACAGGATGCCGCGCACGCCGGCCTCGTGGCGTCCCCGGGCTGGCTCGACAATGCGCCCCGGACCTGCGGCAGCTGCCATGTCGACGAGACCCGCCACGTCGTGGAGGGCCTGATGCATACGGGTCGCGGCATGGTCAACGTGACGCGCTACACGCTCGGCGAGCAGAACAGTCCGGGGCAAGGGGACGGGCGCCTCGACGGCCTCGGCCATACGCCGGCCGACTCCATCCTGCGCAAGCACTGCGCCAGTTGTCACCTCGGCCAGCCGCAGCACCAGATGAGCACCGAGGATCCGCTCGGTAGCCGCGGGGGCGGTTGCCTGGCCTGCCACGCGGCCCATCCGACGCAGCGCGACGGCGGCCACCCGGTCCTGTCCGCGACGGTGAGCGACGCGAGTTGTGCCGGGTGTCACAGTCGTTCCGGCCGTATCGCGCTGAACTACGCCGGCCTCGCCGAGGTGGACGCGCACGCCCTGGCAGAGGACCACCCCCACCCGCTCGGCTACCTGGCCGATGGCCGCCTGGTGGAGACGATCGCGAGCGACGTCCACCACCGGGCGGGGCTCGCCTGCATCGACTGCCATACCACGCGGGACGTCATGGGTCCGACCGGGCAGTTCGCGCATGGCGCGGACGCCGTGGACATCCAGTGCGGCGACTGTCACGACAACCGGCAGCCGCGACTGACCGCGGCCGAGTGGCCCGCCGATTTGCTCGGGCAGCTTCGCCGGGTCCCGTTCAGCCAGGGCGCGGAGCGCGAGTTCATCGTCACGGCGCGGCGTGGCACCCCGTTATGGCACATCGAACTGCGCTCCGATGGAAGCAAGCACCTGCACCGCAAGGTGGGCGGCGGCAGCCTGCCCATCCCGCCGTTGACACTCGCCAGCCACCCCGACGACGGCGCGCACGACCGGCTCGACTGCGCCGCGTGTCACACCCAGTGGGCGCCGCAATGCCATGGCTGCCACATGGAATATGATCCCGAGGCGCTCCAGTTCGACCACGTGGCCCGCGAGTTCACGCCCGGCGCGTGGTCGGATGCCCGCTGGAATGTCTACAACGATGCGCCGCCCCTTGGCGTGGATTCCCACGGCCGGATCGTGACTTTCGTGCCCGGAATGATCCGTACCATCGAACATCCCGACTGGGAGGCACCCCAGTTCCGCCGCCATTTCGCGCCGCTGAGTCCGCACACCATAGGCCCCGCGCGGGATTGCGAAGATTGCCACCGCTCCAGCCAGGCGCTCGGGCTCGGCCGGGGCGAACTGAGCCGCGCGGGGGACGACTGGGTGTTCGAGCCGGCCCAGGAAATATTGTCCGACGGCCTGCCGGCCGATGCCTTCGTCGACCTCGAGGGCCGCGCGGCGCGCACCACGCGGGACGGCGCCCGCGGCTTGACGCCGGACGAGATCCGCCGCGTGCTCGATGCATGGACACGGCCTGAGGAGTGACGTGGGTCTGGCGGGACATTGCGGTGTCGCCTTCAAGGGTGGCCTGCGCCAGGTTTCAAAGACACCTGAAGAGGGTGCAATGGAGTGCCCCGGGGTATGGCGAGCACCTCCGGGCTAATTGCCGCCGGCATTTCTCAGACGCTTGGGTGCGCCTTCAAAGATGTAGGGATTGAGAAAGATCCGTTGCTCAAACATGTTGCGCTCGACCTCGCTCAAGGCTGCTTCGGCGCAGACGTCATCCCAACCAGCACGTATCGCCTCGATCTGCTGAAGGATGATGTGTTCGGCTTTCTCTAAATCAAGCTGGAAATGGGGCGCGGCCTCCAGACAGTTGGTCAGCCGGCTCATGCGATCGTTGCCAACTATCAGCATGGCTTGGCTGGCCTCGTTACCCGACCGGCTTTGCGGGCAGATGTCATAGGCTGGTGTCAGGGTCAGCTGCCTGCCGTCCCAGAACGCTGCATGGTTGCGGGCATGATCGTCCGTATTGCCGCACAGGATATTGAATACCAGCCGCCCGAACAGCTCGTGCAAGGTGGCCCTGGGCGAGGTGAAGCGGTGGCGGATCATCTCGGCGAGGTCTTCATAGCTGGCATAGCGCGCCATCATCTCATCGAGCCTAAATAGGGTAAGCGCCGAGACCATGGCCCTGCGCTGCCACCCATTTTCTGTCTTCACGCGGTCAAAGCGTTCGACCAGCAGCACGTCCTTCCCCGCGACATGTTCCAGTTCCACCGGGGCAACATCCAATCCCGCCTTCGCGGCCAGCCGCATGGCGATAAACTCCGCCTTCACGATGTTGTAGGTATCGGTCGAAGAGGAGAATTTGGCGATCCGTTTCTTGTCGCCAACCTCGATCATGGCTTTTGGCCGAGCGCCGCCGAGCGCTGTGCCATGGAATAGCGCCAGATCCAGCTCAGGCGTGAGCGGCACGCCTGCGTCCACTCTTGCCGCTGCCTGTTGCAGATCTTGCAGCGTTGCCGTTTGCCCGGCGCGGGGCACGTACTCCGTGGGAGAGCGCTGAAAATCCAGCGCCCCGATCCGATCCGAGCCGGACTCCAACAGATAGGTCAGCTCATCCAGCGCGCCGATATCGGCGTCCCGGCCGCTTCGCCCGAATGCACGGTTCAGGATCACGCGCCGCCCCCAGGCGTCCGGTGCGGCATCGCGAAGGCAACCAGCCATGGTCAAGCCAGGCTCCGGCAAAATAGTGCCACTCCTTAACGGGAGCTCGGGCTCATATATTGGGATTCCCTCTTTTCGCGCCAGGTAGCTCTGCCCGTAGTTGAAAATCAGCCGATCCCGGTCACGGGTAATCCGACCTGCGACAACTGGTTGAGTGATTCCGGGCAGCCATATCCACACATACGCCTCTTTCGGCGCCTTCGGAGAAGGCTCAGAACTCATCCTTTATCTCCGTGGCAGCAGGGCGGACCGCCTTCGGCAGCAACGTCAGCTTGTGACGCTCTGTCGACAGATTCCGGGTCAGCGTGGTCGGCTCAGCCTCGAACAAACGCAGGCCGACAATCGCCGCCACCTCGAAGGCCGCACCGATGGAGCTGCCCATCTCACCTTTCTCGACCCGGTGGACGAGCCCACGGGAGATCCCAGCCCTTTCCGCGACCTCAGCCACGGTCAGCCCGCGCTCGATCCGGGCGTTATGGATCATCAGCCCCAGCAACTCCGCTGCCTCGCGGGCATAGCGGGAATAGCTCTTGTTTACTGTCTTGGCCATTGCGCCTCGTTGTTCCATTAATAGAGCATATTCGCGCTCTATGATCTGCTAATGGAACATTCTGGAGCATTTCACGAGCTCGGGCAACCGCAATGCTTCATAAATAGATCGCGAATGATTTTCAAGATCTATTTATAGAGCACGATGCAGACTGTCGGGCTTTAGCCTAACGGTAGGTCCGGATATGCGAGGGCGATTGATGAGGTCACGCGGGAATGCCTGGC
>CAYTXS010000086.1:0-6414 GCA_964441585.1 uncultured Thioalkalivibrio sp.
AGGGCAAGGATGCGCTGGAAGCGCAGATGATCCTGAACCACAAGGCCGCTATCGAATTGCTCGTCGACCAGGCAGACGAGATCGGGTTCAACCGCTACACCGTCCTGAATCTGCACGCCCTGCTCGCGGAGAATCTGCTTGCCGATCCCCAGGCCGGCGGCCGCCTCCGCCGCATTCCGGTGGCTATCGACGGCACCGTCTACCATCCTCTGGAAGTGCCGCAGCTCATCGAGGAGCGCTTCGAGACGATTCTGGATACTGCGGCTGCCATCGGGGACCCCTTCGAGCAAGCTTTTTTCGCGCTCGTCCACCTTGCCTACCTGCAGGGTTTCGAGGACGTCAACAAGCGCGTTTCCCGCCTCGCCGCGAACATTCCCTTGATCCGCGGGAACCTCTGCCCGCTGTCTTTCGTGGACGTTCCGGAGCGGGCCTACATTGATGGCGTGTTGGCCGTCTATGAACTGAATCGCGTCGAACTGCTGCGCGACGTGTTCATCTGGGCGTACGAGCGCTCCAGCGGGCGGTACTCAGCGGTGCGGCAGTCGCTGGGCGAGCCAGACCCGTTCCGCTTGCGTTATCGGGCACTGGTCGCCGAGATGGTCGCTGCGGTGGTTCGTGAGGGAATGCACAAGAAAGCCGCGACTGCACTGGCGCGGCAACGTGCGGCGGAGCAAGTGCCCGCGGCGGACCAGGCGCGATTCGTCGAAGTGGTGGAGACGGAACTAATGAGCCTGCATGAAGGCAACATCGCGCGCTACCGGCTCCGGCCGGCCGAATACCAGGCGTGGCGGCAAGGCTGGCAGTGATAGATGGCGTCCCCTAGGGGATTCGAACCCCTGTCGCCGCCGTGAAAGGGCGGTGTCCTAGGCCTCTAGACGAAGGGGACGCAGTCTGGTCTAACTCTGAGATTTCTTGGTGGAGCCAGGCGGGATCGAACCGCCGACCTCTTGCATGCCATGCAAGCGCTCTCCCAGCTGAGCTATGGCCCCACGCGAAGTCCGGCAGGATAAACGGCAGCCCGCGGCCGGTCAAGCAGCAGAAGACGCATGGTCGATCGCGCGATCCACGCGCGCCAGCGTGGTGTCTTTGCCGAGCAGCGCGACCGTCACATCGATGGGCGGCGAGACGGGCCCGCCACTGACCGCCACGCGCAGCGGCTGCGCCACCTTGCCCATCCCGAGACCGAGATTCTCTGCCACGCGCTGGACGAGTTCGTGGATCGGCCCGGACGCCCAGTCCTCGAGCGCCGCCAGGCCGTCACGCAGTTGGCGCAGCGGCTCGACCGCGTCGGGGCCGAGGTGCTTCTTCGCTGCCTTGTCGTGATAGCTCTCGAAATCCTGGTAGAAGAAGATCGCCGCCTGGGCCATCTCGTGCAGGGTCCGTGCGCGCTCGCGGTAGGCCTCGGCGACGGCTTCCAGCGGCGGGCCGGCGCTGGTCGAGATTCCGAGCCGCTCGAGCTGCCAGTTCAGGTCGATGGCCATCCGCGCGCCGGAGGCTTCCTTGACGTAATGCTGGTTCAGCCAGAGGAGCTTTTCCGGGTTGAAGCTGGACGCCGACTTGTTGACGTCGCCGATGTCGAACAGGTGGATCATCTCCTCCATCGAGAAGATCTCCTGGTCGCCGTGCGACCAGCCCAGCCGCACCAGGTAGTTCAACAAGGCTTCCGGGAGATAGCCCTCCTGGCGGTACTGGAGCACGCTCACCGCGCCGTGGCGCTTGGAGAGCTTGGCGCCGTCGGGGCCAAGGATCATCGGCACGTGCGCGAACACCGGCGGCTCCGCGCCGAGCGCGCGATAGACGTTGATCTGGCGGGGCGTGTTGTTCAGGTGGTCATCGCCGCGCACGACGTGCGTGATGCCCATGTCGTGGTCGTCCACCACGACCGAGAAATTGTAGGTCGGGATACCGTCCGAGCGCAGCAGCACCAGGTCGTCGAGTTCGCGGTTGTCGAACACCACGCGGCCGCGCACCTTGTCGTCCACGACCACCTGGCCCTCGTCAGGATTGCGGAAGCGCACCACCGGGGGGATCCCCTCGCGCGGCGTCTTGCGGTCCCGGCAGCGGCCGTCGTAGCGCGGCTTCTGGCCGCTGGCCATCTGCGCGGCGCGCATCTCGTCGAGCTCTTCCTTGCTGCAGTAGCAGTGGTAGGCGTCACCGGCCTCGAGGAGCTGCTCGGCGACCTCGGTGTAGCGGTCGAAGCGATCGGTCTGGTAGAGCGGGCCTTCATCCGCCTGCAGGCCGAGCCACTTCATGCCGTCGAGGATGACCTGGATCGCTTCCTCGGTGGAACGGGCGCGATCCGTGTCCTCGATGCGCAGGATGAACTGGCCGCCGTGACGACGGGCCTGCAGCCAGGAGAACAGCGCGGTGCGCACCCCGCCGATGTGCAGGAAGCCGGTCGGGCTTGGCGCGAAGCGGGTGCGGACGGGACGGGACGGGGATTCGGACACGGTGCGGAGCCTCGCTGGCGAACAATCCGCGCATTCTAGCAGCGCCGACCGCCGGGTAAGACCGTGCTAACCGCAGGTCGCGGCATGCTGCTGCGGATCGGAGTCCGATACCTGGCGTATAAGAAGACACCGGCCGGAGCCGGTGTCGTGAGGGTGCGATCTTGCGCGGCCCTGTTCGAGGCCTCCCTGGCAATCAGCCAGCGCCGATTCGCCGGCGCGCCCAGTAGAGGGCGATCAGTCCGGCGCCGAGCAGGCCGACCGGGCCGGGCTCCGGCACGTTCACGCCACCCTCGCCCCAGATGGAAACGTGGGAAATCGATCCGCGAATATTGTTCCAGGCAGTGATGTCTAGCGTTTCCGTGCCGTCCCAGTCGCTGATGTTCCAGCCGTAATAAGTCGGATCACTTCGCCCGGCCTTGGCGAGCAAAAAGACTCGGTCGTACCCCGTGATCGCCAGTTCGCCGAGCAGATGCTCGATCAGTGCGGTGGTCGGGTCTTCCATACCTTCCTCGAAGCCGCCAAAAGTCGTCGTATAGGACGAGGCGAACGGGCCCGAGTCGGCGCCGCTGACCTGGTCCTCGACGAAGTCCGACTTATAAAGCTCGTCCACGTCTCCTGTCGCGCAGGCGGAAAAGAACGCCGCCTGGACGTTCGGCGCGCTCGGTGTGGCGAGCGCTCCCGAGCAATCGGCATTGCCACTGTTCAATATGACTGCTGCGTTCGCATCACTGGAGGCCGCGAGACCGACGGTGGCCAAAGCGATAGCGCCGAGTACGTTGAAGACTCTGTTGGTGTTCATTTTCGTTATCCAGGGTCCGCTGACAGCCCGATGAGAATGTGACATAACACGTGCATGGACCATGCCAGAATTGAAATATGATGTAAAAACAAACAAGTACGAGAAGTCTCCAAGTCGCCGTGTAAGAAAATACGACACGACTCAGGCGTTATCAGCGGCCCGTTGGCCACGCAGGCTGGCCAGCTTCTTCCCCACGTGCCCCGGCGACTTGGAGTTTCGCGCGATCACCGAATACGCCGCCGGCACGACAAACAGTGTCAAGAACGTCGTCAGGGTCATGCCGTAGACCACGACGATGCCCACCGCCTGGCGGCTCTCTGAGCCGGCGCCGGTCGCCAGCAGTAGGGGGAGGGCGCCGATAGCGGTGCAGGCGCTGGTCATCAGCACCGGCCGCAGCCGGATCGCCGCCGCCTCGATGATGGACTCCTCGAAGGCCATGCCGCGGTCGCGCAGCTGGTTGGCGAACTCGACGATCAGCACGCCGTTTTTCGCCGCGAGCCCCACCAGCATGATGAGGCCGATCTGGCTGTAGACGTTGATCGAGCCGCCGTAGGCCCATAGCCCGAGCAGCGCGCCGGTGATCGCCAGCGGCACGGTGAACATGATCACCAGCGGATGGCGGAAGCTCTCGAACTGCGCCGCGAGCACCAGGAACACGACGATCAGCGCCATCACGAAAGTCGTGTACAGCGAGCCGCCCGATTCCTTCAGTTCGCGCGACTCGCCGTCCCAGCTGATGCGCACATCGGGCGGCAGGATCGAGCGGGCCAGTTCCTCGAAGGTGTCGAGCGATTCACCCAGCGAAGCGCCGGGCTCCAGGCCCCCCGAAATGGTGATCGAACGCAGCCGGTCGAACCGCCTGAGCTGCGATGGCCCGGCGCGCTCGGTGATGCTCACGAGGTTGCCGAGCGGCACCAGCATGCCGCTGGTCGCCGAGCGCACGTAGATGTTGGACAGGTCGCTGGGCGTCGCGCGGCCCTCTGCGAGGCCCTGCAGGATCACGTTGTACTCGCGCCCGCGGTCGATGAAGGTCGTCACCTCGCGTGAGCCGAGCACGGTCTCGAGGGTGCGGCCGATGTTTTCCAGCGAGACGCCGAGCTCGGCGGCCCGATTGCGGTCCACCACCACGCGCATTTGCGGCTGGCGTTCCTCGTAGTTGGAGTCGAGTCCGCGCAGCCCGCCGACGCCTTCTGCCGCTGCCATGAGCTCGTCGCGCCAGGCGGCCAGCTCGGCGTACTCGGCGCCGCCGAGTACCATCTGCACCGGCCGGTCGGCGCCGCGCACGCCAAGCCCCGCGGGCGTGATGACGCGCGCCTGCACGCCGGGCAACTGGCTCAGCTCCGCACGCACTTCCGCGGCGATCTCCTCGACCGAGCGCTTGCGCACCGACCAGTCTTCGAGCAGCACGATCGCACGTGCGCTGTCCACGCCGCCGCCGCTGCCCCAGCCGCCCGGCACCCGCAACAGCACGCGATGCGCCTCGCCGTTGTCCACGTAGCGCATGAGGATCTCCTCCATGCGCTCCGCGTAGGCCTCGGTGTATTCGATGCTGGCGCCGGACGGGGCCGTGATCAACGTGAAGAAGATGCCCCGGTCCTCGCGCGGCGCATACTCGCTCGGCAGGATGCGGAACAGCCCGGCCGCCGCGACCGTGACCAGCAGCGCGAGCGCGATCACGGCCCAGGGATGCGGCACGATCGCGCCGAGGGCGCGGCGGTAGCCTCGGCCCATGCGCTGGAACCCTGACTCGACATGGCGCGTCAGCCAGCCGCGTTTCTGGCCGCTCTTGAACAGCTTCGAGCTGAGCATGGGAATCAGCGTGAGCGCCACCAGGCTCGAGATCGCGACCGCCGCCGCCACGGCCACGCCGAATTCGCGGAACAGTCGCCCGACGTTGCCCTGGATGAACGAGATCGGCAGGAACACGGAGACCAGCACCAGCGTCGTGGCGACCACTGCGAAGCCGATCTCCTTGCTGCCCTCGACCGCGGCGAGCAATGGCGGCTCGCCGTTCTCCACGCGTCGCCAGATGTTCTCCAGCACCACGATGGCGTCGTCCACCACGAGCCCGATCGCCAGCACGAGGCCCAGCAGAATGAGCACGTTGATCGAGTAACCGAACAGCGCCATGACGGAAAAAGTCGCGATGACGCAGATCGGGATGGTGACCGCCGGGACCAGGGTCGCGCGCACGTTGCCCAGGAACAGGTAGATGACCAGCAGCACCAGGGTGAGCGCGAAGCCCAGCGCCTTGAGCACTTCGTTCATCGACGCCTCGATGAAGGTGGCGCGGTCGAAGTTGATGGCAATCCGGACGCCGTCGGGCAAGGACGGCGCGACTTCTTCCATGGCCGCGCGGATCCCGCGCGACACGTCGACGGTGTTCGCCTTGGACTGCTGTTCGATGCCCAGGCTGATGGCCGGTTCCAGGTTCGCGCGTGCGATGCTGCGCTCGTCCTCGGCGCCGATGCGCACCTCGGCCACGTCGCCGAGCCGCACGAAATTGCCGTCTCCGCCGCGGTCGATCACCAGTGCAGCGAAATCGTCCGGTCGCACCAGTCCGGTGCGGGTGCGCAGAGTGAATTCGCGTTGCGACGACTCCAGGCGGCCCGCGGGCAGCTCGACGTTCTCGCGCCGCAGTGCCGCCGTGATGTCCTCGGCCGTGACGCCGCGCGCGGCCATTGCCTCGCGGTCCAGCCAGATGCGCATCGCGTAACGGCGCGCGCCGCTCAGGCTGACCCGCGCCACGCCCTCGACCACGGAGAAGCGATCGATGAGCATCCGCTCGGCGATGTCCGTCAGCTCGAGCGTCGAGTGCCGGTCGCTGGTGAAGGTCAGCCACATGACCGGCCTCGTGTCGCTGTCGGACTTGGCGATGCGCGGCGGGTCCGCCTCCGGAGGGAGCTGCGAGAGCACCCGACCGACGCGGTCACGAACGTCGTTGGCGGCCTCATCGACGTTGCGCGACAGCGCGAACTCGATGTCCACGCTGGAGCGCCCGTCGCGGCTGTTCGAGGTCAGCTTGACGATGCCCTCGAGCCCGGCGACCTGGTCCTCGATGAGCTGGGTGACGCGCGTCTCGATCACCTCGGCCGAGGCGCCGCGGTAGTTCGTGTCGATGGACACGATCGGCGGATCGATATCGGGGTATTCGCGCACCGCGAG
>CAYTXS010000086.1:6514-9451 GCA_964441585.1 uncultured Thioalkalivibrio sp.
CGCTGGCGGTCGCCTTCCGGCACGAGCGCGGCCTCGGGGAGCATGACGCGGAGCCGGCTCTGGCCCGCCAGGCGCACGGTGAGAAACATGCCGGGCTTCAGGAGGCCGTGGTCGTTGGGCAGCTCGGCGCGGATCGTGATCGCGCGCGTCACCGGGTCCACCCGGGTGTTCACGGTGCGGACCTCGCCGTCGAAACTGCGGCCCTCGAAGGCGACGCTGCGCGCGCTGATCGAGAGCCCGGACTCGAGCACGCCGAGAAACGACTCGGGCACAGTGAAGTCGAGCCGCACCGTGGACAAATCGTCGAGCGTCGTGATCACGGTGCCGGGCGTGACGAGGGTGCCCGGGCTGACCTGGCGCAAACCGATCTGTCCGGCGAAGGGTGCGCGCACCAGGCTCTGCTCGAAGCGCGCCCGCGCGGCCTCAAGGCGTGCCTCGTCGGCTTTCATGGTGGCCTCGAGTTGCTGCACCTGGGATTCCGATACCGTCTTCGAGGCCAGCAGTTCGCTGGCGCGGCGAAACTGGGCGCGGCTGTCGATCACGGTGGCTTCGGCTTCGGCAAGGACGGCGCGTTCTTCCGCGTTGTCGAGCTCCACCAGAACGTCGCCGGCCTGCACCGTCTGCCCTTCGCGGAAACGGATGGCGGTGATGACGCTCGCGATGCGCGAGGTGATCTCGACCGCCTCGCGTGCCCGCGTCGTGCCGAGCGCTTCGACCTCGTCGACCAGTTCGCGCGCTCGGGCCTCGACCATGACGACGGCCACCGGGGGGCGATCCTCCACCGCCGCGCGCTCCGGCGCCTCGTCCTGCTGACCTGGGGCGAGCCAAAGCCACGCGGCCAGGGCCCCGGCAGCCAGCACGACGAACGTGGTGATGAGCTTTTGCAATTCAGGAATCCAGGTGGCGGCGATCGAGCATGGCGGCGCGCCGGCGCGTCGCGAATATACAGCAAATTATCACGGCAACAGAGACCGCGATGCAGCCGCGAAGTTCGGCGTCGGGCTTATGGACCTTTCGGCTGGAAGCGGCGGCCGGATTCCCGTTCCGTGACCAGAAATTCTCACGCTTTGACTACGGATTGTCGCGCAGCCAGCGTGGCTACCCACGAAGGCAGCGCGGTTACCCGCGCCCGGTGCGCGGGAACCCTGGCTATGACTCAGGCGGCGCGGAGCTTCACGATCGTGCAGTGTGCCAAGCCGCACCGCGCATCACCAGAGGCGCGGCACGTTGGGACGACCCCCTGTCAGGACGACTGGGACTGGACGTAGTTCTGCAGGCCCATCTTGTCGAGCAGACCGAGCTGCGTTTCCAGCCAGTCCACGTGCTCTTCCTCGGAGGAGAGGATCTCGCGGAACAGGTGGCGGCTCACGTAATCGCCCACCGACTCGCTGTACGCGATGGCCTCCTTGAGATCGGGCAGCGCGATGTGCTCCATCTTCAGGTCGCTCTCGAGGATCTCCTTGACGTTCTCCCCGATCATCAGCTTGCCGAGATCCTGCAGGTTCGGCAGGCCCTCGAGGAACAGGATGCGCTGGATGAGCCAGTCGGCATGCTTCATCTCGTCGATCGATTCCTCGTATTCCTTCTCGCCGAGTTTTTCCAGCCCCCAGTCCTTCAGGATCCGCGAATGCAGGAAATACTGGTTGATGGCGGTCAGTTCGTTCTTGAGGATCTTGTTCAGGTGCTCGATGACCTTGGGATCGCCTTTCATGCGCTCTACTCCTGGGCGGAAAGCTTCGGTGTGGTCGCTCTATTAGACCATGGCGCGGCAAAGCAGGCCATGTCGGGCTGCGATGGCAGGCGTCTTCCGGAGAGAGCGGGGGGGGCGGGCCAGGCCGCGTCAGGATAGAGCGAGGGGCGAGCGTGCCAGGCGGCGTCGGGAGAGAGCGGGGTTGGTGTACTAGGCGGCGTCGGGATGGACGGACTTGCGCACGCCGGTCATCGCGCCGGAGGCGGCGGGGGCTTCGCCGAGCATTTCGGTGGCGAAACAGGCGCACTGGCCGCAGCCCGTGGCGACTCCGAGGTCGCGGCTCAGGTCTTCGAGTTTGCGGGCGCCACGCCCGATGGCGTCGTGGATCTGGCTATCCGTGATGCGTTTGCAGATGCAGACATACATAGTTTCATCTCCGGGCTCTGGACTGAACTATGGACGCGAATACGAATGATTGTCAATACCTGGAGTACTTATTTTTTCGTGGCGGGCTGTTTGGGCGACGGGGAGCGCGGGGGGACGCACAAAAAATTCGGCCCCGATGCCATCCTGGCGTCGGGGCCGAGTCACGTGGGGGAACACGTTGTTGGTCTGGAACACTCTGGAGGGAATTTGTTCCTTACGCCCTGATAGAGTCGCCCCCGGCGGAAAAGTTCCAGCGGACCGAAAAAATTTTTCCGGGATGAACTAGAAGCTCGCCTGGATGCCCACCATGGCCCAGCGATCGATGCCCGGGCGGGCCCCGTTCGGCGAGCGCGACGCAATGTATTCCTTGTCGAACAGGTTCTGCACCCGCGCCAGCAAGCTGAAGTGCTCCGTGAGCCGGTAGGCGGCCCCGAGGTCCACGACCAGCGCGGAATCCGTGCGCTCGCTGGCCGGGATTGCGCCGCTGCCGGCCTGGGTCCGGGTCTCGGACTGGTAGGCGAAGTTGAGGTTCAGCTCGAGCCGGTCGCCTTCCAGGCCGATGCCGAGCTGGCCGATGTTCTCCGGCACGTACGGCATGCGGTCGCCGGCCTCGACGGTATCCCAGGGACCGAAGTCGCTGGCAAAGCTGTTGTCGAACTCCGCGTCCGGGGTCCAGGTCCAGCTCAGCCGGGCGGGCACGCGCCAACCGGTGGCCGACTCCCACAGCACGGTCTCGCCGAGCAGTTCCAGGCCGCGCACGACGGCTTCGCCGGCTTCGAACTGGTCGCCGATGGTGCCGCCGCCGCCCGTGGATTCCGTCA
>CAYTXS010000087.1:0-9375 GCA_964441585.1 uncultured Thioalkalivibrio sp.
ATCGGCGTGCCGCTGTTCGCCGGCTTCGTGACCAAGTGGTACCTGTCACTCGGCGCGCTGCAGGCCGGCGCCTGGTGGTTCGTGTTGCTGATGATCCTGAGTGCGCTGTTGAACGCCGCCTACTGGCTGCCGATCGTTTACCTGGCGTGGTTCCGTACACCTGCGGCCGAGTCCGCGCCGATTCACGAGGCCGAGGCGCTGCTATTGGCCCCGATCCTGGTGGCGGCGGCCTATGTGCTGCTGCTGGGCATCAGCATGCAGGTTTCCTGGCTGCCGTTCTCCCTGGCGCAGGCCGCGGTGCGTTTCGTGGCGGGGTTGTGAAGCAATGAACACGCACGACGTCATGAGCTTCCTGCCGCTGCTGGCGATCCTCCTGCCGGCCATGGGCGGTGCGCTTGCGGTGCCGCTGGAGCGCCGCGGCGCGCGTTGGCGCAACACGGTGCTCGGTGCGATCTCCATCGCCACCTGCCTGCTGACAGTGGCATTGCTCCCGGGCGCCCTGCACGCGGTGCCGCTGGAATTGCCGCTGCTGCAGTTGACGCCGCAAGTCTGGCTGCACCTGCGGGTGGATGCGCTGGGTGCGTTGTTCGCGGCGACCCTGTCGTTGCTGTTCCTGCTGGCGCTGTTTTATGCCGCCGCGTACCTGCCGCGACGCGGCCGGCTGGCGCGCTATTACGGCTTCCTGATGCTTTGCCAGGGACTGATGCTCGGTGTGGCTTATGCCGGCAACCTGCTCACGCTGCTGGTCTTCTACGAACTGTTTTCGCTGCTCACTTACCCGCTCGTCATCCACGACGAGACGCCGGAAGCGATGCGTGCCGGCCTGAAGTACATCGTTTACATCCTGGTCGGCGGCAGCGCCGTGTTGCTCGGCGTCATCGTCAGCTTCTACCTGGCAGGCGATCAGCCTTTCGCTCCGGGCGGCATGCTGGACGCGGGCATGGATCCCGCGTTGCTGAGGCTTGCGTTCTGGTGCTTCATCGGCGGCTTCGGGGTCAAGGCGGCACTGATGCCGCTGCATGGCTGGGTGCCCGACGTCCACCCCGCTGCACCGGCCTCGTTTTCTGCGCTGCTGTCCGGGGTGATGGTGGCGGCCGGTTGCTTCGGCATCCTGCGCGTCGTCTTCGAGGTTTTCGGCGTCGAGTTGACGCGCTCGCTGGGCGTCGCGCCGTGGCTGGCGGCGATCGCGTCGGTATCGGTGTTGCTGGCCGCCGTCCTGGCGGTCGGCGAGGATGACCTGAAGCGCCGGCTCGCCTGGTCCACGATCAGCCAGATGGCCTACGTCTTGCTGGCCGTCTCGCTGTTGGCGCCGGCGGTGACCGTGGCTGCGCTGGTCCATATCAGCCACCACGCGTTCCTGAAGGGTGCGTTGTTCTTCTGTGCCGGTGCATTCGCGCGGCATGCCGGCATCCGGCGAGTATCCGAGCTGGACGGCATCGGCCGGCGCATGCCCGTGACCACGGCGGTATTCGTGATCGCCGCGCTCGGGCTCGTGGGCGTGCCGCCATTGTCGGGCTTCGTCAGCAAGTGGCTGCTCGGTATCGGCATCCTCGAGGCCGGCGCGCCATGGGCGCTGGTCGTCTTGCTCGGTGGCGCGCTGTTGGCGGCCATGTACCTGTTGCCGGCGGTCTGGCGCGCTTGCTTCGGGGCGCCGCTCGAGGTACCGGTCACGGCGCGATCGGACGCCCGGGGCGGCATGCGATTCGCGCTGCTCGCGGCGGCGGCAGTCACCGTGTTGCTGGGACTCGCGGCGGCGTTGCCGGGGTTGCCGTTGTCCCTTGCGCGGCGGGCCGTGGGCGCCTTTTTCGGCGCGGGCTGAGACGATGCTCAAGGCAACGATTTTGCCCCTGTTGCTGGTTGCCGGTCCACCGCTGGCCGCGCTCGCCCTGGGACCGCTCGGGCGGCGCTCGGAAGTGGCGCGCGATGTGCTCATGGTCACAGTCACGGCGCTGGCACTGCTCGGGGCTGCGGCGCTGGTGCCGCTGGTGACCGCGCATGGCGCGGTCCATGCGGAGTGGCCATTGCTGCCGGGCGGGCTGGTATTCACGGTCGATCATTTCGGCGCGCTGTTCGCAGTGTTCAGTGCCTTCGTCTGGTTCTGCGCGACGCTCTATTCGCTGGACTACCTGCGGGCGCAACCACAGCGCAATCGCTTCCATGCCGCTTCGCTGGTGGTACTCGCGGCCAATCTCGGCGTCGTGCTGGCGGGCAACCTGGTGACGCTGTTCGTCTTCTTCGAGTTGCTCGGCCTGGTCGCGTTTCTGCTCGTCGTCCACGCCGGCACGGCCGAGGCGAAACGTGCGGCGGTGCAGTATTTCTGGATGACGCTGCTCGGCGGCTTTGCCTTGCTGGCGGGCATCATGATCGTCGTCACGATGGGTGACGGCATGCTGACCCCGATTCACATGGAGGAAGGGCAGGCCGGCTTGCGCAGCGTGGCGGCCGTGCTGCTGTCGATCGGTTTCGGCGTGAAGGCCGGCATGGTGCCGTTGCATGTCTGGCTGCCCAACGCGCACCCGGTGGCGCCTTCCCCGGCCAGCGCATTGCTTTCCGGCGTCATGATCAAGGCCGGCGCCTACGGCATCTTCCGTTGCCTCTCGACCCTGTTCCGCCCCGGCGTCGGCACCGATTTCGCAGACCCGGCATGGCAGTTCAGCAGCGTCCTCGGCCTGGTGGTCGTGTGGCTCGGGATCCTGACCATGGCGGTGGGCGTGGTGCTCGCGCTCGGACAGCGCAACGCGAAACGGATGCTCGCGTACCACAGCATCAGCCAGGTGGGCTTCATCCTCGTCGGGATCGGTGCCGGCGCGTACCTGCTGGAGGACGGCGCGATGGGCACGGCGGGCGGCCTGTTGCACACGGTAAACCACGCGCTGTTCAAGGCGTTGCTGTTCCTCGGCGTCGGCGTCGTGTCGCTGCGCACCGGGCAGCTCGACATGTACGCGCTCGGCGGCTTGTGGCGACGGATGCCGGCCACCTTCGCGCTGATGCTGGTTGCGGCCGCCGGGATCACGGGCTTGCCGCCATTCAATGGTTTTGTCAGCAAGTGCCTCGTTCATCATGCGCTGGTCGCCGCCCAGGCCGCACACGGCGGTATCGCGCTGCGGCTGGCCGAGGGTGTCTACTTGCTGGTCTGCGCTGGTACCGCGGCCTCCTTCATCAAGTTGATCGGCCTGGTTTTCGTCGCGCCCGCGCACACCCGGTGGGGCGCCGAGGTAAGGGAGGCGTCCCCCGGCATGCTGGTGGCGATGACGTTGCTGGCGTGTCCGGTGATTGTGCTCGGCCTGCGGCCCGAGCTGTTGCTGGAGGGCGTGATCGCGCCGGGACTGGCATGGTGGTCGATGCCGCATGCCGCCATTGACCATTACCTGGCGCACTATTTCCTCGCGCCGCGCGATGTATTCACTGCTTTTGCCACCTTCGGACTGGGCGCGGCCATCTTCGCCATCGGCGCCCGGATGGGCCTTTTCCACCTGCATGGCCCCAAGTGGATGAGCGTCGCACGAGCCTACGGGACGATCGCGCGAGGCGGCGTCCGCGCCTGTGTCGGAACCGCCTTTGCTTACGCCCGGTTCCAGCAACGCCTGGCCTGGAGCTTGCGAGAGATACAACGCCTGCTCTGGCAGGCCACACGCCGGACAGGTCAGGCCAGGCGCCGCTTCGTCGAAACGGTGTTGGCGGGAGTCGCCTCAACGGCGGAGCAGGTATTCCTCGAGTCGGCATGGCTGCTGCTGGACGAGGAACGCGTCGCCACGACCAATGCGGCTGCTTCGCGTCTTCTTCAGCAGGCGCGGACAGACGGTACGGCAAGTCCGGTGCGCGGGGTTCCACCGATGGAATCTGCCCGGACGATTGCCGGTTTGTTGGCCGGCGCGTTGTTCGAGGCGCGGCTCGGGTCGTTGCGGTGGATCGGCGATGTACACGGTGTGGCGGCGCAGCACACGGCGCTCGACGCACTGTACCGTGAATTTTCCGCGACCCGGGGGGAGATCGCCGCCGCCGCGGCGAAGCTGGCGCCCGCGCATGACGCGGGTGCGCCCATCGGCCCGGAAGTGGCGTCGATTCTCTCACCGATGCTGGCCCGCGAGCGCCTGGCCGTACCCGCAACGTCGCGGCCGGGGCCGGGTGAGATCGAAGACGGTAGCGCGGATGTCCCGCAACTGGAGTTCGGCCTTGCCGCCTGGCTGCGGGACGTCGGGCGACTGGCGTTTTCCCAACTCCGCCAGCCGCTTTCGGCGCGGCCCCGTGCCGAGACGCTGGATGACCAGCCGGGCATCGTGTTCGCCCGGCGAAACATACAGCGTTACGGGCGGGACATCAGCCTGAACGTGGCAACGATGTTTGTCCTCTTTGTGCTGCTGGCGGGCGCGCTCTGGCTGGGACGAGGCGGCTGAGAGTCTTTCGGAAACCCCTTACGCCGGCGGCCGCCGAACGGTCCATTATGTACAGGAAGATTCGCGACGCGTGTCCTCGACACCGTTGCCCGGTCGGAGGCGAGACGCGCCGTCCGTGCCGGTAGTCACCAGGGAAGGAGCATCGCCATGAGCCATGCCTACCGGGAAGACCTATCCTGGATCCACGATCTCGGTTTCGGCGACCTGGCGCGCAATGCGGGCGAGTTGTTGCTGCGGAAACTGGCGGAGGAAGGCATCGACGCGGGGCGGGTGATCGATCTCGGCTGCGGCTCGGGCGTCCTCGCGGCCATGGTGTCCGACGCGGGGTACGACGTGCTGGGCATCGACCTGTCGCCGGCCATGATCGAGCTGGCGAGTGAACGCGTACCCGACGGCCGGTTTCTTTGCGAATCGCTGCTGAGCGCCGAACTGCCCTCGTGCGTCGCGGTCGTGGCGGTAGGCGAGTGCTTCAACTATCGTTTTGACGAGAATGTCTCTCGCGAGGCATTGCGCGGACTGTTCGGCCGGATTCACGCCGCCCTGCAGCCCGGCGGGCTGTTGCTGTTCGATGCCGCTGAGCCGGGCCGTCTTGCGGGAGAAGGGCAATTGAAGACCCACGTCGACGGGGGGGACTGGGCGCTGCTGATGAGCGCCGAAGAGGATCCAGAGGCCCGTCGCCTGATCCGGTGCATCACCAGTTTCCGTCGCGTCGGTGACCTGTTCCGCCGCGATGACGAGTGCCATGAAATGGATCTGCTGCCGGCCGACGAGTTGCTCGCCGACCTGTCGTCCGCGGGTTTCGACGCCGAACTGCTCGAGGACTACGCGGGCTATGCCCTGCCCGCCGGCTTGAGGGGGTTCCTGGCGAAGGCTCGTCGTATCGACTGAATGGAGTTGCAGGCCGAGGGGGGAACATGCCCGCAAACACGCGCCACGCGCCCGCCGCCCGCGAACCTGCCCGCTGGCAGGACGGGTTGCGGCGTGTGCTGCTGTTTGCCGTCCTCTGGTGGATTCTTGCAGAGGGGGCCGTAGACAGCCTCGTCGTCGGCGTGCCGTTCGTGCTCCTCGGCGCGTGGCTCAGCCTGGTGTTGTGGGGCGGGCGTTCGCTCTCCCTGTCGGGCCTGGCGCGTTTCCTGCCATGGTTCGCCTACCAGTCGCTGGCAGGGGCGACCGATGTCGCGATGCGCGCCTTGCGTCCCGCCATGCCACTGTACCCCGGGCTGGTCCGTTGCTGCCTGCGCCTGCCGACCGAAGGCAGTCGAATCGCCCTGGCCGACGTGGTGAGCATGTTGCCCGGGACGCTGAGCGCAGATCTCGACGGCGAGCAACTCGTCATACACGCCCTGGATACCCGCCGCGACATGCAGGAGATGGTGACGGACCTCGAGCCGCGCATCGCCGCCGTGTTCGGGCTGGACGCTTCGTTCAGGGACGTCGCGGAGAACACGGCATGAACGTATTGCTCTTGGGTGTGGCCACTTTCCTGTTGTTCAACCTGGCCGCCGGGCTGTGGCGCGTGATGCGCGGGCCGACCGCCGCCGATCGGATGCTCGCCGCCCAGCTGTTCGGCACGACCGCCGTCGCCGTGCTGCTGCTTCTTGCCGAAGGTATGCGGGAGGCGGCACTGCGGGACATCGCCCTGGTGTTCGCCCTGCTGGCCGCAGTCGCAGCCGTGGCCTTCGTGCGCCGCGTATGGAGTCCGGGAGCCGAGCATGACGCCGATTGATTACTTGAGCGCCGGCCTCGTGCTCGCGGGAGCCGGGTTCTTCTTTGCCGGTACGGTCGGAATGCTGCGCTTCCCCGACGTCTACAGTCGCCTGCATGCACTCACGAAAGGCGACAACGCGGGCCTCGGCCTGACGGTGCTCGGTCTTGCGCTGCAGGCCGAATCCCTGGCCGTGGTCGGCAAGCTGGTGATGGTCTGGTTGCTGGTGCTGCTTGCCGGTGCCACGGCTTCGCACCTGATCGCGCGCTCCAGCCTGCGGCGCGGCATCGACCCGTGGACGGCCCGATGAGCGCCGGCTTGATCCTCGACGGGTTGCTCGCCGTCATTCTCATCTGGCTGGCCTGGGCGGCGTTGTCCAGTCGTGACCTGTTCCGCGCGATTGTTCTTTTCATTGCCTTCGGCCTGGTGCTTTCGATGGCCTGGGCGCGGCTCGGTGCACCCGATGTGGCTCTGGCGGAGGCGGCGATCGGGGCCGGGCTGACGGGTGCGTTGTTGCTGGCGACCTGGGGTCGCCTGCGTCGCCGGAGATCCAGCAAAGAACAATCGCAAGCGCGACCCCCTGATGGTGGAGATAATGCAGACTGAGCGGGACCCATGCGAACCCGGCGTCGTGCTGCGCGGCATGCTCGCGGTACTGCTTGCCTGCGTTGCCTGCGGGTTGTGCTGGCTGCTCTGGTCGGCTCCATTGGCGCCCGGGCTCGGCGATGCGGTGCGCGCCGCGTCGGCACAGAGCGGCATCGCGAACCCAGTGACCGCCGTGCTGCTCGATTTCCGGGGTTATGACACGCTGCTGGAGATCGCTGTGATGACCTCGACACTGGTCGGCGTGTGGGCGCTGGGTCCGGCGCCGAAGTTGCACGAGCGGCCGCCCAGCCCGGTGCTGCTCGGCCTCGACAGTGCCCTAATTCCCTTTGCCGCGGTGATCTGCGGATATCTCCTCTGGGTAGGCGCGACGCGTGCCGGTGGCGCCTTTCAGGCCGGTTCGGTGCTGGCCGCCACGGGAGTTCTGTTCATTCTTTCGGGGCGGCGGCCGCGGCTCGGACTGCCTGATGCGCCGATGCGCTGGGGCGTGGTATTGGGGCTGGCGACATTTCTCGTGGTGGCGCTCGCCGTGATGGGCGATGGCCGGCAGTTTCTCGAATATCCGCCCGGCTCCACGAAAACGTTGATCCTCGTGATCGAGGCGGCCGCGACGGTTTCGATCGCCGTCATTCTCGCCGGGCTGTTCATCGGCGGCCGGCCGGATCGTGAACCGTGAACGGCCTGACGGTTTTCGCCTTGACCGGGGTCGGCCTGCTGGTGATCGGCCTGTGGGCGCTGGTGCTGCGGGCCCACCTGATTCGCAAGGTGCTGGCCCTGAACGTCATGGGCAGCGGCGTGTTCCTGGTGCTGGTTGGCGCCGGAGCCGCGCCGGATCCGGTTCCACAGGCGATGGTGATCACCGGGATCGTGGTCACGGTGTCCGCGACGGCGCTGGCGCTCGCGCTGGTGTTGCGCATCGACACCGCAACCGGCAAGCCGACGCTGCCGGAAGACCGGGAACGGGATCTCATGGATGAGCATTGGCAGTAGACCGTAATGACTGACTGGCTTGCCGAAGCGCCCTGGATGCTGCTCGCGATAGCGCTGCCGCTGCTGGGCGCGCTGCTGGCATTCCTGCGGCCGCACCGCGCTGCCATGATCGGACTGATCGGCGCGTTCATGAGCGCGGGCGCAGCGCTCGCGGTGCTCCTGCAGGTCGTCTTCGGCGGCCCGCGACAGTACGAGGTCGGTGGCTGGGGTGCGCCGTTGGGCATCAACCTCTGGGCCGACGGACTGAGCGCGATGATGCTGGCGATGACCGCGGTCGTGGGCACTGCCGTCAGTATTTATGCGCGGGTGTACCTCGCAGATTCCCCGAACAAGGTGCGCCGCTTCTGGCCCCTGTGGCTGTTCACCTGGGCCGCGCTGAACGCGCTGTTCCAGGCCGCAGACGTCTTCAATCTCTACGTCACGCTGGAGTTGCTCGGCCTGTCCGCCGTGGCCCTGGTGGCGCTCACCGGGACCGGGCCCGCCCTCTGGGGCGCCATGCGCTATTTGCTGGTGAGCCTGCTCGGCTCGCTGGCGTACCTGGTCGGCGTGGTACTGCTGTATCACCTTCACGGCACGCTGGATCTCACCTTGCTCGGCGAGCGCGCGGACGGCGGGCTGGCCCTGGCGATTCCGCTGGGGGCCATGATCGCCGGGTTATTGCTGAAGATCGGGTTGTTCCCCTTCCACGTCTGGCTGCCGCCGGCCCATGGCAGCGCGCGCGCCCCGGTTAGCGCCGTGTTGTCCGGCCTGGTCGTGAAGGGTGCTTTCTACCTGTTGCTGCGACTTTGGTTCACGTTCTCGCCGGAGGGCGAGGGACTGCCGATCCTGCTCGGCTCGCTCGGCGCCTTCGCAGTCTTCTGGGGCTCCATCCAGGCGCTCCGACAGGAACGACTGAAACTGCTCGTGGCTTACTCGACGGTGGCCCAGCTCGGCTATCTGTTCATCGCCTTCCCGCTGGCCGGGATGGATCCTGCGCTCGCCTGGGGCGGTTCGATTTACCTGGCCGTGTCTCATGCGCTGGCGAAGGGCGCGATGTTCCTTGCCGCGGGCAGCATCATGATGCAGGGCGGACATGACGAGATCGCGGAGCTGGACCGCGTAGTGGATCGCATGCCGTTGTCACTCGCCGCGTTCGCCCTGGCTGGCATCAGCCTGGCGGGGTTGCCGCCGAGCGGGGGCTTCGTCGGCAAGTGGATGCTGTTGCAGAGCGCGATGGCACAGGGTCTCTGGCCGTGGGCGCTGGTGATGATCGTCGGCGGCGTGCTGACGGCCAGCTACGTGTTCCGGGTGCTGGGATTCGCCTTCACCCGCTCGCCCCATGCGCATGAATCCCACAACGTGCCGCACACCATGGAGTGGACCGCGCTGCTGCTGGCGCTGGGGGCGGTGCTGCTCGGTTTCGTCGCGCCCTGGGCGCTGCCGCTGCTCGACGGGGTGCTGCCGTGAACGCCTGGCTGCCGCTGATGGTGCTCGCCAGCTCGCTGGTTCCCGGCATGATCATCTTTATGCTGCCGGAGAAGGCGGTGGCGCTGCGTACGACGCTGAACCTCGGCGGTGCGGTGCTCAAGATCGTGCTGCTCGTGCTGATGATGATCGGCGTGTTCCATGGCGTCGAGTACGAGTTCCGTCTGCCGCTGGTGCCGGGCCTGGATTTCGTCCTGCACGCCGACGCCCTGTCGCTGA
>CAYTXS010000088.1:0-9306 GCA_964441585.1 uncultured Thioalkalivibrio sp.
GTGGTGGATCACTTTTCCGGGGGAGAGCGCGCCCGTCTCGCACTTGCCCTGCTGGCCTGGCGCAAGCCGAACGTGTTGCTGCTCGATGAGCCCACGAATCACCTGGATCTCGACATGCGCGAGGCACTCGCCGAAGCCCTGGCGGATTACGACGGCGCCATCGTCCTCGTGTCACACGACCGGCACTTGATCGGCCTGGTGTGCGACAGCTTCTGGCGGGTCGCCGACGGCGGCGTGGAGCATTTCGAGGGCGACCTGGACGGCTACGCGGCCTGGCTCAGGACACGGTTGTCCGGTGCCGGCGGCAAGGCCGAGGGCCAGGAGAAAGCGCTCAGCGCGGCCAGGACGCGTCGCAGGGACAATGCGCAAGCCCGGGAGGAAACGCGTCGCCAGCGGCGCCTGCAGACTCTCGAGGGTTCGCTGGACAAGCTGCTCGGGGCACGCGCGGCGCTCGAGGCCGAACTGGCGGACCCGGCACTGTATTCGGAAGACGACAGCGGGAAAGTGGCGGAGCTCACGGCACGCCATGCCCGTCTCGCCGCCGAGATCGGCGTGCTCGAGGCAGAATGGCTCCAGCTGTCAGAGGCGCTGGAATCCGCCGCTGCGTCGGGCTCCTGAGCCATGCATTGACAGCACGTCCGTTGCTGCGGGCGGTCGATTCCGTCGCGCTCTTCCTTAGAACCCGAGCGGAATCGAGAACACGAAGAAAGTCACCAGCAAGATCGTCCAGACGATCATGAACACGATGGAGTACGGCAACATGATGAGCAGCATGTCGCCGAACCCGAGGCCGGGCCGGTACTTTCGCATGAAGGCCAGGATCACGCCGGAGTAGACCATCATCGGCGTGATGATGTTAGTGGCCGAATCCGCGACGCGGAACGCCGCCGCCACCAGGTCGGGCGTCATGGCCGGATTCACGAAGTACAGCATCGGCACGAAAATCGGTCCGAGCAGCATCCACTTGGACGTGAGCCCGCCGATGAACAGGTTGATGACCGCCGTGGTCAGCACGAAGCCGATCAAGAGCAGCACCGGGAATTGCTGCAACCCCAGCGCCACCAGGCCTTCTGCGCCCAGGTAAGTGATGTAGGAGCCCAGCCCGCTGTAACTGAGCAGCCCCAGGAAGTTGTAGCTGAAGAAGGTCAGAACCAGGATGTATCCCATGGTGTTCATCTGTTTCACCATGGCCTTGACCACGTCGCCCACCCGGCGGAAGTTGCCGGAGGCGTAACCGAAGAACAGGCCCTCGATGATGAAGAACAGCGAAATCAGCAGGATGATGTTGTTCAGAAACGGCAGGACGCGATTGCCCTCCGCGTCCGTGTAGGCGCCGAGCGGCCCGAGCGCAAGGCCGCCGATCGCCGCCGCAGCCACGAGTAGTCCGAAACCCGCCGCGCGCAGCCCCTTGCGCTCCGCGGCACTGGCCTCGAACTGGTCCAGCCCGATTTCGGGAGGAAGCTCGAAAGGCTGGCCGTCGAGTTTCGGTTCGACGAAGCGTCGGGTTACCCACGCACCGGTGAACGCCAGCACGATCGTCGAGGTGGCGATGAACCAGTAATGCATGGTGGCGGGGCGCAACGGCACGCCCTCCGCAGTGGTGAAAGGGACGCCCTGGGACTCGGCGAACACCTGGGCGTTCATGCCTATGATCACGTCGATCGGTGTGCCGGGAATCAGATTCGCGCTGAAGCCTGCGGAGACGCCCGCGAACGCCGTGGCCATGCCGATCAACGGATTGCGCCCGAGTCCCGCGTAAAGCAGTCCGGCCAGCGGAATCAGCACCAGGTAACCGGCGTCGGTCGCCACGGAACTGGTGATGCCGAGAAACATCAACAGCAACGGCAGCCAGGCCTGGGGAATATGGGTGCCGACGCGCTTGATCAGAGCAGCGAACAGCCCGGAGTTCTCCGCCACGCCGATCGCCAGCATGACCACCAGGATGACCGCGAGTACGCCATTGCCGAACGCCAGCCAGTTCCGCAGCAAGGCATTGTCGAAGATCCAGCGGACGTGCTCGGCTTCGTACATGGGCAGGATCTGGTAGCTGATCGCCTCGCCGCCGGCCCCCATGGTCTCGAAAGTGTGGCCGCCGAGCAGGATCGTCGCGATGAAAGCGATCGGATAGAACGACATGAATATGATCACCGGGTCGGGGATCTTGTGCCCTACCCGCTCCACCCATCGGCTGAATGACTGGCTCTTTTCCGGGTCCCCGGGATTCATTCGTACTCCTTCGCCGGTTCACCCGAGCCGGCCAGCGGCGGAGTATACCTTCAGATGCACCGGCCTGATGCCTGCCGGAGCGGCGCTTCTCCCGATGCTGGGCTATGATTCGGCGAGTGACGCTCTCGCAAGGCGCACGCCACGAGTGCTGCACCGAACAATCAAACCGTCACCCCGCGAGGATCAACAAATGAAAAAATCCACCGCTCTTTCCCTGTGCGCCGTGCTCGGCGTGGCCACGTTCGCCATCCCGGCCGCCGCCGATGAAGCCATCGAGATCGTCACCCAGGCGAAGGCGGAGTTCATCGATCGCGAGGGCAACGCTCTCGGGACGGCGACGCTCACCGAAAGCCCTCATGGCGTGCTGATCTACCTGGACCTCAAGGGTTTACCGCCTGCACCCAAGGCGATCCATATTCACAGTGTGGGCACCTGCGAAGACCCTGAAGCCGGTTTCGTGGCCTCGACAGGGCATCTCAATCCGGACGGTAAAAAGCACGGCCTGATGAATGCCGATGGCCCGGACGGCGGCGACCTGCCGAATCTGATCGTGCGCGAAGACGGCACGGTGCAGGTGGAGATGTTCACCACGCTGGCATCGCTCACTGGCGCCGGTGGGCGGCCGAAGATCCTCGACGAGGACGCGGCCGCGTTCGTCATTCACCAGAACCGCGACGACCACATCACGCAGCCGATCGGCGGCGCGGGTCCGCGCATCGCCTGCGGCGTCATCAAGGCCGAATGATTCGCCGCCGTCACGTTGTTCTCGTGGGAGCGCTCGCCGCCGTGGCGGCGGGCGCTCTGCTCGAGCGGTTTTTCACTCCAGATGCAGAGCCGATGGCGATTCATGCCGAGGGTATCGGTCCGCTGGTGCTCGGCGGCGACTACGCGACCGCGGTTGCTGCGGCGCAGCGCGCCGCGCCGGACAGCGCCTTCGCCGGCCCGGGCTGCGGTGGGCTGGACGAAGTCCGTTTCAGCGGCATGCTCGGCGCCTCACCCGTGAGCGCCATGGGAATGGCCGTGGACGGCCGGCTGGTAGCGATCGAGCTGGGGCTGGATGCGCCGTTGCGGGCGGACGATCAGGCCGCATGCCTGGCCCTGCGCGACCGGTTCGCCGCGACGTTCGTCGAACATTTCGGCAGCGCCACGGAGCACTGGGAGGTGCTCAAGCCGGTGTCGCGGGAATTCATGGCGCGTGCCGGACCGGTGGTGGTCGTGGCGCGCTGGTTCTCGACGGGGCGCAGTTGTTATGTCAGCGCAGTCTACGGCAACACTCCGGAACCACTCGAACGCCAGGCAGGGCTCGACCGTCTACGTTGAGTATGGCCGAACCGGGCCAGACTGTCGGTCGATCGACCCTGCGCCGTCGCATCACGCCCCGGCGAAATTCACCAGGGCCAGCGCCACGGCACCCATGCCGAGAGCCGTCAACAGCGCAACTAGCGCCGGACGCATGCCCAGCTGCCTGAGAGCGGTCAGGCTGATCGCCATGCCGATGGCCGCCATCGCCACGGCAAACAGGTAGGCGCTGAGGGCGGCCGCCGCGTATAACACGGCAGACCATCCCGCATGGCCCGCGAACCAGTGGTCGCCTGCCGTGCGCAGTGCCGCCAAGGCAAGAAACCCCAGGATGAACATCGGGAAGGCGGGTCGGCGGAGGTCTTCCCGGGCGGCGCGGGTCGCCCACCACACGACGGCGGGAATGACGATCAGCATGGACAGGTTGCGCAGCAGCTTGGTCACCGTCGCCGCGGCCACCACCTCCGGTGTACCGAACGACTGTTCGAAAAGCAGCGCCGCGGCAGTGACTTGCGAGGTGTCGTGAATCGCCGCGCCAAGCACCAGTCCCACGTGGGCCGGTTCCGCGAGCCAGGCGCCGAGCAGCCACGGATAGGCGATCGTCGCGGCCAGGCCGAACAAGGCCACGCAGGCCAGCGCGTAGGCGGTTTCCTCCGGCGGGGACTTCAGCGCCGGTGCCGTTGCAGCGATGGCCGAAGCGCCGCAGATCGCGGAGCCCACGGCCAGCAATGCGGTGAGGCGGTCGCCGGTGCCCAGCAGTCGTCCCAGCAGCCAGGCCAGGAACAGGCCCGTGGCGACCGCCCCGATCACCATCGGCGCCGCTTTCATGCCGAGTTGGGCGACTTCGGCAAGCGACAGTCTCAAGCCGATCAACATCACCGCGAGTTTCAGCAAAGGCCCGGCCGCAAACGCCATTCCGCTGTGCCATTCGCGATGGATGCGCGCGCGCCCCGAGCACAGCAATCCGAGCAGGATCGCGACGAGTATCGGGCTGACGGGCAGGCGTGCGAAGGGTCCCGGAAGATGGTCGAGCAGCACCGGGACGCCGGTCGCCAACGCGGCGATTGTCGCGGCGACGAGCAGCCCGGGCCAGCGGGTTGATGTAGTTGCCGTCATCGGAGCAAGGAGCATCCCCGGATCGCGGCCCGGGTGATCCGTGCCAGGCGGGATTCTGCGCGGGATGAGAGCGCGAATCCAGCGCTTCGGCTCACTGGTCCGCTGTCATGCGGGAAAACTCGTGCACGAGCAATGAATTCACATATCATCGTCTCATGCATTTTCTCGTCCTGGGTCTCATTCTGCTCGCTGTCGTGTTCGGTCCCGGCCTGTGGGTCAAGCGGGTGCTGGAGAAATATTCCAGTCCTGCCGATCGCTACAAGGGCAGCGGCGCCCAGCTGGCACGACATCTGCTGGACCGCCACGGCCTGCATTCGGTTCGCGTAGAAGAAACCGAACAAGGCGATCACTACGACCCGGTGGACAAGGTGGTCCGCCTCACCGCCGACAAGTATCACGGCCGCTCGCTCACCGCCGTTACGGTGGCCGCACACGAGGTGGGCCATGCAGTGCAGGACCATACCAACTATGTGCCTCTGCGTCTGCGGCATCACCTGGTGAGCCTGTTGAATCCCGTGCAGCGACTCGGCGCCGGTATCCTCATGGTGTCGCCATTCATCGGCGCGCTCACGCGCATTCCGTCGCTCGGTCTGCTGATGTTTTTCGGCGGGCTGTTGACCCTCGGCACCGCCACGCTCGTCCATCTCGTCACGCTGCCGACCGAGCTCGACGCCAGTTTTCGCCGGGCTCTGCCGATGCTCGACGAGAACGAAATACTTGTCGATAGCGATCGGCCGCATGCGCGACGCATCCTCACTGCCGCCGCACTGACCTACGTGGCAGCCTCGCTCATGAGCCTGCTCAACGTCGCCCGCTGGTGGGCCATCCTGCGCCGTTGACCTCGGCCAGGCCGTCTAGAATCATTTGCATGGACGATGCGAGCGCCACCGATGCACTGCAGGCGGAAATGGATGAAACGCAGCGCCTGTGCATCCGGCTGCGTGGCGACTGGCTGTTGCAAGGTGCAGAGACGCCGTCTCGCGGGGCGTTTCTGAACCTGCTGGACGAGTTTCCCGGGACGCAGATCCTGGCCTTCGATAGCGAACAGCTCGGGCGCTGGGACGCCTCGCTGCTGATCGGACTGGACGCACTGACCCGCGCGGCCCAGGCGCGGGACGTCGAAGTCGATGCCCGGGGACTGCCGGACGGCGCGCAGCGGCTCCTGCAGCTGGCGCGGGCCGTGGCAGTGCGCGAGGATGCCCACCGCACGGCGCCCCCGAGCGGACTGCTCGCCTCACTCGGCGACGCGACATTGCGTCTGCGTACCACGGCGACCGAGCTGCTTCGCTTCACCGGTGAACTGGTCTTCTCGATGCTACGCTTGGTGCGCGGGAAAGCGGTCTTTGACCCGCGCGACCTGTTGCTCTACATCGAACAGACCGGTGCCCGGGCCCTGCCCATCGTCAGTCTGATCGCTTTCCTGGTGGGTGTGATCCTTGCTTTCGTCGGGGTGCGCCAACTCGAGCAGTTCGGCGCGGGGATCTACGTCGCGGACCTGGTGGCCATCGCGATGGTCCGAGAAATGGCCGCGATCATGACGGGGATCATCATGGCCGGGCGTTCCGGCGCCGCCTTTGCCGCACAGATCGGCACGATGAAAGTGAACGAGGAGATCGACGCATTGACCACGCTCGGCATACCCGCCATGGATTACCTGGTGCTGCCGCGCACGATCGCGCTGGTCCTGATGATGCCGCTGCTGTCCGTTTACGCGGGCCTGCTCGGCATCATCGGCGGGGGTCTCGTGGCCCTGGCCATGCTGGATGTGAACGTGATGCAGTACATGGAGCAGACCCGCAATGCGATCGACCTGCATGCCGTGCTCGGCGGCCTGTTGAAGGCCGTGGTGTTCGGCGGGGTGATCGCGTTGTCCGGCTGCTACCAGGGCATGGCATGCGGCGGCAGCGCGATGGCCGTCGGCAAGGCCACCACGGCCGCGGTGGTCATGGCGATCCTGCTGATCGTGGTGACGGCTTCAGCCCTGACCGTGATCTATACGGTATACGGCGTATGAGCGAACGCGAAAAACTGATCGAGGTCCGGGACCTGACGATCGCCTACGGCGATTTCGTCGTGCAACGCGATCTCGAGTTCAGCATCGACCGTGGCGAGGTCTTCATCATCATGGGCCCAAGCGGCTGCGGCAAGAGCAGTCTCATGAAGGCCATGATCGGCCTGCTGCAACCGGCCAGCGGCGATGTGTGGTACGGGGGCGAGCCCTTCTGGTCCTGCGACGAGGAATCGCGGCGCGGCCTCGCCCGGCACATGGGCGTGCTGTTCCAGTCGGGCGCCCTGTGGAGTTCCATGACGCTGGCCGAAAACGTGTCTCTGCCGCTGCGGCAGCGGACGGCGCTGAGTGCGGCACGCATCGCCGAGGTCTGCGCGTGGAATCTCGCGCTGGTCGGCCTCAGCGGCTTCGAAGACTATTACCCGAACGAGTTGTCCGGCGGGATGCGCAAACGTGCCGGTCTCGCCCGCGCCATGGCCATGGACCCGGAGATCCTGTTCTTCGACGAACCTTCCGCGGGGCTCGACCCGGTCAGCGCACGCTTGCTCGACGAACTGATTCTCGAGCTTCGCGACAGCCTGGGCACCACTATCGTTGTCGTTACCCACGAACTCGCCAGCATCTTCGCCATAGGCAACACCGCGGTGTTCCTCGACACCGAGGCGCGCACCCAGCTGGCCGTAGGCGCGCCCAAGGAGATGCGGGATCACACCGAGCACGAGACCGTGCGCCGTTTCCTGCGTCGCGAGGCGCCGCGGCGGGAAGCGGTCATTGATGGAGCCGGCGCGTGAACGGGCTGACACGCGAACCGGGTGAATCGCCTTGAGCGCCAGGGCGAATCCGACCGTGGTCGGCGCTTTCGTGCTGGGCGGCATCGTGCTGCTTGCGCTGGCTTTGATGATCTTCGGTGGTGGCCGGTTTCTCGAGGAACGAAGAAGTTTTGTCACCTATTTCGAGGGCTCACTCCAGGGACTGCGGGTGGGGTCCGACGTCCTGTTCCGCGGCGTGCGGGTGGGCTTTGTCAGCGACATCCAGGTCCAGGTCGATGATGATCACAGCGAATTCCTTGTGCCGGTGATATTCCAGATCCTGCCTGAGGCCATTGCGCTCGTGGGGCCCGACGGGGGGCTCCTGCTGCGCGACGACGATTCCCCCAGCCTCGATGAACTGATCGAGCGCGGATTGCGCACCCGCCTGGAAACCGAAAGCTTCGTCACCGGGCAGCTCGTTCTCGAACTGGATTTCTATCCGGATACGCCAATCAAGCTCTATGGCAGTCCCTATGACTTTCCGGAAATTCCCAGTGTGCCCTCGAATATCCAGCGCGTGCTGCGGGCCATCCAGAATTTCATCAGCGACCTGCAGGAAACCGTCGATGTCGAGGAGCTGGTCACGCGTATCGACAATGTGCTCGAAGGTATCGATGCGCTGGTGCGATCGGATCAGCTCCATGGGACCCTGAGCGGCCTGAATCGCCTGTCCAACACCGAGGATTTCCAGGCCCTGCCGGCCGCCGTGGCGAAGACCCTGGAATCCGTAGATCGCACCCTGGAAGAGATCCGGGCGCTGGTCGGCACCACGGACCAGAATCTCCAGCCCGTGCTGCAGGGCGCCGAAAGCAGTGTAGCGGCGCTTGGCGACACGCTGCGTGACGTCAGCACGCTCCTCGATACGCTCTCGGCAGAACTCGGAGGGGATTCGGAACTCGGTTACCAACTCCGTGAAACGCTCGACGAATCGCGCGCGGCGGCTCGCAGCCTGCGACAGCTCGTCGAGTTCCTGGAACGTAATCCAGAAGCCCTGTTGCGCGGTCGCCCGCCCCCACGGGAGCCATAACGCCATGTTTCACTCCAGACGCCCTGTTCCCTTCGTTACGCTTGCCCTGCTCGGCGCGCTGCTGGTCGGGGGATGCGTTCCGACTTCACCGCCCATGCGGTTTTTCGTGCTCACGCCCATCGAGGCGGAAAAACCCTCGCCTGCCGTGCTCGATGACCGCCGTCTATTGATAGGCCCGCTGCGCGTGGCGGGCTACCTCGACCGGCCACAGCTCATGACCCGCCGCTCGGATGGGGAACTAATACTGCATGAACTCGATCGCTGGGCCGCACCGCTGGAAGAGATGCTGATGCAGACGCTCGCCGACAATCTTATGCAACTGACGGGCTCAGAGCAGGTACTGGCCTACCCCACACCGGGGCGCGCCGCGGCGGATTTGCGCATCACAGGACAGATACTGCGTTTCGACACGGACCCCGAAGGCGTCGCGGTATTGAGGGCCCAGTGGCAGCTGAAGGATGCCGATGGGGAATTGCTCATGCCGCCGCAGACCGCAGAGTACCGGGCGCGTGCCGCGAATGCAGGAACCGCTGCACGGGTCCGCGCGCTGAGCGTGGCGCTCGGAGAGTTCGCCAGGGAGCTGGGCGCGCATCTCGCCGAGGAAACCGGCAAGTGAACGGCGAAACACTTAGCGTCGAAGCAGCCGGTCAATCAGGGAACTGGTAGCCCCTTTCCCTGAATAGCCGCAGACATGCGGCGGCCACATCCGGATCGTAACGCGTCCCGGCATGCCGCTCGATTTCTTCCAGGGCGGCCGCGATTTCATGTGCGGGCCGATAAGGCCTATGGGACGCCATGGCCTCAACCGTATCGGCCACGGC
>CAYTXS010000089.1:0-6859 GCA_964441585.1 uncultured Thioalkalivibrio sp.
GCGCCCCAGACCGCCGCCATGATGTCGTCCACCATAATGCCGAAGCCGCCCTTCACTCCGTGATCCAGTTGGCGAATCGGCCACGGCTTGGCGATGTCGAAATAACGGAAAACCACGAAGCCGGCGAGCGCCCAGGGCCAGCCGGCCGGCACCACCAGCATGAGCGCCAGGTAGCCCACGATCTCGTCCCAGACGATCCCGGGATGATCGTGAACTCCCAGGCGGCGGGCACTCGCGCCGCAGAGCCAGATGCCGATGAGAAACATCAGAACGACGACCCCGACGCGGATTTCCAGCCCCAGGGGACGCAGCAGGGGATCGAGCAGGACGCCCACCAGCGTGCCAGCCGTGCCGGGTCCGCGCGGCACGAGGCCCGTGCCGAAGCCGAGCGCGAAGAAATGCACCGGGTCCAGCAGCAGGCGCGGCGAGAGCTTCATGACTCGGTGGCGCCGAAATGGTCCCAGCCGGCGTCCGGCACCTTCACGGCCTGCCCGTCCCGGCGGCACTCGAGGCCCGGCTCGGCCCTGATCACGCCGATGCGCGCAGGCGCCATCGGCCACGCGGCCGTGATGCGTTGCAGTTCTTCCTCGCGGGACGGCGGCACGGTGAAACACAACTCGTAGTCGTCGCCGCCGCGCAATGCCATCACCTCGCCGATGGATGCGCCCTGCCCGACGGCCGCCACCGCGACCGGGATGTCCTCCAGTTCGACCACCGCACCGACGCCGCTCGACTCCAGCACATGACCGAGATCCTGCGCGAGCCCGTCGGAGACGTCGATCGCGGCGCTGGCGATGCCGCGCAGCGCCGCGCCTTCGATAAGACAAGGCCGAGGTCTCAGGAATGCGCTCGCCGCGTCGGCCTCCCCCCGCTGCCAGGCCGCCAGCCCGGCCGCGCCGCCGCCCAGTTCGCCCGTGACCCAGATGCCGTCCCCAGGCGCCGCGCCGCTGCGCCGCAGCGCCTCGCCCGACGGCACGAAGCCGGTGAGCGCAAAGCTGACTGCCAGCGGCCCACGCACCATGTCCCCGCCCACCAGGTCCAGGCCGAATGCCTGCGCCAGCTCAGCCACGCCGCACGCGAACTCATCGAGCCAGGCGTCGTCCGCCCGCGGCATGGCCAGAGACAAGAGACCCCAGGCCGGCATCGCGCCCATGGCCGCCAGGTCGGAGAGGTTCACGGCGAGACTCCGCCAGCCGACGTCGGCCGCCGGCATGCCGACCGGAAAATGCACGCCTTCCAGGCAGGTGTCGATGGTCTGTACGAGATCGAAACCGGCGGGCGGGCGCAGCAAGGCGGCGTCGTCTCCCGGCCCGGTCAGGACGTCACGGCGCCGGATCGGGACCGCGGCCACGAGCCGTGCGATGAGGTCGAATTCGCCGTGGCTCACGTCTCGCCCCGGTACCACCGGGGCGCAATCTCGCGCACGATCGGCCCATCCGTGGCCAGCGCGTGGCAGCCGTCGAGATGCCCCGGCTTGCTTTGCGCCCCCTCGGTGACGGCCTCGTCGCGGCTGCGCAGCGGCATGATCGTCTGCAGCGCGACCACCGCGAGTTCCTGCGCGAGGCGCGTCAGGTGAGTGCAGCCGGCCACGCCGCCCAGCTGCTTCATCACCAGCTTCGTCCAGCCCGGCCGCAAGGCGGTGCCGACCAGGTTCCGGTAGGCCGGTTCGATCTCAGGGCAATTGGGAAAGGGGCTGGCATCCGAGGCGACCTCGATGTCGCGGATCACGAGCTGCTCGTCGAGTGTCATGCGCATCTTCATGTCGTGCACCGGCATGCCGGCCTCGACGCGACCGCGGTAGCGGCTGTCGAAGCCGTAATCCTTGGTGTCGGTCATCCGGCCCTCGATATCCCACAGGCCGTCCGCCCGCCGGAAGCCGCGGCAATGGATCTCGCGATGATGGATCGGCTCGCGTGCTGCGGGCTCGCTCAAAGGCATGCGCCGGCCTCCTCCCGGTTCGGGTTCGCTCAGCCCGCGGTACCGGTCTCGAGCGCGCGATAGCGACGCGCAGCACGGTCCAGCAAGGCATTGACGAAGCGATGGCTGTCGCTGCCGCCGTAACGCCGGCAGAGATCGACAGCCTCGTTGATGACGACCCGCCACGGGATTTCCACGCGATGGGCCAGCTCGTAGAGCCCGATCAGGAGCACGCCGTGCTCCACCGGATCGAGCTGCGCGGTGGGTCGGTCGGAGAACTCCCCGAGGACCGCATCGAGTTCTGCGCTGCGCTCCGTGACCTGCATGACCAGCTCCTTGAAGAACTCGGTGTCGGCGGCCGGGGTCATGCGCTCTGCCAGGAATTCGAGCAGGACGTCCTGGCCGCGCTGTCCTCCCACCTGCCACTGGTAAAGCGCCTGCAGCGCGAGTTCGCGCGAGGCGCTGCGACCCCGCCGCGGGCGACGGTGGGCGGCTTCGGTCACGGCTCAGGACTCGAGCTGCGGCAACAGGCGCGCCATCTCGATAGCCGACATGGCGGCGTCCGCACCCTTGTTGCCGGCCTTGGTGCCGGCACGCTCGAGGGCCTGCTCGATGGAATCAGTGGTCAGCACGCCGAAGGCCACGGGCACGTCGCCCGCGAGCCCGGCCTGGGCCACGCCCTTGGCGCATTCTCCGGCGACGAAATCGAAGTGGGGCGTCGCACCGCGGATCACTGCGCCGAGCGCGATGACCGCATCGTAGCGCCGGCTGGACGCCAGCTTCTTCACCGCCCAGGGCATCTCCCACGCACCGGGCACGCGCACCAGCGTGATGTCCTTCTGGCTTGCGCCGTGGCGCAGCAGCGCATCCACTGCACCGCGCACCAGGCTGTCGACGATGAACTCGTTGAACCGCGCCGCCACGATGGCGATGCGCAGGTCCCGCGCCGACAGGTCGCCCTCGATCGTTTTCAGCTTGTCCATGAAACTCTGTGCCTCCCGGCGACCGTCTACTGGTTCACGTAGTCGACGACCTCGAGCCCGAAGCCCGAGAGGCCGTACATTTGTTTCGGCGCGGAGAGCACGCGCATGCGGCGCACGCCAAGGTTCCTCAAAATCTGCGCGCCAATGCCGTAGGTGCGCAGCACCCGCGATTCCTGGCCGTCCCGGTGATCGCCCGGCGCCAGGGGCCGGCCCGACAGCATGGCCACGGAATCCACCAGTTCGCGGGGCAGTTCGTGGCGACGCAGCAGCACGACGATGCCCGCCTCCTCCCGCGCGATGCGCTCCATCGCGCTGCGCAGCGGCCAGCCGAGTTGCGGCGCCTGCACGCCGACGAGGTCGCGCAGCGTGTCGGTCAGCTGCACGCGCACCAGCGGCACGGACGAAGGTCCGATATCACCGCGAATGAGCGCCAGGTGCACGTCCCGATGGACATGATCCTCGAAGCACACCAGCCGGAAGGTACCGAACTCGGTTTCCACCAGGTCCTCGGAAATCTGCTCGACCGATTCTTCTTTTTCCAGCCGGTAGCGGATGAGCTGCGCGATCGTGCACATGCGCAGACCATGGCCGCGGGCGAAGGACACGAGATCCGGGCGTCGCGCCATGGTGCCGTCCTCGTTGAGAATCTCGACGATCACCGCCGCAGGCTCCAGGCCGGCCAGCCGCGCGAGGTCACACCCGGCTTCGGTGTGCCCGGCGCGCGTTAGCACGCCACCCGGTTGCCCCATCAAAGGAAAGATGTGTCCCGGCTGGCGTAGATCCTCGGGGCGCGCGGCCGGCGCCACCGCGGCGCGAATCGTGTGGGCCCGGTCATGCGCGGAGATCCCCGTGGTGACGCCCTCCGCGGCCTCGATCGACAGGGTGAAGTTCGTACCCCGCGCGCGATCGGTGCCACTCACCATCAGCGGCAGACGCAGCTGCTCGCAGCGCGCCGGGGTGAGCGTCAGGCAGATCAGCCCGCGACCGTAGCGCGCCATGAAATTGATGTCCTCCGCCCGCACCATCGACGCGGCCATCAGGAGGTCGCCCTCGTTTTCGCGATCCTCGTCGTCCAGGACGATCACCATGCGCCCGGCCCGCAGGTCGGCCAGCACGTCCTCGATCGCATCGAGACGGAATCCTTCGTCTTTAAGTTCAGTGACCTTTGACAAAACCGTAATCCTCCAGCCGCGCGCGGGTCAGTCCGCCGGGCTCGCCGACGAGACGCTCCAGGTAACGCGCGACGATATCCACTTCGAGATTGACCTGGGAACCGCTGCGATAGCTGCCGAAGCCGGTGGCTTCGAGTGTATGGGGAACGATGTTCACGCTGAAAGTCGAACCCTCGACCCCATTGACCGTGAGGCTGACCCCGTCGATGCAGATCGAGCCCTTGCGGGCCAGGTAACGGGCCAGCTCGTCCGGCACACGGCAGGCGAAACGTACCGAGCGGCCGTCGTCCACCCGGCTCTCGATCCGGCCGATGCCGTCCACGTGACCCGTGACGAGATGCCCGCCGAGGGGCTTGGACAATGTCAGCGCCCGCTCGAGATTGACCGGACTGCCCCGCTCCAGGGTGCCGAGGGTCGTCAGCGCGAGGCTTTCACGCGAAACGTCGGCCGAGAACGTCGTCCCGGACACTGCGACCGCGGTCAGGCAGCAGCCGTTCACGGCGATGCTGTCGCCGATCGCCGTCGCCGCCAAGTCGAGGGCGCCGCAGTCGATCGACAGGCGCAGGTCGCCGCCGCGCGATTCCAGCGCGCTGACTCGGCCGACGGCTTCGATGATGCCGGTGAACATGGTCCGGACTCCTGCCCAGGGCTCACGTCACGCCGGCACGGCGACGATCCGCAGATCCTCGCCGACCGGGGCGACGTCGATAAAACGCCATTGTAACCGCTCCGCCATCCTCGTCAGGCCTGGCAGCGCGAACATTCCCCGTGCACCGGCCCCCATCAGGACGGGCGCGAGATAGACGACCAGGCGATCCACGAGGCCGGCCGCGACAAAGGCGCCGGCGAGCGCCGGGCCAGCCTCGACCAGCACCTCGTTGCATTCGCGCGCCGCCAGGGCGGCAAGCAGCGCCTCGAGATCTAGACCGCCGGAATCCAGCGGCAGCCCCGCCACCTCGGCACCGGCTGCGCGCAGTGCCTCGGCGCGCGCGCCCTCGGTACGCGTCGTGCAGACCAGCGCATGGCCCGGCGGCGCCAGGATCCGGGCCTGCGGATCGATGCGCAGGTCGCCGTCGAGCACCACGCGCAGTGGCTGGCGGCCGAGCGTGAGCGTCTCGGGAAGGCGCAGGTCCAGGCGCGGGTCGTCGGCCAACACCGTGCCGATCCCGGTGACGATGGCGCAACTCTCGCCCCGCCAGCGCTGCACGTCGGCGCGCGCCTCGTCTCCCGTGATCCAGCGGCTCTCGCCGGAGGCCATCGCCGTGCGGCCGTCGAGGCTGGCCCCGAGCTTCAGGGTCACCCGCGGGCGCGCCTGCGCCATGCGGCTGATGAAGCCCGCGTTGAGAGCCCTCGCTTCCTCGGCCATCAGGCCGCTCTCGACCTCGATCCCGGCGGCCCGGAGCGCGGCAAAACCCTGTCCGGCGACGCGCGGGTTCGGGTCCTGGAGCGCCGCGACCACGCGCGCGACGCCGGCGGCGATCAGCGCCTCTGCGCAGGGCGGCGTACGCCCGTGGTGGCTGCACGGTTCCAGTCCCAGGTAGGCGGTGGCGCCTCGAGCACGCGCGCCGGCCGCCGCCAGCGCCGTGACCTCGGCATGCGGCCCGCCGGTACGCAGATGGCTGCCTTCGCCGAGCAGCGTCTCGCCGGCAGCGATAACACATCCCACGCGGGGGTTTGGCGCAGCGCTGTAAAGGCCGTCGCGCGCCAGTTCGAGCGCACGGGCCATCCAGCGGCGATCGACCGTCGTTGCGGTGGCCGGGCTGCTCACTTGTTGCGCTCCCGCGGCAACAGCGACATCTGCTCGCGGCCCACTGGTGCGGCATCGCGCAGGCGCTCGATTTCCTGGCGAAACTCCTCGATGTCCTGGAAGCTTCGATAAACGGAGGCGAAACGCACGTACGCCACCTCGTCCAGCTGGCGCAGTTCGTCCATCACCAGCTGCCCGAGAAAACTGGAGGGCAGCTCGCGTTCGCCGGTCGCCAGCAGGTGCTGCAGGATCCGTGAAACGGCCGCCTCGACATCCTCGGCCGCCACCGGTCGTTTCTCCAGCGCGCGCATCACGCCCGCGCGCAACTTGGCCTCGTCGAAAGGCTCACGCCGATCGTCGCGCTTCACCAGCCGCGGCAAGACCAGTTCCGCGGTCTCGAAGGTGGTGAAACGTTCGTCGCAGCCGAGGCACTGGCGCCGCCGGCGGATCTGCAAGCCTTCCCCCGCGAGGCGCGAGTCGATGACCTTGGTCTCCTCGTGGCGACAGAAAGGACAGTGCATCTTGCCTCCGCGGGGTGTGCGGCCCTGGCGGCGAGTTCAGCCGTAAACAGGAAAGCGTGCACAGAGTTCGAGAACCTGGCCGCGCACCCGCTCGATCGTGCTGTCGTTATTCATATCGTCCAGCACGTCCGCGATCCAGCCTGCCAGGAGGTGGCACTCCGCGGTACCGAAGCCGCGCGTCGTCACGGCGGGCGTGCCCATGCGCAGGCCGCTGGTGACGAAGGGAGAACGCGGATCGTTGGGGACGGCGTTCTTGTTGACCGTGATGTTCGCCCGCCCGAGCGCCGCGTCCGCGTCCTTGCCCGTGATGTCCTTGTCCACGAGGTCCACCAGGAACAGGTGGTTGTCGGTGCCCCCGGAGACGATCCGGTAGCCGCGTTCCATCAGCGTGGCGGCCATGGCGCGCGCGTTGTCCACGACCTGCTGCTGGTAGGCTTTGAAGCCGGGCTGGAGCGCTTCCTTGAACGCGACCGCCTTGGCCGCGATGACGTGCATCAGCGGGCCGCCCTGGGTGCCCGG
>CAYTXS010000089.1:6959-9303 GCA_964441585.1 uncultured Thioalkalivibrio sp.
AAGCCGGCGATGACCAGCTTCGGCTTGTGCTCCGTCGCGAGCGCTGCCAGCGCCTCGTAGTCGATCTCGTTGCCGTCGGGTGTCAGGCCGTACTGGATCGCGTTGTAGACGCGCCCCGAGAAATTGACCTTGGCGCCGTGCGTCAGGTGGCCTCCGTCCGCAAGGCTCATGCCGAGAATCGTATCGCCCGGATCGATCATCGCCATGAAGGCCGCCACGTTCGCCTGGGAGCCGGAATGCGGCTGGACGTTGGCATAGTCCGCGCCGAACAGCTCCTTGGCCCGCGCCACCGCGAGATCCTCCGCCTGGTCGACGAATTCGCAGCCACCGTAATAGCGCTTCCCGGAATAGCCCTCGGCGTACTTGTTGGTCAGCACCGAGCCCTGCGCCTCGAGAACGCGCGGGCTGGCGTAGTTCTCCGACGCGATCAGCTCGACGTGTTCCTCCTGGCGGCGGCGCTCGGCCTCGAGCGCGGCGAACAGTTCGTCGTCGAATCCTGAAATCTTCATGTCGGGGCTGAACATCGGCGGGCACTCCGGGCGTAGGCGGCCAAATAGCCATTTTAACCCCAACACCGCCTCGAGCCGCGAACCGCGGGTAGGCGCCGACCGGCGCAGGCCAGAAAAGGTCGGCGGAGGCCGCCGGCGGCTACAAGCTGTCGGCGAACTCCGCGACCACCCGGCTCCAGGCCGCGGCGACGTTGCGGCGGTTGTAGCCGCCGGCCCCGAGCGCCAGCACGCGCCCCTGCGCATGGTCGTCAGCGAGCCGGCAGACCGCCCGGGCCGCGCGGCCATGGGCGCCCTCGCTGTACTGCAGGTGCGTGAGCGGATCGCCCGCCAGGCTGTCAGCCCCGGCGGCGAGAATGTAGAACTCGGGGCGGGCGGCGGTGAGAAAAGCCTCGCACTCTTCCCAAGCCGCGTTGAATTCCTCGTCCCCGGCCCCCGGATGCAGCGGAATATTGAGCTTGCGCCCCTCCGCCGGCCCGATGCCGACTTCCTCCCGGTGGCCCGTGCCGGGGAAGAGGAAGCGCCCGTCCTCATGGATATCGACGAACACGAGGTCCGGGTCCGAGGCGAAACCGTAATAGACGCCGTCGCCGTGGTGCGCATCGATGTCCACGTAGGCAATCCGCTGGATCCCGTGACGCTTGCGCAGGTTCTCGATGAGCACGCCGATATCGTTGAACACGCAGAAACCCGAGGTCTTGTCGCGCGCTGCATGGTGCAGGCCCGCGATGGGGATGAACACCCGGCGGGCCTCGCCGGTCGCCAGCAGCTCACCGGCGTGCAGCGTGGCGCCGACGACGTTCGCGGCGGTGTGATAGACGCCCGGGAACGCGGGGGTATCGCCTTCGTCCAGGAAGCCGATGCCCTCGATCGACATGCGCTCGATGAAGCGCACGTGCCGCGTGGTGTGAAACAGCTCGAGCTCCGCCCGGGTGGCCGGCCGCTCCGGATCCTCGATCCAGACTCGGTTCTCGAGCTCCCGCTCCCGCAGGCTGCGCAAAAAGACCTCGTGGCGATCACGCCCGAAGGGGTGGCCGTCGCCGAAACCGTACTCGGCGATCGATTCCCCCGCGAGCACCCGCAACTCGCCTTTGTTCTTACGCTTCAGGAACACCGGCACTCCGTGATTCATGGTCGTGCAGCGAGGATAAACCAGCAGCGCGCAAGTTGACACGCCCCGCCGGACGGATTTCCCGCAGCAGCCTGCGTGCCGCATAATGCCGCGCCCAGCAACCACTTCCAGAACGAGACCTCATGGCGCAGTACATCTACACGATGAACCGCGTCGCCAAGATCGTCCCGCCCAAGCGGTACATCCTGCGCGACATTTCCCTTTCTTTTTATCCCGGCGCGAAGATCGGCGTGCTCGGCCTGAACGGCTCGGGCAAGTCCACCCTCCTGCGCATCATGGCGGGCAAGGACCAGGAGATCGAGGGCGAAGCACGGCCGCAGCCCGGGATCCGCATCGGCTATCTCGAGCAGGAACCGCAGCTCGATCCCGCCAAGGACGTGCGCGGCAACGTCGAGGACGCGCTGGGCGACGTGAAAGGCGCACAGGCCCGGCTGGACGAGATCTATGCCGCCTACGCCGAGCCGGATGCCGATTTCGATGTGCTGGCGAAGGAGCAGGCCGAGCTGGAGAACCTGCTGCAGGCCGCCGGCGGCCACTCCGCGGAACGCACCATGGAAATCGCCGCCGACGCACTGCGCCTGCCGCCCTGGGACGCCGACGTCACGCGCCTGTCCGGCGGCGAGCGGCGCCGGGTCGCACTGTGCCGCCTGCTGCTGTCGCGGCCGGACATGCTGTTGCTCGACGAACCCACCAATCACCTGGACGC
>CAYTXS010000090.1:0-9302 GCA_964441585.1 uncultured Thioalkalivibrio sp.
GGGACGAGGACGGGCCAACGCCGATCTTGAAGATGTCGAAAACGCTCAGGAACATCATGGCACCAGCCAGTCACACGTCCCGTCGGTCACTCATGGCCACGCATCGAGGACCGGCCCAGGGCGAGCCGCGCTTTCAGTCCGCGAGAGACACGTAGGTCTCGCTAAGCCCGAACGCTTTCGGACCGAATTGCTTCAGGGCGGCGGGGCTGCGCATGATCGGCGGCACCCCTACGGCCATGACCGCGACGCGTTGCCCGTACCGCAGGGTCTCGTTGGTGATCGGCACGGCGGTTTCCGCATCCAGGACAGTGATGATATCCGGCACGAGGGCAAGCACTTCACCATCGGCCTTGGCGCTCAGGTTCTCGTTCTGGAAATCGATGATGCAGGGCGCGCTCCTTCCGTTGTCGGGCGAAATCGTCACCGAACCGAGCGTGAAGCCGCGGCTGGTCTGGCGATCGAGATCAGTGATCTTGCCGGAGAAGATGCGCTTGGCACGACCGTAACTCGTGGTCGCGATGAAACGTTCCAGTTCTTCGAACGGGTCGAGCTTGTCGTGTCTGGAGGTGCGGATGATGCGCCCGATCTGCCGCGCAAGGCTGAGCGTATGCTTGACCGAGGCGCGCTTCACCTCCGTCCCGGTCATCGGGTAGGCCGCCCAGTAGGCCGTCCCACCCATACGGATCGTGATGCCGCGTGCGATCCACTCCATGCGGTGGTGATCGTCGGTCTCGATGAGGGCGCAATCCCCTTTCTCGTCCGCAATCGCCATCGGCGTGCCCGCGACGCCCTCGATGGCGAAGGTCTCCATCTGGATTTCGGGGAAGGCCCGTCCCTGGCCATCGGCATCCACCACCGGAATCCCGAGGCGCGCGCCCACGAAGAGCGGAATGGTCGAATTGATGCCGCCGACCTCGGTCGGCATGGTTGCGTCGGCCTTGCGGCCGAGGGCGTGCTCGACGGCACGCAGCGCGCGCACTGGTTCTTCGCCCGAAGGGATTTTCTCCAGAAGCACGGTCGGTGCGCCCATCATCGCGCTCGGGATGACAAGCGTGTCAGGGGCCAGATCGTCGGGGTCGATAATCTCGATCTCGCGCCCCGCAAGCAGTTCCTGTTTGACCATGAGGCCGCCAATATAAGGATCGCCGCCGCCGCCGGCGCCAAGGAAGGCGGCCCCGGTACAAAGATCGTCGACGTCTTCGAGTTGCAGTTTCATCGTGCCTCACCTGTCAGACGGGCAGATCGCCGACTGCCTTCACGCGCAGCCGGGACGGGTTTCCGGGCAGGTAGCTGATCGGCACCTGTTCGACCTCGATCACTTCGACGCTGCCCGCCACGGCGCCGGCCCTTATGGCGTTGCCGGTGGCCTCGGCACGTGCATCCTCCAGCACCTTTTCGCGGTTCGCGTCGGTGATCGAAACGACGCGCTCCACTTCGCCAGCGACCTGGGCAATCGCCGCACCAACCGCGTTCGCAACCGACGAGTGATGCGGACGCAGCACCTCCGAAGCACTGTCCACATCCCAGTCGACTAGGATGGAGCCGCCCCCGACAACGAGCAGCGGCAGATCTCGCGCCTCGGTTTTCATGCGTTCGACATTGGTTGCGATAAGACGCTGCATCTCGGCCCGTGCGGCGCGGATCGTCCCGGCAGGCACGGATTTCACGAGTGCGGCGTCGCCGACCTCGGCCCAGCCGCCGGCGACGGCGATGTCGGTCGCCGTCAGCGTGTCGCCGCCGAAACAGAGCGCGCGGGTGGTAAGTTCGTAGCCGACCGAGTCCGGTCCGAGGCGACTGCCGCCATCGCGGACGATCGATCCACCGCCAAGGCCGACTGCCAGTACGTCAGGCATCCGGAAATTCGTCTTCACCCCGCCCACATCGACGAAATGCGTCGACTGCCTGGGAAACCCCTTGCGCAGCATCCCGATGTCGGAGGTGGTGCCGCCGATGTCCACGACCATGGCGTCGGCGATCCCCGCAAGGTGAACGGCCCCACGCATGGAATTGGTCGGGCCGGATGCGAAGGTAAGAACCGGGTAGCGTTCCACGTCCTCGACCCGCATGAGCGTTCCGTCGTTCTGGCTTATGAAAAGAGGCACGTTCAGCCCGAGCCGGTCGAGGGCCGCCCTGAACGCGCCCACGACACGCATGGCGAGCGCGGCCAGCGACGCATTGATGATGGTGGAATTTTCGCGCGGCAGAAGCCCGAACTGGCCGAGCTCCGAACTGAGCGATACCGCCATGTCGGGGGCCTCGTTCAGGATGATCTCGGAGGCACGGCGCTCCATGTCTCCGTTCATCGGCGAGAAGACCGACGTTACGGCGGCGGCCTCGAGGCCCTGCGCCCTCCAGCCGCGCGCCGCCTCGGCTACCGCGCGCTCGTCCAGGGGGGCGATCTCGCGCCCGTCGAACTCGTAACCGCCCGCCACCAGCACGGTGTTGCGCCCCACGGCGGCGACGAGGTCCTCGGGCCAGTCGGTCAGGGGCGGAATGGCCGATGTCGCGGGCAACGCCAGCCGGATCACCCCGACCGGTAGAAGCGAGCGACGCTCGATCACCGCGTTGGTGAACTGGGTCGTGCCGATCATCACGCAGTCGATGCTCTCGGGGCCGATCCCCGCCCCCTCCATCGCCGCGGTGATCGCGGCCACGATGCCGGACTGGACGTCGGCGGTGGTCGGTGTCTTCTGCCACCCCGCGACCCCCTGCGCGCCCATTACGACGGCATCGGTATTCGTGCCGCCCACATCCACTCCGATTTTCATTATTCCTCCCCTCCCGCGATCAGCGCAGAACCACGCTGCTTTCGGGATGCCAGTAGAGCGAAACCTCCGCCCCCTTGGGCAGTTGTGCAAGGTCGGGGCGATTGGGCACTTCGACAGTGATCCTTTGTCCCTCCACCTCGACGAGATACCGGCGGATGGACCCCTGGTAGACTTCGTCCGCGACGCGGCCGAACAGTTTCGGCGCCTCGTCCTGCGAAAGCGGTTCCAGCCGGATCTGTTCGGGCCGCAGAAGAAGCGCCACCTCGTCTCCCGGGCTTGCGCCGCCGGCCTCGCCGATGGGCACGGCGCTGCGGCCGATCTCGATCCGGCCTTCGCCCATGCGTCCGGCGAGCAGGTTCGACTCGCCGATGAACTCGGCAATGAACCGCGAATTGGGCTGCTCGTAGATCTCGACGGGCGATCCGATCTGAAGCACACGGCCCGCATTCATCACGGCGATCCGATCGGACATGGTGAGCGCTTCGGACTGGTCGTGCGTGACGTAGATCGTGGTGATGCCGACGGATTTCTGGATGTTCTTGATCCAGAACTTCATCTCTTCGCGCATCTTCTTGTCGAGCGCGGAGAGCGGTTCGTCCAGAAGCAGGATCTCGGGCTCGATCACCAGCACGCGGGCGAGCGCGACGCGCTGCTTCTGTCCGCCCGAAAGCTCGCGCTCATAGCGCTCGCCGTATCCACCAAGCCCCACCTGTTCGAGCGCGGCGTCCACCTTTCGCTTGATCGCGGTCCTGTCCATGCCGCGCTCGACCAGGCCGAAGGCGATGTTGTCGAAGACGGTCATGTGCGGGAAGATCGCGTAATTCTGGAACACGATCCCGATATCGCGCGCTTCAGGCGGCAGGTCTGTGATGTCGCGACCATGAACGTGAATGCGCCCGGTGGACGGCGCGATGAAGCCCGCCAGCATCCGCAGAGTGGTGGATTTCCCGCAACCCGACGGCCCGAGCAGCGAAAAGAACTCTCCCTGTTCGATCGAAAGGTTGAGTTCTTCGACCGCGAGCGTCTTGCCGAAGCTTTTCGTCACACCTTGGAAATCCACAAAGGACATCTGGGGCTCCTGCATGGGGAGGGGCGGGCCGCGCGTGACGGCCCGCCGACTGCGTCACAGGCCGAAGATCTCGTTCAGCCGGTCGGTGATCTCCAACTTGTTGGCGACGAAGAACTCCCAGTCGGGCACCCAGAACTCATTGACCGCGTCTGCGGTGTTCTGCACACCTTCCTCGGCCAGGGCGGCTGTGATTGACGCTTCCGAGTTGGTCGGACGCCACATGAATTCGTCGCCGAAGGCGTTCAGGAATTCGGGGCTCAGCGTCCGGTTCATCAGCGCGAAGGCCAGTCGCTTCTGCATCGGATCGGAATAGCGGCTGATCGTCTTGGTCTGGGTCAGGATCGGGCGGCTGGTCCAGTGCCAGATGTCGACCGGCGCGCCCTGACGCTTGAGCGACAGCGCTTCGCCCTCGATGTGGACCGCGATGTCCACCTCGCCGCGCTCGAGTTGCGAGAGCATGTTGAAGGTGAATTCCGAGATCTGCATCGGCATGGCGTCTTCGAGTGCCTGGAAGGCGGCCTCCATGTCGTACTGGTCCTCGCCGAATTCCTGCGCCGTGGCCATGAAGAAGGCATGCATCAGCCCGTTCTCGGTGCCGTAGGCGCCGCGCTTGTTGGCGTAACGCTCCGCCCAGAAAGATCGGAAGCTGTCCGGCGGCGCGCCGGCGTCGGTGCGGTATGCATAGACGTAGGGCATGTAGGCCCAGGTAATGCCGGCCCCGCTTGCGAAGGCGAAATCCCAGCAATTCGCGGCGTTGGGCACGTTGGCGCGCATCTCCTCGACGCTCAGGAAGAAGTCGCCTGCGCTGTTGGTCTGCATCAGGTTCGGCAGGTTCCAGTTACAGATGTCGAAGACGGGGTCTTGCGCACCCTGCGTCACGAACTTCGGGAACCAGGGAAAGGAACTGTCCCAGTTGACGGTGCAGTTGAAGTCCTCCTCGAACTGGTCGACCAGCGCTGCGCGGACGAACTCCTGCCATCCGCCGCCCCATTCGCCGATGTTGAGGACAGCGCCGCCCGCGTCGAAGACTTCGCCGTCATATGACACGTCCTGCGCCCAGGCGTGATTGATGAACGGGCTCTGAAGCGCGGCTGCGGCCCCGAGCGTGACGCTTCCTTTCAGAAAGGTGCGGCGGGTGGGTTTGATCAGTCGTGTCATGGGTCACTCCTTGTTGGATGGGTGGCGGGCTGGGTTACTGTCGCCGATCCAGCAATCGGCGGATGTTGACGAGCCGGTTGGTCAGAAGGACCGATGCGATGACCAGAGTTATAGCGAAGATCCCTGCGGCGGCGGCGGACGGGTCGAACTGGTAGCGAAGCGAGTTGTACATCGCGATCGGCAGCGGCTCGGAATTGGGAGAGGACAGGAAGAGAGAGACCTCGAATTGTCCGAAGCTGACGATGAAGGCGAAGATCGAGCCGGCCTGGATGCCCTGGCTGATATTGGGCAGCGTCACCTTGCGGAAGGCCCGCCAAGGCGAGGCCCCGAGAGACCGCGCGGCCTCTTCCAGCGAGACGTCGTAGGCCGCCAGCGCCGCCCCAACCGTGCCGATCACGTAGGGCGTGGAATAGAGGATGTGGCCGATCCAGAGGCCCCAGATCGTTCGGGACAGGCCGATGCCGGTCGAGATGTAGAAGGCGAAGAGCGCGAAGCCCACGACCACGCCTGGCAGCACGACGGGCGACAGGAAAAAGGCCCGCATCGCGCCGCGCCCGACCATGTTGGTGCGGCTCAGGAACAGCGCGGCCGCCGTGCCCAGGATCGTCGAGACGATCATCGTCATCAACGCCAGCTTGAAGGAGAAAAAGAAGGCCGAAAGGTAGCTTTCCGACTGCAAGAAGGCGGCGACCCACCGCAGCGACAGACCCTGCGGCGGGAAGGTCAGGAACTCGCCTGCCGTCAGCCCGGCCATGACCACAACGACGATCGGAGCGAGCATGTAGATGAAGCCTAGGATCGCGAGGATCAGCATCACGCGAGGGATCTTGCGCTCCATCAGGCCATGCCTCCCGAGCGTCTGTTGCCGAGCCACAGGTAGATCGCGACCGCCCCGGCGCTGAGCACGAACAGGATGACGGCGATGGTCGCGCCGAACTGGAAGCGCGCGCTTTCGGCGACTTGCTGGAAGATGTGGATCGGCAGGACACCGACGCGGAAGCCGCCCATGAGCGCCGGCACAATGTAGGACGAGATCGACAGCGCGAAGACCAGAAGCGAGCCCGCGAGGATGCCCGGCATCGACATGGGCAGGGTCACGCGGAAGAAGGCGCGTCGGCGCGAGGCGCCAAGGCTGCGCGCGGCTTCCTCGAGACTCGGGTCGATGCCCCTGATGACGCCGATGAGGGTCAGGATCATGAAGGGCAACGCGAACTGCACCAGCCCCAGGACCACGCCGAGAAAGTTGTACATCAGTTGCACCGGCGCACCGTCGGTGGTCATGCCGAGCGCCAGCAGGAACTGGTTGATCAGGCCGTTGTTCCCGAGGATCACCATCATCCCGTAGAGGCGGATCACCATGTCGAGCTGCATCGCCGCCAGGACCAGGATCAGCAGAAAGGTGTTTCGCCCGGGGTGTTCGGTCTTGGCGATGACAAAGGCCATCGGGTAGGCGACGATCACCGTCGCGAGCGCCACGATCACGCCCAGAAGCACCGATCGCCCCGCCGCCTCCAGGTAATTCGACCGGCTGAAGAAGCGGATGTAGTTGTCGAGCGTCAGGTCCCACGTCGCGCTGACCTGCCCGATCGCCGGAGGATTGAACGAGGTCGCGAAGATCAGCCCGACGGGGATCACGAAGAACACCACGAAGAAGATCATCAGCGGCAAGACAAGCAGCCATTTCAGCCGTGCGGGCCGGAAGGCGGAGGAGACGCCGGAACCCGCGGTCATGCATCAGCCTCCGGGCGCATCAGATCCGACAGACATGTCCAGGCTTCGAAGCCGGCGGTGGCCTTGCGCTCGGGCGCGGGGCGCTCGGGCCCGCCCGCACGCACCGCCGCGACGGCGGCGCGCACGGCGTTGGGCAGCGGATCGATGACGATGCCGTCCGGCATGCCCATCGCTTCGGCGACAGGCTCGGCGAAGCCAAGCATTCCGGTGCACCCGAAGACGATCGCCTCCGCCCCGTCCTCGGCCATGGCAGCGGCACAGGCAGGCGTCGTCCTGGCGATTGCGGCGTTTCGGTCCTGCTCGAGCGCGAGAACCGGAACCCCGATTCCCCTCACCGATGCAAGCTGGTCCGAAAGACCGTGCCGGCGCGCAAGATCGCGGAACATGTGAGCCTGTCGGTCGAGGACGGTGACGACGCTGAAGCGGCCGCGTTCGGCGGCAGCGGCGAGGCCCGCCTCACCCGCGCCGATGACCGGAATCGACACCGCCTCTCGGGACGCTTCGAGGCCCGGGTCGAGCATACAGTCGATCACCACGACGTCGGCGCCTGCCCGTTCGGCGCGGATGGCGGCATCCACGACGCCCGGCGCAGCCAGCACCTCGTCCACCGCCGATTCCACCGAGGCCGGTCCCTTGTCGAGACAGGACGCGGAGATCCGGCACATCCCTTTGAATGCATCCGCGAGACGCGCGTCGTCGCGGAAACCTTGATAAATCAAAGGGGTGATTACGTGGACGTTTATCTCTTCCGCCATCGTTCGGCAGCCTCCTTGGTCAGAAGGAAGGTGGCGCAGAACACGAAGTCGCCAACACTACCCAATCGGGTAGTTATTGCTCAAGAAGGCCGAGGTCGCGGGCCCGGTGCACCGCGCGCGCGCGATTATCGACGTCGAGATTTCGGAAAATCTGCTTCAAGTGGTATTTGACGGTATTCGTGGACACCCCCATGACGCTGGCCATTTCCTTGTTGGAATTGCCGAGCGCCAGCAATTGAAGGTAGCGCCGGTGCAGAACTTCGGCGTCGTCCTGGTCCGCGGATGTGGCGCGCCGCCCCGACGTGACCCAATGATGCATCACCTCGCTGAGGCGCCTCCGCTGTGCCCGGGTCGGCGGAACAGAGACGTAATCGCCATCGAGCGCCGCCTGTACGATGTAGCGCATCTCGGGCCCTTCATCGATGATGAAGCGGCAGAAGGGCTGGTCTCCTAGCAGGCGGATCGCGCTGAGCAGGCTCGTGGTGGCCTCGGTCCGTGCGCCAAGCTTCCAATGAGCGGTGGCCGCGATGACGCGGAGCTTTGCCAGGGACAGCAACTGTCCCCGACGTATCGTGAGGTCTTCGGCGGGACCGATGAATTCCAAGGCGTCCGCCGCACGGCGCGTTCGAACCAGCAGTCTCGCGACTGCCACCAGGGTCGTGCCCTGGCGGAAGGCGAGATCGTCGCTTTCCTCGAGCATGGCGCTTTCCGTGGACAGGCCGATTTCGCCGAGGAGCCGGATGGCCATGCGTGTCTCATCCGATAGCGTCAGCGCTCGCAGGCGCTCGATCTGCAAGAGCCGGTATAGACGGGGCATATTGCGGTCCCGTGCGATCTGCTCTGCATGTGACAGTGCTTCAAGCGCACCGGGCAAACCGAACTGCGCATAGGCGAGCCGGGCGTTCACCCGATAGGCTGCGATCAGAATGTCGAACCAGCCGTCCTTGTCCTCTACGAGTCTGAAGGCGGCATCGAACATCTCTTTCGCCCGCTCGATGGCATTGGTCTCGTAAAACACCTCCGCCTGAAGAATTCGCGCCACCGCAATTAGCCAATCCGACTGTCCCGGCACCGTCTCCAGGCCCTCGGCCATGGCATGCAGGACGTTGGAAGCGCCCAGAAGATCACCACGCATCATCCGGATCTGCGCGAGGTGCGTGTGCAGGTGGAGCGCTCCGAAGTCGGCGTTTGCCTCCTTGTAGACGCGGATTGCCTGCTCCGCGTTCTTCTGAGCGGCGTCGAAATCTCCAAGTTGCAGCGCGATGTTGCATTTGTGGTTGCAAGCCAGCGCATGTGCGATCTTATCGTCGGCGGCGAGGTTCCTCTGGGCTTCCTCCAGCCGCCGGATGAAGTGCTCGTCAAAAGTCCGGTCTTCGTAGACGGAAAGATGGGCATCAACGAGCACTATGTCCGCCCATAGGTTCGGGTCCTGCTTGGCACGTTCGAGCAGCGCCACGTGCCAGCTGTCAAACCGGTTTCTCGCTGATGCGATGGCTCCACTTTTGGCCTCGGCGAAGATGATGCCGAGCAGGGCACGCGGCGTATTCGTCACAGTCTCTCTTGTGACGCCGCTGGCGGCACTCTCCGGCACCGTAGCCGCAAAACGCATAAAGTACCGCCAACCGCCGACCGCTTCGATCGCGTGGAAGGAAACCGGCGCAGTGGATTGGTCGATTCGGGCGCGGGGAGCCATGGCATCTGTATATACCGGTCCACGGCGCGACAGAAACAATGCCCGTATCTCAGAGTTCGCGAAGGGCCGGAAGGTCAGCGATACGGTCGTTAACTGGCCTAACAACCAATGTCTGCTAACCGCCAGAC
>CAYTXS010000091.1:0-9064 GCA_964441585.1 uncultured Thioalkalivibrio sp.
GCGTTCCACATGAGTTTCTTGGGCACGCAGCCGACGTTGACGCAGGTGCCGCCGAGCGCACCGAGTTCGGCCACCGCCGCCCGCGCGCCATACTCCGCCGCACGCTGGGCAGCGGCGAGCCCGCCGCTGCCGCCGCCGATGACGAACAAGTCGAATTCCGGATTGTCGGACATCTGGTACTCCCGCGAAGTCGGGCCCATTGTAAACGCCCCGGCCACGGACCGGGCACGACCGGCCGCGGTGGCCACCCGTGTTAAAATCTTGCGCCGCAGCAGGCGCGCCCGGAGCATCCATGGACAATCCGTTGTTGAACGAGGCCGGCTTGCCGGCTTTCTCCAAGATCCGGCCCGCGCACGTCGAACCGGCCATCCGGACCGTGATCGAGAGAAGCCGGGCGCAGGTCGAGGAGATTCTCGCCGCGGCCCAGCCCCCGCGCTGGGACAACCTCGTCATGCCGCTGGAGGCGATGGAGCATCGCCTCGCGCGCGCCTGGGCGCCCGTCGGCCATCTCAATGCCGTGTACAACACGGCGGCGCTGCGCGAGGCCTACAACGCCTGCCTGCCGATGCTCTCCGATTTCGGCAGCGAACTGGGACAGCATGAAGGCCTGTTCCGGGCCTACGAGCGCGTGCTCGCCGAGCAGGGCGCGGAGCTTGCGCCCGGGCAGCGCAAGATTCTCGAGGATGCGTTGCGTGATTTCCGTCTTGCCGGCGTCGCCCTGCCGCCCGCGGAGCGCGCCCGGTTTCGCGCCATCATGCAGGAGCTTTCCCTGCTCGGCGCACGTTTCGAGGAGCACCTTCTCGACGCAACCCAGGCGTGGCGGCTGGAAGTCCATGATCCCGCCAGGCTCTCCGGCCTGCCGGAGGACGCGCGCACCCGCGCACGGGAGGCGGCGCAGAGCCGCGGCCTGGATGGCTGGGCGCTGACGCTCGATTTTCCCGCGTACCACGCGGTGATGAGCCACGCCACCGACCGGGAGCTGCGGCGCGAGTTCTACACGGCGTGGGTGACCCGTGCATCGGAATGCGGCCCGACCGCCGGGCGCTTCGACAACGGGCCCGCCATCGAGGAGATCCTGCGGCTGCGCCACGAGGCCGCGCAGATCCTGGGTTTCGAAAATTATGCCCAGCTGTCGCTTGCCACCAAGATGGCGCCCTCCGTGGCCGAGGTGCGGACCTTTCTCGAGGACCTCGCACGACGCAGCCGCAAGGCGGCCCTCGCCGAGATGGAGGCAATTCGGGAGTTCGCAGGGCAGCCGCTCGAGGCCTGGGACATCGCCTTCTGGTCGGAGCGGCTGCGCGAGCATGCCTACGATATCTCCGACGAAGAGCTGCGGCCCTATTTCCCCGCGGACCGCGTGATGCAGGGCCTGTTCGAGACGGCCGGCGAACTGTTCGGCATCCGGATCGTGCCCGGCGGCGAGGTGGACACCTGGCACGAGGACGTCGAATTCTTCCGCATCGAGAACGCCGACGGCAGCACGCTCGGCCACCTGTACACGGACCTGTACGCGCGCGAGCAGAAGCGCGGCGGCGCGTGGATGGACGAGTGCGTCGGCCGGGCGCGGCTGACGGGCATCGAGGCGTTGCCGGTCGCCTTTTTGGTGTGCAACTTCATGCCGCCGACCGGCACGCGGCCGGGGCTGCTCAGCCACGACGACGTGGTGACGCTGTTCCACGAATTCGGACACTGCCTGCACCACCTGCTGACCCGGGTGGACTGGCCGAGCGCCGCGGGGATCAACGGCGTCGCCTGGGACGCGGTCGAGTTACCGAGCCAGTTCCTGGAGAATTTCGCCTGGCATCCCACGGTCATCGAGCGCCTCTCCGGGCACTTCGAAAGCGGCACACCCTTGCCCCGCGAGATGCTCGAACGGCTGATCGCGAGCCGTAATTTCCAGTCGGCCATGCAGATGCTGCGCCAGGTCGAGTTCGCGCTGTTCGACATCCGGCTGCACGGGCGCGCGCCCGTGGACGCCGCGGGTGTGGTCGCGGAGCTCGAGGCGGTGCGTCGCGAGATCGCGGTCGTGCCCTACCCCGGGTTCAACCGCTTCGCGCACGGCTTTTCGCATATTTTCGGCGGCGGCTACGCGGCCGGGTACTACAGCTACAAGTGGGCCGAGGTGCTTTCCGCGGACGCCTTCAGCCTGTTCGAGGAACGCGGGGTCATGGACCCGGAGTCCGGCCGGCGTTTCCGCGAGTGCATCCTCGAGGTCGGCGGCAGCGTCGATGCGCTCGAGGCCTTCATCGCGTTCCGCGGCCGCCCGCCCGAGCCGGGGCCCTTGTTGCGGCTTTCCGGCATCGGCAGCGACACGCTTTCGGCGGCCTGAGCCCATGCGGATCGCCAGCTGGAACGTGAACTCCCTGAAGGTGCGCCTGCCGCAGGTGCTCGACTGGCTCACGGCGCATTCACCCGACGTGCTCGGGCTGCAGGAAACCAAGCTCATCGATACGGCCTTCCCGATCGACGCCATCCGGGACGCCGGCTACGAGGTCAGCTTCAGCGGCCAGCCCACGTACAACGGCGTGGCATTGCTGTCCCGGGCGCCGCAGAGCGACGTCGTCACGGGCCTGAACGCCCACGAGGACCCGCAACGGCGCGTGCTCGGCGCCACGATCGACGGCGTGCGGGTGCTGAACCTCTACGTGCCCAACGGCCAGTCGGTGGACAGCGAAAAATATCTTTACAAGCTCGGCTGGCTGGACAAGCTGCGCGCGACCCTCGAAGAGGAACTGGCGCACCACTCGCGGGTCGTCGTCATGGGTGATTTCAACATCGCGCCGGACGACCGGGACGTGCACGATCCGGCGGAATGGGCCGGCAAAGTGCTTTGCAGCGAGCCGGAACGCGAGGCGCTGGAGCGGGTCCTGGCGCTCGGCTTCGTAGACACCTTCCGCCTGTTCGACCAGGAAGACGGGATCTACAGCTGGTGGGATTACCGTGCCGGCGGTTTCCGCCGCAAGCGCGGGCTGCGCATCGACCTCGTTCTGGCGAGCGAGGCGCTCGCACCCGCATGCCGGGCCTCTTGGGTGGATATCGAGCCGCGGCGGAACGAGCGACCCTCGGATCATGCTCCCGCGGTGGCCGATTTCGAGATGCCGTAGGGGATTACGAAGGCGAATCCAGGCGGCGACTGCGGGGCGAACTGCTGTCCTGCAAGCCCTGGACGGGCCGATGTGACGACCATCACAGAACGCCCCCGCCGACATAGCATAAGGACCAGCGGTCTAATAGACTCAGGAAATGGAAGCCAGGGAAAACAAGGGCCGCGTGCTGATGCTCCGTGACCGGCGGAGCGATCACGACGTCACCAATTCGGTGCTCGTGACGACCTGGGAGCCGGTGTGGGAAACGATCCACGACAGCTTCACGCGCCTTTATCCCGGCATGCCGCTGCGCGTCCTGCGCCAGGCATTCGAGGATTTCGACGACCTGTTCCGGGGGCGCATGCAAGGCTATCTCGGCTGCGATACCGTCTACCACGATATCCAGCACACTCTCGACATGACCCTCGCCCTGGCCCGTCTCATCCAGGGCCACGAGGCGTCGGTGGCCTCGGCCGACCGGCTCGGCGCCCCCCGCGCCATCCTCGGCGTGATCACTTCGCTGTTTCACGACAGCGGCTACATAAGGCACACGAGCGACGTGCACCGAAACGGGGCGGAATTCACCCGCTCGCACGTCAGCCGCAGCGCCCAGTTCCTGGACCGCTACCTGAACCAGATCGGACTCGGCGCGGCCTCCGGCATCGCCCGCCAGGTGGTGCATTACACCGGCTACGAGGTGCGCCTCGACCAGATTCGCGTCGTCACGGAAAAAGACCGCAAGCTCGGCCACATGATGGGCACGGCCGACCTGCTCGCACAGATGGCCGACCGCTGTTACCTGGAAAAATGCCGCGACCGGCTCTACCCGGAGTTCGTGCTCGGCGGCATCGCGGTCTGGCGCGACCCCTCCGGACGCATCATCACCCGGTATCGCTCGGGCCTCGACCTGCTGCGCCAGACCCCGGCGTTTTTCCGCCAGGTCTGTGAACCGCGCCTGGAGCGCTCTTTCGAAGGCGCCTACCGCTACATGGATGCGGTGTTCGAAGGACGCAACCCTTACATGGTCGCGATCGAACGCAATCTCTTCTATCTCGAGCGCGTCCTCGAGGGCGAGCGCTGGCCGCTGCTCCGCAGGCGCCCCCCTTGCGAGCTCGCCGAGCAGAACGCCCTCGAGAAGATTCGCAACATGGTCGCCGACCAGCTCAAGACCTTTCGCGCCGAAGCGGCCTGAGGCCGGCCGGTTCATCCGACCGGCCCCAGGCCGGAGGCCGGAGCCCGCCGCCGATGCTCAGTCGTCGTCGTCGCCCTCGTCGTTCTCTATCTCCACTTCTTCCGCCGCGATCACCGTCTCGGCGAGTTGGGCGCCTTCGACTTCCACCAAATCGTCGATCTGCAGTTCGCCGAAGAACTGGGCCGAGGTGACATCGCCGCTGCGACCCTGGAACTCCGTGTCCGCATCCGTCTGGACGGTCACCCCGAGCATCGTGAAACTCGGTGCGGCGATCCCGCTGACGAAAGCCGTCAGGTCCACCCCGCTGTCGTCATCGTCCTCGCGCTCGACCCTGGTGGCGAGAACGTCGGCGACGGCCGAGTCGATCGGCCGGGCCGCGATATACAGGCGGTCGCCCACCTGGATGTCTTCCGGGCGGAAGGGGAATGCCATCGCGCTGCTGAAATCTTCCAGGCTGGCCTGCGCATCCAGCCGGACCCGGATACCCAACAGGGTGATCACACTGTTGGCCCCGTCAACTTCCGAAACGCTGGCCTTGATCTCGATGGGGCTGTCGTCGTCATCGAACTCGATCTTCAGGGCCGTGAGCGTGCCGTCCGCTGCCACCACGCCGAAGACCTCCACCTTGCGGTCGAGCGCCAGGTCGGCGGCGGTGCCATCTTCATACACCGTGTCGGCGTCGGTCACCACACGGACGCCGCCGACATCAAAGTCGGCCGCGGACGCGAACCTGGAGATGTAGCCCTCCACTTCGACGCCGCAATCGTCGTCGTCATCGCTGCAGAAGCGGCGCAGGAAATTGCCCTCGAAATCGACTTCGTCGGCCTGCAGCACGCCATTCTGGAATACGTCGCCCTCGGCTTCCACCAGGTCCCCGTTGCTGAGTCCAGCAGCGGGGAAATCCTCGCGCTGGGCCGCGCTGTAATCGACGCGCAGCTCGTTGATCCGGAAGGTCGAGGCCACCGGGTCGAGATCCGCCACGAGTCCCCGGACCTCGAAATCGCTGTCGTCTTCGTCGCGCTCGATCCGGGTCGCCTGGATGCGCCCGTCTGCACTGATCAGCCCGTCGACCTCGACGCGCATGCCGACCGCCACGCCTTCCAGGGTGCGGGGAACGAATTCGTCGTCGAACGAGGTGGTAGTGCTGACGTCGATGGTCTGGCCCAGCACGACGAGCACGCCGGCCTCCAGGTCGATCGACTCCACCGGTCCCTCGACGACGCTGTCCGTGCGTATGCTGAGTGCGGTGCCGTTGACGCCATCCTCGTCGAGCTCGCCTTCGAGCTCCACCACGTCGCCGACACGCAGGTCGCTCTCCGACGCAGGCACACCCGCGACGAGGATCTCTGCGGATGTCGTGTCATAGCGAACACCGTTGACGACGACGCTGCCGAAGGACGTGATCACGCCGTAAGCGAGGCCGCCGGCATCGATGCCGAACACGGGCGAACCACCGCCCGAGCCACCGCCGGCCCCACCGCCGGTGCCGCCACCGGAACCGCCGCCCGTGCCGCCGCCCCCGGTTCCGCCGCCTGCCGCCCCGGACGAGTCACTGCCTCCACCGCAGGCTGCCAGCAGCAGCCCGAGCGCGGAGATGCTCAGTATTTCTCTCAGTTTCATTTCGAATCCTCTCGATCTTTCGAACTGTTTTCATGAATCCTGAAAACGCCGATGCCCATTCGGACGGCAGGCTCGTCGCCAGTGGCCTGGTGATGGGTAAGCCATCCGTCGATTTCTTCCAGGAACGCCATGGCGCGTTCCCGGACAAACAGGTCGAACGCGGCGGCCTGGTCGGCGCGCACGGCGTCATTGGTCGCCCGCGCTTCGAAGCGGGTCCGGCCCTTCGGGCGGTTTCTCAGGTTGAAGGTGACCGTTTCGCCGAGATCCTCGATCACGCTGCCGGCGCGCAGCACCGACTCGGCGTCGAGCGCGGACGGCATGTAGTAGCGCGTCAAGGCGCGCACACGTTCATCCTCGATCCGGACGGCGCCGGCACGAACCAGTTCCTTCAACATCGTCGTTTCCGGAATGTCGCAGCCGCACTGTCGATGCAGCGCCTCGAAAGAGGGCGCCGGCCCTTTCAGCGGCATTTCGAGCGCCTTGCCGTCGGTGCCGACATAGGTGTTGTCCTGGTGCCAGGTTCCCAGCAGGCGGGTGGCGCCGGTGGTGGTGCGTGGATTGGCGTCGGTGGCCTTTTCGGCTTCGGACAGTTCCCGTAACCTGCGTACTTCCTTGCGGGCGATCCCGGTCAACAGCGACACGCGCGATACGTTGGTCGGCCGCCCGTTCACGCCGAACTCGGCCGTGGCGACGGCGACGAACTCCTGTTTGACGTGCTCGGCGAACTCCCGCCAGGGCACGCCGGCATACAGCATCAGCCGCGCGATGGGGCGGATCAGTTGCCGTAGCGCAGCAATAACTGCAGTCTTGAAGTTATCGTTATCCATGGCACCCGTCGCTTCGTCTCAAATCTTGTATTTGGGGTGTTTTGCCCCATTTACAGCGCAGGGCCATTATGCCTATCTGAAATGAAAGCGCAAGGGGGCGCGCCGTGAGCACACCAGACCCGGAACCCGCACGCGGGGAGGGGCGCCCGGAGGAACACGTCGTGCGCGGCATGCTGGCGGCGCTGGGCGGATTCTTCATGTTCACCGTCATGAACGTCTTCGCGAAACTCCTGAGCGAAAACCATTCTGTCGTCGAGATCGCCTTTTACCGGAACCTGATCGCCAGCCTGCCGTTTCTCTTCATGGTATTCGTGCTGGGGCGGCGCGAAATCCTGGTGATCCGCAGCAAGCCCTCGCTGGTGGGCCTGCGCGCCGTACTCGGCGCCGGCTCCCTGGTCATGACCTTCGCCGCGTTTTCGCTCATGCCCATGGCGGAAACCACGGTGCTGCTTTTCACCGCTTCCTTGTTCATCCCCGTGCTGGGGGTGTTCTTCCTCGGTGAGCGCGTCGGGCCCTGGCGCTGGTCCGCCGTGGTGATCGGGTTTGCCGGGGTAGTCGTGATGGCGGCACCTGCGGGGCAGGCCAACATGCTGGGCGTGACCGTGGCGCTGAGCGCCGCGTTGATGCACGCCACGCTGCAGATCATCCTGCGCTACCTGGGCCGCTTCGAGAGTCCCGAGACGGTCACCTTCTATTTCATGGTGATCGGCACGCTGGTGATGGCACTGCCCTTGCCGTTCGTCGCCGTCACGCCCACCCTGGCCGAGGTGCCGCTGCTGTTCGGCGTCGGCTTGTCTGGCGCGCTGGCGCAGTGGCTGCTGTCCACCGCGTTTCGCAACGCGCCCGCGGCGATCGTCACGGTGTTCAACTACAGCGGCATCGTCTGGGCGACCCTGTTCGGCTGGCTGATCTGGAACGACTGGCCGCTGCCCTCGGTGCTGGCGGGCGCCGCCATCGTGATCGCCTCGAATGCCCTGATCATCTGGCGTGAAAGCCGCCGCCGCGCGCTCACCGGCGCACGCGTCCGGGCGAAATTCTGACCGCATCGGAGTCCATCGACATGTTCCCGATTCCATCGCTGCGACGCCGCTCCCTCCTGCTGCAAGCCTGGTGCGTCGCGGCACTCCTGGTGCCGATGACGGCAAGTTCGGAGCCGGCTGCCCTGAGCTGGGAGAACATCTGCCGCACCGTCGTCTGCCGGGCGACGGGCCACGACGGCGTGATGGATGCACGCATATCACCCGACGGGGCATACGTCGCCGTCGCGGTGGATACGCCGGACAGGCAGGGCATTCACCTGCTGTCCCGTGACACGGGGCACCTGTCGCCGTGGGTGAAAGGCGCGTCTCCGTGCTGGTTCGCCGACGGCCGGCGCATCGCCTACGTGAGCGACGGCGACCTCTGGGTCGCCGGCATCGCCGGGGACAAGCCCATGCGCCTGACGAATGATGCGCATGACGTCAGGGCCCCGCGACCCTCTCCCGACGGCAGGCACATCGCTTTCTATAGCGCCCGTTCGGGCCACCAGGACCTCTGGCTGGTCGCCAGCGACGGCTCGGTGGGGCCCCGGCAGCTGACCCGGGAGTCCATGGCACCCGAGGAGATCCGGCTGGGACACGCCTGGTCGCCGGACGGCAAGACGATCGCCTACTACTCCAACAAGGCCGATTACTGGAGCGATGATCTCTGGATCGTGGACGTGGCATCTGGTGAAACGCGCCAACTGAGCCATCAAGTTATGGGTAGCGGGACGCCGGCCTGGTCGCCCGACGGCCACCATATCGCTGTTTTCGGCATCGCCAGGGACGAGTTCTGGTATGGGGACCTGTCTGACCTGTACGTGATCGACGCCGCCTCCGGCGACGAGCGCCGGGTCGAAATGCAGGTTCATGCGATGGACATCGACCAGCCGCGGTGGTCCGGTGACGGCGCGGAACTGTTCTTCCCGCGTCACGCGCGCGGCGAGGTAGACCTTTGGCGGGTGCCCGCAGCCGGCGGCGTGGCGACCCGGATGAGCAACATGGGCGGCCTGATCAACGGCTTCGACGCCACGCCGGATGCCGGGGAGTTCATCTTCGTACGCTCCACGCCGACGCGCGGTCGCGAAGTGGACTGGCTGCCGCAGGCCGGCGGCGGCGCCGCGCAGCTGACGTCGGTCGCCACCGACTGGGCGGGCGTGAAAGCGCCCGAGGTGATCAGCTATCGCAGCCGCGACGGACACTACATCCAGGCCTTCGTGTTCACTCCGCCGGGCTTTTCGCCCGACGCCGAGTATCCCGCCCTCGTGCAGGTCCACGGCGGCGGCACCAATTCCTATTACAACGGCCTGAACCTGGTCG
>CAYTXS010000092.1:0-9060 GCA_964441585.1 uncultured Thioalkalivibrio sp.
CGGTCGCCACCAGCGTCCGCACCTTGCCGGCCTTGAAGTCCGCCAGCGCCTTGGTGCGCGCTGCCTGGCTCTTGTTGCCGTGGATCGCTGCAGCACTGATTCCGTCATGCTCAAGCTGCGTGGCGAGCCGGTTGGCCCCGTGCTTGGTGCGGGTAAACACGAGGACCTGGCGCCAGTCCCCCGTGCTCATCAGGTGCGACAGCAGCTCACGCTTGCGAGCCCGGTCCACCGGGTGCACGACCTGGGTGACGAGTTCGGCCGTGATATTGCGACGCGCCACCTCGATCTCGACCGGATTGTCCAGCAGGCCGTTCGCCAGCGAGCGAATCTCGTCGGAGCATGTCGCGGAGAACAGCAGGTTCTGACGCTGCTTCGGCAGCATGGCGAGCACACGCCGGATGTCGCGGATGAAGCCCATGTCGAGCATGCGATCCGCCTCGTCTAGCACCAGGATCTCCACGGAGGACAGGTCCACGGTGCGCTGTTGGGCGTGATCGAGCAGCCGGCCCGGCGTGGCGACCAGGATGTCGACGCCGCGCCGAAGCGTTGCAATCTGGGGATTGATGCTGACGCCGCCGAATACCACGGCGCAGGTCAGATGCGGGAGGTGGCGACCGTACGTGTCCACGCTGGCGGCCACCTGGGCGGCCAGTTCGCGGGTCGGCACCAGCACCAGCGTGCGAATGCGCCTGCGGCCTTCAACGGGTCTGGCAGACAGATGCTGCAACATGGGCAGCGTGAAGCCGGCCGTCTTGCCGGTACCCGTCTGGGCGCCGGCGAGGACGTCCCTGCCTTGCAGGATGACCGGGATCGCCTTTACCTGGATCGGGGTCGGCGTGTCGTAGCCTTCTTCCGCCACTGCACGAAGAAGCTCGGCCGAAAGGCCGAGAGAGTCGAATGACATAAAAACCTGATCTCCTGATCTATCACGCCTGCCGGAAGCTGGGCTCCGGCCGGTCAAGGCTCGATTGTTGATTCGCTCGAGGCTGACCAGAGGGGTGTGCCGCAAGGGCCGGATGCAGACCGGTGTGCATCAGGAGTAGAGCGACTATAACACAAGCGTGCGGATTGTCCATGACACACCGGGAGCAGGGCGGCTGGTATATTGCCGCTCCGACTGTGCGATCGAAGCATGAGCAGAAACCACGACACGTCCCTCGCCTACCAGGAACTCCAGCCCGACGACATCCTCGATTCCGTGGAGCGCTTCGGCCTGCATTGCGATGGACGACTGCTCGCGCTGAACAGCTACGAGAACCGGGTCTACCAGGTGGGCATCGAGGGCGGCCCGCCGGTGGTGGCGAAGTTCTATCGGCCCGGCCGGTGGACGGACGCGGCGATTCTCGAGGAGCACGGCTTCGCGTACGAACTGGCGACACGCGACATCCCCGTCGTCGCGCCCCTGCGCCACGAGGGGCAAAGCCTCTTGCAGCACGGCGAGTTCCGCTTCGCATTGACGCCGCGAGTTGCCGGCCGCGTGCCGCAGCTCGACGACCTGCGCCTGCTGCGGCAAGTGGGCCGGCTGGTGGCGCGCCTCCACCTGGTGGGTAACCAGGCAGCCTTCAGCCATCGTCCCGAGCTATCGCCCGCACGGTTCGGCCATGCATCGCGCGATGACCTGCTCGCCGGGGGGTTTCTTCCGGACTACATGGAGCCGGCGTACGCCAGCGTGTGTCAGGACCTCCTGGCGACGGTCGAGGACCGTTGGGAGGCCGTGCAGGCTCGCCAGCTGCGCCTGCATGGCGATTTCCATCCCGGTAATGTCCTGGCGCTCGACGAGCAGGTTCACATTGTCGATCTCGATGACGCCTGCACCGGTCCCGCCATCCAGGACCTGTGGATGTTCCTGTCGGGCGAACGCGCGGAACAGGAACCGCAGCTGGCGGAGTTGCTGGCCGGATATGAGGAATTCAGGCCCTTCGACCCCGCTGAACTCGCGCTCATCGAAGTCCTGCGTGCACTGCGGATCATGCATTACGCTGCGTGGATCGCGCGCCGCTGGGCGGATCCTGCCTTTCGCGTCGCCTTCCCGTGGTTCGGTACGCCGCGATACTGGGAGGATCATGTGCAGGCGCTGCGGGAGCAGCTGGCGCTGCTGCAGGAACCGCCGCTCGACTGGCGACCGACAGATCGCTGAGCCGGCGGGCCACCGGCCTTGCCGCGGGCGGAGTGACGCAAGGCCAACCCCGCTTCTGCTCAGCTCAGCTCAGCTCAGCTCAGCTCAGCTGGCGCGATTCTTTTTCGGCCCCGGGGTCAACTGCACGCGCCCTGCCTTGCCGAGCCTACGCTCGTTGAGCCGGATCACGATGTCCGCGACCGCCTGGGTGACAGCCTGCAGGCTGCCTTCCCGGTGCCCGACGATGGCGTTGGGTCCCTGCGCGATCTCGTAGCGGTACCATGTGGCGGATACGGCCCCCTCGGGCGCCTCTGCACGCGTAATGGACGACACCTTGAAGGGGTGATCCGTGCGCCCTGCGGCGACTTTTGCGATCTTTTCAGTCATTCGTACAGCTTACTCCATCTGGGTCCGAATCGCCCGCCCAAGCGCGATTGCCGTCGCTTGGGAGAGGCGATTGCGCCCGGGGTGTATGACTATTGCACTTGAACGGACATAAGATGTATATAGTATGCATGAATCACCACAGCAGCGATGCAGGCGACGCCCTGCTGCTCACACCGCGCCTGCGGCGCGAGTACCGCACCATGGAATGCATGGTTGAGATCTGGTGCGCCGATCATCACGACGAGACCACACGACAGGGAACCACCTGCGACGACTGTCAGGCGTTTCTTTCCTACGCGCGGCGGCGCCTCGAGAAATGTCCCTATGGGGAAGCCAAGCCGACCTGCGCCAAGTGCCCTATCCACTGCTACAAGCGGGCCCAGCGCGAACATGCGCGAGTGATCATGGCTTATGCCGGGCCGCGCATGACCTATCGACATCCGTGGCTGGCGCTCATGCATCTTTTCGACAAGGTGCGCAAAGTCGAGCATCCCATGGAGATCCGTCGCCGCAAGGCGCCGCAGGACGCATCCGATCCACGCCCGACCACGCGAGCGCATGGGCCCGGCGACAGGGCTCGCGATTAGACTCTGGCCTGCACCCCGACGGATCTGTTGCGGCTGGCGCAGCGAATGCTAGGATCATGCACTCTGACCTGAAAGGTGGCGATCATGGCCGGCGATCCTGTTTCCCGACGTGGTTTTCTGAAGCTCTGCGCCAGCACCGGCGCTTTAGTGGCGAGCAGCCCTTCGCTGCTGGCGGACTCGACCCCCGAGCGGGTCCCGGCACCCCCCGCCACGCTTGTGGATGCCACGGGATCGCCGCTGCGCCTTGATCAACTCGCCGTCGGCGAGAGCTACGTCTTTCACTATCCTTTCGTCAGCACGCCTTGTTTCCTGATCGACCTGGGCAAACCTGCGCTGCCGCAGGAACGCCTGGAAATGGACGACGGACGGAGCTACCGCTGGCGAGGCGGCGTCGGGCCGCAGCGCTCCGTGGTCGCGTTTTCCGCGATCTGCGCACACCGCATGACCTACCCGACGCCGACCGTGAGCTTCATCCACTACCGGCACGGGCCAATGGCTTTCACGGACAAGGAGTACACGCCGAGCCGGCGCGAGCAGGTGATCTACTGCTGCTCGGAAGGCAGCGTTTACGATCCGGCCGAGGGTTGTCGCGTGCTCGGCGGTCCGGCGCCACAACCCCTGGCAGCCGTGGACCTGGCATTGGACGAACAGACGGGCGAGTTGCGCGCCCTCGGCACTTACGGCGGCGACATGTTCGAGCGCTTCTTCGAGAAGTTCGGCTTCCAGCTCGCCCTGCAGCGAGGCAGCGAGGCCATCCGGGCGCCGGCCGGACCGACCACCACGGTGCTGCCCCTCGGCGAGTACAGCCAGAACACCAACGTCTGCTAGGACTTCAGCAGCGCCTCCGCCTCGCGGTGGCCCTGCATGCGAGCGACTTCCGCCGGCGTGCGGCCCGCGCCGTCGGTGGCCAGCGGCTCTGCACCCGCTTCGAGAAGGGACTCCACGATCTCGGCGAAGCCCCTGCCCGCCGCGATGTGGAGGGCCGTGGCTCCCGATTCCTCGCGTGCCTCGATTTCCGCCTGGCCCGACGCCAGTAGCACCTCGACCGCCTCGATGTAGTTGCTGGAAACCGCCCGCATGAGCGGTGTCCACCCGTAGGCATCCGGAGTTGCTGCTTCCGCGCCGCTCGCCAGCAGCAGCTCGACCATCCGCGCCCTGCCCTTGGCCGCCGCAACGAGCAACGGCGTCCAGCCGATCCGTGCGCGTGCGTTCGCGTCGGCCCCGTTGGCCAGCAGGAAAGTCGCGGTCTCTAGCTCGTCTGCCGCGACCGCGTACATCAGCGCGGTGCCGCCGTTTGCGTTTCTTTCATCGACCGCGGCCCCGTCTTCCACGAGGCGCCGCACTGCAGCGAGCCGCCCCTCGCCGGCCGCCGCCATGAGCTCGGTCTTGCCACTGGAGGAGGGCGCGGCGTGCTCATGAAGCGTCTCGAGATCGCCGTCCCAGGAGGGGTAATCGTCTGATGATGCGCTCTCGGATGCCTGACTCCCAGCGGCGAGCACCAAGCCGAGCAGAAGCGCTTTGAACGTGCTTTTCATAAGCTAAAGAATGCCCCGTCCGCAACAAAATCGCCAGCCAAAAAAACGGGGGCGCCCCTTGGCGCCCCCGTCCCTCATCATGTCACATCCCGAGGTCAGGTCGTCGCATGACCGGCCCCGCGGGGCGCCTCGACATTCGCGGGGCGCGTGCCCTGCTTCTTGATTTCGTCGTACCAGACGTTGTGGTGCGCCTTGGCCCAGGCCTCATCCACTTCCCCGGTGATCATCCCTTCGAGGCCACCCTCATTACCGATGGTGCCAAGATAGATATGTGCGAAGGAGAACATAATCAACCCAATGCCGCTGACAGCGTGGGCGATGTGCGCGATCTGCATTCCGCCACGTTCCGTGCCCAGGTTCGGGAAGAGCAGGAACACGCCCGACACGACCAGCACGATACCGCCGAAGAACAGGAACCAGTACCAGATCTTCTCTCCCGCATTGACGAAGCCGGCCGGCGGGTGCTTCGTCCGATCGAGGTAGCCTCCGCCCTGCTTGATCCAGGTCCAGTCGTAGGCCTTCGGCAGACTGTCTTTCATCCAGGGAATCATCATCATCACCAGCGTGACGATGAAAGGCACGGCCAGCCAATCGTGAACGGGCTTGGCGATCGCCGCAAAGGCAGCAAAGCCCTCCTTGCCGAAGAGCGGGGTGAGCACCACGCGCCCGAAAAGCAGACTGAGTCCGGTGATCGCGAGGATCATGAACAGCGCGGCGACCACCCAGTGCATGACCCGGTCATAGAGGCTCCATCGGGTTATTGTCCGGCCCGTACGATGATCAAGTTTCACCGGTCCCTTCACCAGATAAAACAGCAGCAGGCCCCCGAGTACAGCCAGGATACCGATACCGCCCCAACGCAGCAGCGGCCCCTCGCGCACGGCGCGCCAGACGTCGCCGCCACTCTGGATGAGGACGCCGGTTTCCTGGCCGGTCACTGCGCTGTAACCGGCCACGCCGCCGCGAGCCTGACGCCAGAACTCACGGCGCTGCTGTTCCGATTGCGCGAGTTGCGCCGCGTCATCGCCGGACTGAGCCTGCTGTGCCACTGCCTGCCCTGACGGGCCCTCGGTCAGCAGCCAGCCGCTCAGCGGCAGGATCATGGATAGACCCAGAATCAGCGCGACGCTCCAGACGATCCGGCGCGCTTTCCGCCGCTGGCGTCCGCTGACTTCCGATTTTGTATTGTCGACCATCACGTGGAATCCTCCCGTCGTGTGGGCTGAGTGACTAACGGTCGCGCTGTCGTTCGACGCGATCCTCAAGGGCAGATCTCAGTTCTTCCGACCTGAGGTCCTCGACCAAGGGGTCGCTCGAACCCTTGTATACGCCAGGCTCATAGACCGTGACATCCGAACAGCCCGCGAGGGCCACGGACGCTGCAGCCAGTAAAGCCAGGGTGATAATTCTCATCGTCTCTCTCCAGGACCGGTGCGGGGGCGGCCTGTCGGCCGCCCCGCCCGGTGTGTTATCACGCGCCTAAGCTTCCTTGTAAGCGGTTTCCCAGCCCCAGGTCTGCGGACGGCTGCCACGCTTCAGGACGCGCTCGCGATAGATGTCGGCGACCATGTCGCCATCACCCGCCAGCAACGCCTTGGTTGCGCACATCTCCGCACACAGCGGCAACTTGCCCTCGGCGATACGGTTGGTCCCGTACTTGATGTACTCGTCTTCGGAGTTGTTCTCCTCGGGGCCACCCGCGCAGAAGGTGCACTTGTCCATCTTCCCGCGGATGCCGAAGGCTTCCTTTTGCGGGAACTGGGGCGCGCCGAAGGGGCAGGCATAGAAGCAGTAGCCGCAGCCGATGCAGAGGTCCTTGTCGTGCAGGACGATGCCGTCGTCGGTGGTGTAGAAACAATCCACCGGGCAGACGGCGGCACAAGGTGCGTCCGTGCAGTGCATGCAGGCGACGGAGATCGAGCTTTCGCCCGGTACACCGTCGTCGAGCGTGACCACCCGGCGGCGGTTGACGCCCCAGGGCACTTCATGCTCGTTCTTGCACGCAGTTACACAACCGTTGCATTCGATGCAGCGTTCGGAATCACAAAGAAATTTCATTCTCGCCATGGTGAGTTAACTCCTTACGCCGGGCGAATCTGGCAGAGCGAGGCTTTGGTTTCCTGCATATTCGTGACCGAGTCGTACCCGTAGGTAAACGCATCGTTCGCTGCAGAGCCTCGGACATACGGATGAGTGCCTTCAGGATACTTGGATAACAAGTCCTTGCCCTCGAACCACCCGCCGAAATGATATGGCGTGAACACGACGCCCCGGCCCACGCGGTTGGTGATCATGGCCTTGAGCTTGATCACGCCGCCCTCCGGTCCATCCATCCACACCCAGGTGTCGTCCTTGATGCCGCGATCGTTGGCGTCCGCCGGGTTGATCTCGACGAACATCTCCTGCTGCAGCTCGGCGAGCCAGGGATTGGACCGCGTCTCTTCGCCACCGCCTTCGTACTCGACCAGGCGGCCGCTGGTATGAATCAGCGGGAAGTCCTTGGAGAAGTCCTGGGCCTGAATCGAGCCGTAACGGGCAGGCAGACGCCAGAAGGCCTTGCGGTCCTCGTAGGTCGGATACTCGTCCACCAGGTCGCGGCGGCTGGTGTACAGCGGTTCGCGATGGACGGGGATCGGATCCGGGAAGTTCCACACCTTGCAACGCGCCTTGGCGTTACCGAAGGGTGCGCAACCGTGCTTGATGGCGACGCGCTGGATGCCGCCCGAAAGGTCGGTCTTCCAGTTCCTGCCCTCGGCCGCGACCTTCTCCTCCTCGGTCAGGTCATCCCACCAGCCGAGCTGTTTCAGCATGTCGGAGGTGAACTCCGGATAACCGTCCTCGATCTCGGCGCCCTTGCTCCAGGAATCCTCGGCCAGCAGGTTCACCCCCTGGTACTCCACGCCGAAACGGGCGCGGAAATTCAGGCCGCCTTCCGCCACCGGCTTGCTGGTGTCGTACAGCACGTGTGTGCCGGGATGAGCCATCTCCGGGGTGCCCCAGCAGGGCCACGGCAACCCGTAGGTCTCGCCGTCGCAAGGTCCGCCCTCGGCCTTCAGCGTCGTGACATTGAAGGTGTGCTTGTTCTCGAGGTGCTTCTTGAGACGCTCCGGGCTCTGGCCGGTGTAACCGATGGTCCACATGCCGCGGTTGAACTCGCGGGTGATGTCCTCGATCAGCGGCTCTTCGCCGTTCACCTTGATATGCTTGAACAGCTGGTCGGAGAAGCCGAGCTTCTTGGTCAGCTTGTACATGATGGTGTGATCGGGCAGCGACTCGAACAGCGGCTCGATGACCTTCTCGCCCCATTGCAGCGACCGGTTGGACGCCGTACGTGAGCCGTAGGTTTCGAACTGCGTGCAGGCCGGCAGCAGGTACATGCCTTCTTTGTCGCGATCCGGCAGCACGGCGGTGTGCGTCGGGTAAGGATCGACGACAACCACCAGGTCCAGCTTCTCCAGCGCCTTCTTCTGCTCGGCGCCGCGCACCTGGCTGTTGATCGCGTGCCCCCAGAGGAACAGCGCCTTGAGCGACGTCTTCTGCGACACGTTCTCGTCGGTCTCGTTCACGCCGTCGAACCAGCGTGACACGGTGATTCCCGGCAGATTCATCGCCGGCACCATCTTGGGCCCGTTCGCGTAGCTGGCGTCGTCGAAGCGTGCTTTCAGCCAATCGAAGTCGACGTCCCAGACACGCGCCCAGTGCTTGTAGGAACCCTCGGAGAGACCATAGTAGCCGGGCAGGGTGTCGGACAGGATGCCGAAGTCGGTGGCGCCCTGGACGTTGTCATGGCCGCGGAAAATGTTGGCGCCGCCGCCCGACACGCCGACGTTACCGAGCGCCAGCTGCAACACGCTGTAGAGGCGCGTGTTGTTGTTGCCGATGGTGTGCTGCGTGCCGCCCATGCACCAGACAATGGTGCCGGGCCGGTGCTCCGCCATGGTCTGTGCAGCCTTCTTCACGTCTTCGCCCGGAATCCCGGTGACGTTCTCGACGACATCGGGCGTCCACTTGGCGGTCTCGGCACGGATCTCGTCCATGAAGGCGACGCGCTGGCGGATGTATTCCTTGTCTTCCCAGCCGTTCTCGAAGATGTGCCACAGAAGGCCATAGATCAGGGGAACGTCGGTGCCCGGTCGCAGCCGCAGGAACTGGTCCGAATGCGCCGCAGTGCGGGTGAAGCGCGGGTCGGCCACGATCAGCTTGGCGCCGTTCTCCTTGCCGCGCAGCACGTGCTGCATCGAGATCGGGTGCGCCTCGGCGGCGTTGCTGCCGATGAAGAACATGCACTTGCTGTTGTGCATGTCGTTGTACGAGTTGGTCATCGCGCCGTAGCCCCAGGTATTGGCTACGCCGGCGACCGTCGTCGAGTGGCAGATCCGGGCCTGGTGGTCGACGTTGTTCGTCCCCCACAGGGCCGCGTTCTTGCGATAAAGGT
>CAYTXS010000093.1:0-8757 GCA_964441585.1 uncultured Thioalkalivibrio sp.
CCCCCGTCGCTCGTCGGGTAAGCGTTGCGTGGGGCCAGTCCGGGAAGGCGGTTGCCCTGCCGACCAGGCACCAGGCCGAGCTGGTCGTGTTCGAGGACGATGTATTCGATTAGACGCAGGTTGGCCTCGCTGATGGCGTTGTCGATCACCTGCCCCGTACCACCCAGCGCATCGCGGTGATAGAGCGCGGCAAGCAGGGCCATGGCGCCCGACAGTCCGGCGACCCCGTCAGCCAGCGGATAGGCCGCGAGGGTCGGTGGCCCGTCCGGTTCCCCCGTGAGATGGGCAAGACCGCTCATCGCCTCGGCCAGCGTGCCGAAGCCAGGCCGCCGCGCATAGGGGCCTGTCTGCCCGAAAGCCGTGGTCCTGAGAAGGATGATGTCCTCTTTCGCCCCGCAAAGATCCTCGTAGCCCAGCCGCCACCGTTCGAGAACACCAGGCCGGAAGTTCTCGACGACCGCATCGCAGGTCCGAACGAGATCGAGAACAACTTCTCGCCCCTCCGGATGCGACAAGTCGATGGTCATGACGCGCTTGTTGCGCGATATGGATTTCCAGAAGAGCGGGACGTCGCCTTTCGACCTGCCCCAGCGGCGCAGGTGGTCGCCCTGCACCGGGTGCTCGACCTTGATGACGTCCGCGCCCCAGTCGGCAAGATAGCTCGCGGCCCATGGCCCTGCCGCCATGGTCGCGAGATCGAGGATGCGCACGCCCTCCAGCGCTCCCTTGGGGACGTCATGTTCCATGGCGCACCCTCATGTTGGCAGCGGGATGAACCATGGACTTTGTCGCGCCGCGCGCAGCGAAACTTCGGGCCTTGAGGCCAAGCTGCCTAGCCACGGCCTGCGCCGCCTCCACGATGACCGAAGGTTCATCTGCCAGGCCGAGCTCAAACAGAAGATGGGCGAGATCTTCGGTGGCATAGTTACCGTGTTCGGGCATTCCGGTCGGAAGTGCGATGCCACCCCCCAGACCGCACATCGCCGTCTCGAAACGCCTTACTCCGCGTTGCAAGCCCAGCAGCGCAACTGCCGGCGCCATACCATTGGTCGTATGAAGGTGTAGCGCGAGATCACGCGCGCCGCTGTCCTCAAGCAAAGACAAGGACCGGTCAACGTCGGCCGGCCCCTCAAGCCCGGTGGAGGTGCACAGGGTGAAGGCCGAGCATCCCGCGCCCACGAGCCGCTTGGTGGCGGTCACCAGCCTCTCGGGCGGGATCGCACCCTCGTAGGGGCAGAAGATCGGCATGGAATAAGCTGTCGCCGCTGCCATGCCCTGCGCCGTTGCCGCCTCGACGAGCGCGCAAGCCAGATCGAGGTTCTCGCCGCTGTTCACGCCCTGGTTCCGGCGCGCGTATTCATCCGACAGGGTGACGAGGATCACGACCAGATCGACCCCGGCCGACACCGCGCGGTCGAGCCCGCGACGGTTCGCGACAAGAGACCTGAGTTCGAGCCCGTCGCCATGACGCGCGCGGGCGGTCGCAACCAGTTCCTCCGCATCCGCAAGTTGCGGCACACGGTCCGGTCGCACGAAGGACGTCAGCTCGATCGAACGGATGCCGGCGCCCGAGATGGCGTCGAGAACGGCCAGCTTCGTCTCGAGCGGGAGCACATCCGCGAGGCTCTGGAGACCGTCACGCAAGGTCGTATCGGTGATGACGATGGGATCCGTGGGCAGAGAAGGAAACGGCATCATGCCTCCCCTCGGCCCGCGTTCCCGTCGACCAAGCCTGCGGGGGGAACCCGCCCGAGCACGAAGTAGCCGGTCGTCAGGATCGTCTGCCGGAACCGGGCCTCGGCCTCGGCGGGATCGTCGGCGAGCAGCACCTTCACGAGGCGGCGGTGGTTCTCCATCGCCTGCGCCCGCTGTTCGTCATAGAGCGGGTTCATCTGCATCATGTAGACGCGCAGCAGCGTGCCGATCGTCGCCCAGGCGCGGCGGAGAAACGGGTTCCCGGATCCCACGAGCACGGTTTCGTGGAATTTCCAGTCGATCTCGCGCCATGCGCTGGTGTCCGCGCGCTCGGCCTCGATTTCCATCGCGGCGAGCAGGTCGGAAAGCCGGGCGCGCGTCTGCTCATCAGCACGAAGCACGAAAAGCCGCGCCGCGGTGCCCTCGATCATCGCGCGGGCGATGATCATCTGCTCGACTTCCTCGTTGGAGTGTTTCGGCACGAACACGCCACGTTCCTGCCGGATCTCGAGCAGACCCTCCGCCGCGAGCAGTTTAAACGCCTCGCGCAGCGGGCCCCGGCTGATCCCGAGTTTCTCGGCGGTCTCGATTTCGACGAGATGCTGACCCTGCCGCAACTCGCCCGCGAGTATCGCCTTGCGCAGACGGTCTGCCGCCGCCCCGGTCAGGGATTGACGTCGCTCGATGCGGAGGGGGGAGAATTCTTTTTTGTTCATGTGTTCTCAGCTCGTTACTGTTGCGCGATCCATAGCGCCGGCCTGCGCTTGTGGAACTCCGTGACATCCTGCACGGCGTCGGCGACGGCGAAAAGCAAAGCTTCGTCGAAGTGCCGGCCAACCAGCTGCGCGCCGACCGGAAGGCCCTCACCAGTGAAGCCGCACGGCAGGCTGAGCGCCGGCACCTGCGCGAAAGACCACGGAAAGGTCAGGCGCGTGAGGCCCCGGGTGGCCTCGATCATGCGGGCGCTGTCGGCGATCCGCGGCGCCGCGAACCCCACCGTCGGCGTCACGACCAGATCGACCGACTGGAACAGCGCCTCGACCTGCCGCCGCCAGCGTCGCTGCGCGGCCTGCCCGTCGGCATGGTCGATCCCCGAGGTCCCGTATCCGATCATCATGCGTTCGCGCACGTCGTCGCCGAACAGTGCCGGCGCCTCCTCGAGCCGTTTCCTGTGATAGGCGGCGGCGTCGCACAAAAGCACGTTGCTCATCTGCTGATGCACGGCCTCGACGCCGGGCAGATCCACGTCGCGGACGGACAGGCCGAGATCGGACAGAGTCCCGATCATTGCGCGGACTGCCTTGTCCACCTCTTCATCGATACCCTCGAAAAAGAAACCGCGGGGCACGCCGACCCGAAGGCCATGGAGACCGCGCGCCCTGACCGAGGTCCAGCTTTCGACCGGGTGGTCGATGCTCATCTCGCAGGCAGGGTCATGCCCGGCGATGGCCTCGAACACCGCCGCCGCTTCCCCTACGGAATAGGCCAGCGGCCCGATCGTGTCGAACTGTTCCGACACGGGAACCGATCCCGTGTTCGGCACGCGCCCGACCGTGGGTCTAAGGCCAACGACACCGTTCAGCGCCGCCGGTATGCGGATTGACCCGCCGGTATCGGTGCCCAGCGACACGTCGCACATGCCTGCCGCCACGGATGCGCCCGAGCCGCCGGACGAACCGCCCGGAATGCAGTCAGGGTTCCACGGGTTGCGGCAACGTCCGTGATGCGGGTTCTGCGTCGTTCCCCCGAAGGCGAATTCATGCAGGTTGGCCTTCCCGATGATGACGGCCCCGGCCGCGCGCAGCCGCGCGGTGACTGTGGCGTCCGAATTGGCGACGCGGTCGGCGAAAAAGGCCGATCCTGCCGTCGTGGGCACGCCAGCAACGTCGATATTGTCCTTGACGGAGACGGTCAGCCCTTCGAGCGGACCAGCCCCCGTCGCAGCAGCCGCCTGTTGGCGCGCATCGGCATCCATTGTGGTGATCAGCGCGCGAAGCTCGTGATTCAGGCTTGCCTGGCGGGCAAGGTGCAGGTCGACTTTCTCAACAATCGTCATCGGGGATCATTCCTTCGGACTACCGGGCTCATGCATTGCACCATCTGGCCACGATGCGGCCCGCGAGGGTCAGTTCGGCGATGCGCGTCGCGAAGGCCCGCAGGCTTTGTGCGACGGCTGCGGCGTCGAATTCCACCGCCCTGTCGGGCACCTGGGCGGGATGCGACGGCTGCACAGGGCGACAGAGCCGAGCATGGGCCTCAGCAAATTCGTCGCTCCCGATGACAGCAGCAAGATCGGGCGCGAGGTTGGGCAAAAGACCCGGCTCAACCGACAGGTGGCGCCAGAGGCTGGGGTCCACACCGCTATCGGCACCCGGCCCCACACGCGCCAGCCATTCCGCCGCCGTTCGGTCTGCGGCGGATAGATCGCCCACGGCCGGCAGGGGGGGCAGACCGGAATCGCGGACCGGGGCGACCGACTGCACCTGTGGCGGCGACCCGGAATCCTGCGTGACCTCGCCATCGTGCAGCAAGCGAAGCGCCTCCAGCAGCAACCGGACCCGTGCAAGGTTTCCGGGGTTGTTGCGATTGTAGGCCCTGATCAGGCGAACCGTCACCGGACCGGGCGACACCTCGGGTCCACCCGCACAGGCAAGCATCAATGCGTCGCGATCGGCGGCGATGCCGATCGCCCTTTCCGCCGATGCCGTTTCGTTGGCCGTGGCGACGTCCCAGCACCACTCGGCGGCCCCTCCGGGTATCGTCGCAAGATGCCGCCAGACATAGTTCACCAAGGCGGATCCACTCTGGGACCTGATCCGCGCATAAAGTTCGGCTGTAGCCCCTTCCGCATCGACTTCGGAGATTTCGGGCAGCGACGCGTCAGTCAATGTCCATCTCCAGCAAGGGCACATGCTGCTGGGCGCCGTAGACGTCAGTATCGTGAGGGGCCCCCGAGGGGACGGGACGGCGCAGCGAGAACTTGATCGCCTTGGCGAAGGGATAATAGTCGAATTCGAGGATCTCGTTGGCCGACACGCCATAGGCACGCGCGACGCTCTCGCGCGTCAGGGTGCCCTTTGACCGAAGCCGTTCGAAAGATGTCTCGTCAGGCATCAGTATGTCGAAGGTCAGGATGAAGGGGCCTGCGTTCTTGCTGCGCACGACCTTTGCGACGTCGCCCAGTTTCATTGCGGCATCTCCAGGATTTCGAACGGAAAGAGGGACACCGGGTCAGCCACTTCCATCAGGTGATAGATGTTGAACGCGTAGACCGTGCCGGCCGGTACGTCAGCGGGCGAGAATGGGAAGGCCATGTTGCCGGCGGTCGCGATACGCCCGGGATAACCCCAATGGAGAAGCAGCGAGCGCGCCATCGCGCAGACGGTTTCCGCGATGTCGGGCGTGTCGCCTACGGCGTCGACGAGAAGCCCAAGCTCATGCGCGGGCGTCTGCACCGGCTCCAGTGCGCCCATGACGCCATCGAGACCGTAGCGACGGATCGTGAGCGTGTAGCCCGAAGGATCGATCCGCCCCTCGAGGTTCTGCGCAAGACGCGCCCGCACCTCGGTTTCGATGTCGTCGATCTGGGAGATCATGCGAGGATCGCGAATGCCCCCGATCGCGATATGGCGGAAGCCGACCTGCCGGGCACCCTCAAGCTTCAACGTATAGACCGGGGCAGGTTCGAAATCGCTGCCGGTGACGCGAACCCGCGCCGCGTCGTCCTGTTCGAACTGGGACCCGGTCAAATCGACCAGCCCGCCCGGGCATGGCAGTCGCACCGGGTTGGTCTTTTCGTAAAGCGTGTGGGCAGAGACGGACTCGACGGTGCAAACCTTTCGCTCGTGCGGGCTCTCAACAATGAAACCGTCGGAAAAGAGCCGGCCCATCAGAAGGTCGGAGCCCTCGACCGGCAAGGCGGCCTGTCCGCCGCATTCCAGGATCTTGCCAAGGTGGTAGGCAAGCCCCTTGGGATAGCCCTGCAGGACGGGAAGTGCCGCCACGTTGGCGACGTCCCAGGCCCGGCCGGCAACTACGATGTCGGGATTTTCCCGCAGCGCCGCGATGATGGGCTCGGGGCCAATCTGGGCCACGATGTGACAGGCATCGTCGATGTCGCCATGGGTCAGCGCCTCGCCCGTCTCGAAGGTACGGACGCGGCCTGTATCGAGCGCCTCGCGGATCACAGAGCGGTCAAGCTCGCTCCGGATCACCGCGACCTTCTTCGACACCCCTCGCTCGGCCAGCACCTCGTCGAGAATCCCGAGTAGGCTGTCGACCTGAATGTTCGTCCCCGCCCCTCCGGCCGAACCGATCACGATCGGCGCGCCGGTCCTCTCCTGCGCATCGACGAGCATCTGCAGGTCCCGCAGGATCATCGCGCGCGACCCGAACAGGTCACCACTGCCGAGATAGTAGGGGCCGGCGTCCGTGCTTCCGGCGTCCACGGCAATCAGATCGATGCCGGTTTCGATGGCACGCTCCAGCGATGCCGCGGGGAACCCGTAGCCGAGCATGCCGTGGGACAGAATTCGAAACCCGCTTTCGGGAGAGCTTGAGGTCATCATTTTCTCTTTCACATCAGGCTTGGAAGCCAGGTCGTCATGCCTGGGATGGCCGCGATTGCGGCCAAAACGAGCAGAATGGGAAGGATCAGGGGTACGGCCGCCCGGATCACGCGCGTCACCGGGATCTCCGCAATCGAGGCGGTGACGAAAAGACAAAACCCCACCGGAGGCGTGATGAGGCCGATCAGAAGGGCGACGATTACAAGAAGGCCGAACTGGACCGGCGCGAGCCCAGCATCCATCGCTGCCTGCGAGAAGACCGGAACGAAGACCAGCATCGCCGCTGTAACGTCCATGAACATCCCGATAACCAACATCGCGATGACGATCGTGATGACAACAAGCACAAGGCTCGCGTCCCCGCCACCAAGCAAGGCGCTGACATCGCGCGCAATTCCTTCAAGGGTGATGATCCAGCCAAGCACCGCCGCCACCGCCAGGAGCACCATGACCGCCGCTGTCAGGAGCATCGCCCTGCCTAGGGCTTCGAGAATGTCCCTCCACGCGAGCGTCCGGTAGACGAATGCGCCAAGGAGTGCCGCGTAGAGAGAGGCGATCGCGCCTGCTTCCGTCGGGGTCATGAAGCCCCAGAATATTCCCGACAGGATGATCACCGGGGTGGCCAGCGGTAGAGCGGCCTCGCCGAAGGCCCGAAGGATGGCGATGACGGAAGGCGGCCCGAGACCCCCGTCTGTCAGCGTCATCTTCCGCGTGGCGATCCAGACCCAGACCATGAGAGCGAGGGTCAAGGCGAGGCCGGGGATGACCCCACCGAGAAACAGCGCGCCCACGGAGGTGCCGGTGATCGAGCCGAAGACGATCATCGGAATGCTCGGCGGGAAGATGGGACCGATGATCGACGAGGACGCCGTCACCGCGGCGGCGAAGCCCGGGTCATAGCCGCGCTCTTTCATCGCCGGGATCATGATCTTGCCGATGCCCGCCGAGTCGGCCAGAGCGGACCCCGACATTCCGGCGAAGACCAGCGACGAGAGGATGTTGGTCTGCGCGAGGCCGCCGCGCATCCAGCTTAGGGCTGATTCCGCCGCGCGGACCAGACGCGACGTCGCGCCGGACCGGTTCATGAATTCGCCAGCCATCAGGTAGAGCGGGATCGCCATCAGGACGCTGGCATCCAGCGCCGAGCCCATGCGCACGGCGATATTCGCGGGCGGCAGGCCCTGATCGACGAAATAAAGGCAGACCGCCGCCCCGATCGCGAAGACCACCGGCACGCGCAGCAGAATCAGGATGACGAGCGTTCCAAGCAGAAGCATCGGCGGAGAGATATCGAACACCGCTCAGCCCTCGCGCCGTGACGTGGCACCTGATGTCGCAAGGGCAAGGACAATCTCGAGAGATCGCCAAAGATGCGCGAGCAACATGCCGGCAAGAGCCACAACCAGGGCCGCCCTCAGAAAACCATATGTCAGCGGGATTGAGGCCATGGGCTGCACCGCCGCGCGTTCTATCGTCGGATAGGCAAACCAGGCGATGTAGCCAAGCACGAGGCAGACGACGATCTGGATAACGAGTTCCCAATATCCGGGCCCCGCCTCCGCCTCGATCGCGCCCTTACTCGCGAGATCCACGCGGAAATGTTGGCCGGACAGTGACACAGAGATCATTCCCGCGGCCGTCCCCCAGACGAACAGAACCCTCGAGGTTTCGCTCACCCAAACCGGATTCAGGTCGAACGCACGCGCGGCGACATTTCCCACTAGCAATACGAGCAACGCGCCGCCCAGTAGCCCCGCCACCCCCATGAAGAGGGTGGCGAGCGAGCGTCGACGCTCCATCATTTGGCCCAGAAGCATCCGCGGACCTAGTCGGCGAGCTCAACGATGACGTTGTAGGTCTCTTCTCCGAGATGCTCCGGGCCAATGCGGTCGAGGATCGGACGCGCTGCAGCCCGGAAGGCCTCAACATCTGACTCGATGATCTCGGTTCCCCCGGCGGCGCGGACTTCGGCCAGGATGGCCTCCCCTGCCTCGGCCGTCGCGGCCGCGGCGATCTCCTGCCCTTCCACAAGCAGCTCCGTCATCAGCATACGAAGGTCTTCGGGAAGTTCTTCCCACCAGTCGGAATTCACGTAGATGTACTCAGGCGCGAGCACGTGCTCGGTGAGGTTGATATACTCTTGGACCTCCTGGATAGAGAATCCCGCGATGGTCGGCAGGGGGTTCTCCTGCCCTTGGATGAGACCCGCCTGAAGACTCGAGTAGACCTCGCCAAAGCCCATGGCGACCGCGTCGGTACCGAGTTCGGCGAAGGTGTCGAAGAGAATCGGGATCTGAGGTACGCGCATCCGAAATCCGGAAAGATCCTCCGGATTTGCGATGGGGCGGCCATTGCTGGTGATGTGACGAGGCGCTCGCGGATATGCCATCAGCACGGTCACGCCACGTTCCGCCCTCAGTTCGTCATTCCAGCCTTGTGCCAGATCGCTGTCCAGCACGCGCTGCACATGGTCGAAGCTGCTGAAGAGCCAGGG
>CAYTXS010000094.1:0-3003 GCA_964441585.1 uncultured Thioalkalivibrio sp.
CCGTGCGGGAAGGTGCCGTCGGGCTCGTGTTGCAGGCGGACGAACTCGAAAGGCAGGTGTTTTTCGAGCCGGTCGATCACCAGCCCGGCGCCGCCGTTGCCCGCGTTTACGACCAGTTTCAGCGGCTCGAGCGCGGCGACGTCCACGTAGCCGAGCAGGTGCTGGAGGTAGGCGTCATGCACATCGACTTCGGTGTAACGGCCCCGCTTCGGCGTGGCCTCGAAACGGCCTTTCTCGGCGCGCTCCTCGATGTCTTTCAACCCCGAGTCGCCGCTGATCGGCTTCGACTCCTCGCGCACGAATTTCATGCCGTTCCAGTCCGGCGGATTGTGGCTGGCGGTCACCATGATCCCGCCCTGGACGTCGAGGTGGCTGGCCGCGAAATACACCATCTCGGTGCCGCACAGGCCGATGTCCTGCACGTCCACGCCCGCGTCCATGAGGCCCTCGGCCAGGGCCTGGGACAGCTCGGGCGAGGAGAGGCGCACGTCATGGCCGACGACCACCCGGCGTGGGCCGATCACGGCGGCATAGGCCCGGCCGATGCGTCGCGCGATGTCGGGATTGAGATCGTCAGGCAGGCGGCCGCGGACGTCGTAGGCCTTGAAACAATTCATGTGAGAGCATCCGGTGGTGGGGTCCGGCCCCCATCTGAACGGGAGACGGTCCGAGGCGAAAATAGGGAACGGTTCCAGATCCGGCTATTCTAGCAATCTCGCTACCGCGGGGTCCCTTCGCAAAGATCCCATGAGAAGCGAGATTTTCAGCGGCGCTGACATACCGGTTCGCATCGCCGCGACCGCCGCCCTCAATTCTCGAGGGGAGTCTTTCGGCTGCGCCGCTGGCGGTGCTAGTATATGACCAACTAGATAGTCCGCTATCGGAGGTGGTCGATGACAACAGACACAGTGAGCCTGGCCGCTGCCAAGGCAAAGTTGAGTGAGCTTGTCGACCTTGCACAAGCGGGGGAAACCGTCGTCATCACGCGGCGTGGCCGGCCGGTCGCGCGGCTAACGACCGCGAACCCGGAGCGCAAGTCTGTCGCACTGGAGACGCTCACCGAAGTAACCAGTCCAATGCCGCGGCAAGTTGAATCAGCAGGCAAGTTCATTCGCAAGCTGCGCGACGATGCACGTTACTGATGCACTATCTCGACACCAGCGTGCTCGTCGCAGCGCTGACAAACGAGTCACGGACCGGAGCGATCCAGCGCTGGCTCGCAGCGCAAGGGCCGGGCAGCCTCGCGATCAGCGAGTGGGTGATCACGGAATTCTCGGCCGCGCTGTCGATGAAGCTGCGCCAAGCCAGCATCGAGCCGACGCATCGCGTCGAGACACTGCGGGTTTTCAACGCGCTGGTGGAAGAGTCGTTCCACGTGCTGGCTGCGGGCACGACGGAATTTCGGGTCGCCGCGCGATTCGCCGACCAGTATAAGACCGGGCTTCGAGCGGGTGATGCGCTGCATCTCGCCATTGCATCAGGACATGGCGTCGATGTCGTGACGCTCGACCGCAAACTGGCCAAGGCCGCGCGCTCACTCGGGATCAGCTGCAGGCTTGCTTAACCGCTTCCGCGGATCAACCCCGCCCGTAGGTGTCCTCGAAGCGCACGATGTCATCTTCGCCCAGGTAGGAGCCGGACTGCACCTCGATGAGATGCAGCGGCATCTTGCCGGGGTTTTCGAGCCGATGCGTGGTACCCATGGGGATGTAGGTCGACTGGTTCTCGCCGAGCAGGAAGGTCTGGTCGCCGGAGGTCACCTTGGCGGTGCCGGAGACGACGATCCAGTGTTCGGCCCGATGGTGGTGCATCTGCAGTGAGAGCTGCGCGCCCGGCTTGACGGTGATGCGCTTGACCTGGAAACGGTCGCCGTTATCGACGCTGTCGTAGCTGCCCCAGGGGCGGAAAACTTCGCGGTGCAGGCTGGTTTCGTAGCGGCCGTCCTTTTTGAGGCGCTCGACGAGTTGCTTGACCTCCTGGACGCGATCGCGCGGCGCGACGAGCACGGCGTCCTTGGTTTCGACCACCACGCAATCCGCCAGGCCGATGGTGGCGACGAGGCGGCTCTCGGCATAGAGATAGCAGCGCTCGGTGTCTTCGATCAGGACGTCGCCGACCGTGACGTTGCCGGCGGCATCCGGGTCGCAGGCGTCATGCAGGCTGGCCCAGCTGCCGACATCGCTCCATCCGGCGTCGAGCGGCACGACCCACGCGTGCTCGGTTTTTTCCATGACGGCGTAGTCGATCGAGTCGGACGGGCAGGCCTCGAAGGCCTCGCGATCCACGCGGATGAAGTCGAGGTCGCTCTTGGCCGCGGCGATGGCGGCGACGCACTGGGTGACGATTTCTGGGCGGTGATTGCGCAGCTCTTCGATGTAACGGCCGGCACGGAACATGAACATGCCGGAGTTCCAGAAGTATTCGCCCGACGCGACGTATTTCTCGGCGAGCGCGGGGTCGGGTTTTTCGACGAACTGCTCGACGGCGGCGGCGCCGTTGCGGGCTGAGGCGCGGATATAGCCGTAGCCGGTTTCGGGTCGATCGGGCACGACGCCGAAAGTGACCAGCTTGTCCTCGGCCGCGAGCCGTGCGCCGACGGCCAGTGCCGTGCGGAATGCTTCCGCGTTGCGGATCACGTGGTCGGCCGGCAGGACGAGGAGGATGGGGTCGTCGCCCTGCTCGCGGTCCTGCAATGCGGCGGCGGCGGCGAGTGCGACCGCGGGGGCGGTGTTGCGCCCAGCCGGCTCGAGCAGGATCGCGGCGGGCGAGACGCCGATCTGGCGCAATTGCTCCGCGACCAGGAAACGGTGTTCGTCGTTACAGACGATGATCGGCTCGGCGACTTCGGCCAGCCCCTCCAGCCGCTGCAGCGTGGACTGCAGCATCGTGTCCTTGCCGAAAAGCGGCAACAACTGCTTCGGGTAGAGCTGGCGCGACAGCGGCCAAAGCCGTGTGCCGGAGCCGCCCGAGAGGATGACGGGCACGATCATGCGGAATGTCCTT
>CAYTXS010000094.1:3103-6507 GCA_964441585.1 uncultured Thioalkalivibrio sp.
CCGTGTGCCGGAGCCGCCCGAGAGGATGACGGGCACGATCATGCGGAATGTCCTTTTTCGGGTCGGACCGCAGCAAGCGGCTGATCTAAATGAAATATGTTTGGAAATATGGCCGGATTTCGCGCTTAGAAGCGTGATTCAGGCCGAAAAAACCCATTCTAACGCGTACTTTCCCGAGAATCGGGTCCCGCTCAGGAACGGCTGGACCGTCCCTTAGAACGCGATTACTCACCCGATTTTCCGTCTCTAAAGCGCGTATGAACCGATTTTTGCAGCCCAATCTTTTTACAATCAATAAGTTGTCATGGTCCGACCCGCGGCGCGGCGTCGCCGCGGCCGATGCCGTAGTAGGCGAAGCCAAAGCGACGCACGAAGTCTGGATCGAAGACGTTGCGGCCGTCGAAGATCACCGGGTCCTTGAGAGCATCCTTGATAGCGTCGAAATCCGGGCTGCGGAACTCCATCCATTCGGTGACCAACACCAGGCAATCGGCGCCCTGCAGCGCGGCCTCCGCTGACTTGCACAACACGAGGTCGGCACGATCGCCGTAAATGCGATGTGTCTCCTCAGCCGCCTGCGGATCGTAGGCGCGCACCTTGGCGCCAGCCGCCCAGAGCGCCTCCATGAGCGTCCGACTCGGGGCCTCGCGCATGTCGTCGGTGTTCGGCTTGAACGCCAGTCCCCACAGCGCGATGGTCCGGCCGGCGAGCGTCTCGCCGTAATGCGCGCTGATCTTGTCGAACAGGACGTGCTTCTGGCGCGCATTCACCGCCTCGACCGCCTCGAGCAACAGCGCCGGATGGCCGGCATGCCGCGCGGAATGCGCCAGCGCCGTGACGTCCTTGGGGAAACACGAACCGCCATAACCCGCGCCCGGGTAGATGAAGTGATAGCCGATGCGTGGGTCGGAGCCGATGCCCAGCCTCACATGCTCGATGTCGGCACCGAAACGCTCGGCCAGGTTGGCGAGCTCGTTCATGAAGCTGATCTTGGTGGCCAGCATGGCGTTGGCCGCGTACTTGGTCAGTTCGGCCGAACGGATGTCCATCGCGATGAGCCGGTCCTGCTGGCGGTTGAAAGGTTCGTACAGGAGGCGCAACAACTCAGTGGTGCGTGGATTGTCCGTGCCGACGATGATGCGGTCCGGCCGCATGAAGTCGTCCACCGCCGCGCCTTCCTTGAGAAACTCCGGATTGGACACGACGTCGAAATCGATGCTCGCACCACGCTGCTGAAGCGTCCTGGCGATCTCTTCCTTGACCTTGTCCGCCGTGCCGACCGGCACCGTGGACTTATCGACCACGACGCGATAGTCCTCCATAGACTCGCCGATCGACCGCGCCACTGCGAGCACGTATTGCATGTCGGCGGAGCCGTCTTCGTCGGGCGGCGTGCCGACGGCGATGAACTGGAACAGCCCGTGAGCCACCCCCGCTTTCACATCAGTAGTGAACTTCAGGCGGCCCGATTCGCGATTGCGCTTCACGACCGCAGTCAGCCCCGGCTCGAAGATCGGAATCTCGCCTGCATTCAGCCGATCGATCTTGTCCTGGTCGATGTCGACACACACCACCTGGTTGCCCACATCCGCCAGGCAAGCCCCCGTCACCAGGCCCACATAGCCCGAGCCAAAAATCGTGATCTTCACAATGGTTCCCTTTGTGTTTTCCCGGGTCGGACCGTGGCAAGTCGCTGATCCAAAACTATTATCCGCCAAAAACTACGCGGATTTCGACCTTAGAAGCGTGATTCAGGCCGAATAAATGCATTCTAAGGCAACGACAGCTCGCGCGGTCGCCGAGCCTGAATATGCGAACTGCATCCACAACCCGCCAGCGCCAAGCCCTTACGATGCGAGCATGACTGCAGCAAGCCTCCAAATGGATTTAGAGGACATCCCGCCGTTCTTCCTCGGCCGGCAACCCATTCTCGATCGGCGCGGCGCAACCGTGGCCTACGAGCTGCTATTCCGGCCAAGCAACGACAACGGCGTCGTGGTGACCGACGACCGTGCCGCCACTGCTGCCGTCATCGCACATGCTTTCAGCGACCTCGGGATCGACACGGCTCTCGGCGGATGCCAGGGCTTCATCAACTTCGACGCCGAGCTGCTGTTGTCCGACGTGCCCGAGCTGCTGCCGGCGGAAAGCATCGTCATCGAGATCCTCGAGACCGTCGAGATCACGCCGCAGATTCTCGCGCGTTGCCATGCGCTCAAGCGCCAGGGCTTCCGCTTCGCGCTCGATGACGTGACCCGCCCGGAAGAACTGCCCGAAGACGTGCTCGGCCTGATCGACATCGTCAAGGTCGATCTTGCGATGACGCCCGCCAACCGCGTACCGGCCCTCGCGAGGGCCGGCAAGGCTGCGGGCGTAAAGCTGCTGGCGGAAAAAGTGGACAGCCTGTTCCAAGCCGATCGCTGCCGCGAACTCGGCTTCGACCTGTTCCAGGGCTATTACTTCGCGCGGCCCGTGCTGCTCGAAGGGCGGCGCACGCAGCCGGACCGGCACGTGCTTTTGCAACTCCTCCAGCAGGTCGCGGACGGCAGTTCAAAACAGGACATCGCGGAGACCTTCAAGCGCGCGCCCGAGTTGACCTACAAGCTCATGCGACTCGTGAACTCGGTTGGCATGGGCATCCCGAATCGTATCCAGAGTCTGTCCCATGCGCTCGTCGTGCTCGGCGATAGACAGCTGCATCGCTGGCTGCAGGTGCTGGTATTCGCCCACGGCGACGACCAGGGCGGTGCCACGCCACTGATGACCCTCGCCTCCACCCGCGGGCGGTTGATGGAGCTGCTAGCCCAGCGCAGTTCGCGGAATGCGGATCTTAATGAACAAGCTTTCATGACCGGCATCATGTCGCTGCTCGATACGCTGATGGATGCGCCGATGGCGACGCTTCTCGAACAGGTGAATCTCGGGCAATCGATTCATGACGCCCTGCTGCACCGGCGCGGCCGCCTGGGACAGCTGCTCCAGCTGGTCGAGGCGCTGGAGCGTAAGGACGCCAGGGAATTGCCGAAACTGCTCGGCGATGAGCCGCCCTGCGCGGTCGCGGAACTGCCTGCGCTGCAGATTGCCGCGATGAGCTGGGCGAATGACCTTTCGCACGGGCGATTCGACGACGACGCCCGGAAAGTGGCCAGCAGCGCCTGAGAGCGGCTTCCCCGCCCGCTTAGAACCCTCTTTTTGGCCTGAAAATCGCGTTCTAACGGCCTAAAACGCCCGAAATCCGGGGCGTTCTGTAGGTAATTCAACCAGTTGTTGCGGTCCGACCCGACGGATATTCTCCGCCAACCGGAATTCGACGCCAGGAGTCGCCCAATGCACCCGATGATCACGAAAGCGGCGGTCGCAGTCGCCAGCGCCCTCATGCTGATCAGCAGCGCCGACGCACAGGA
>CAYTXS010000094.1:6607-8696 GCA_964441585.1 uncultured Thioalkalivibrio sp.
CGCGCGCTGTTCCCCATGTATCAAACCCCGTTCCAGGTCGTGGCGCTGCGCTCCTCCGGCATCGACTCGATCGCCGACCTCGACGGCAAGCGCGTCTCCGTCGGCCCGGCCGGCGGCACCGCGGGCATCTACTGGCCGCGCTTTTTCGAGGCCCTCGGCGTCGAAGCACGCATCTCCAACGCCGGTGCAGCCGACGCCATCAGCCAGCTGAAAGACGGCCTGGTGGATGCTTTCGCCTTCGCCGCCGGACTGCCGATCTCCGCCTTCAGCCAGCTCGCGGCCGAAAACGACGTCGTGATCTTCGCCTTCCAGCCCGAGGAACAGGCCAAGACCCTCGAGACGTTCCCCTCCGTTTCAGCGCTGGTCATCCCCGGCGGCACCTACGCAGGCCATGACGAGGACCAGGACACCGTCTCCATGTGGAACTTCGCCATCGCCCACAAGGACCTGCCCGACAGCCTTGCCTACGAGATCACCCGCCTCGTGCTGGAGAACCCGGAGCGCCTCACGCAGATCCACTCCGCGGCCCGCGAGACACGCCTGGAGAACTGGAGCAACAACAGCTTCATGCCGTTCCACCCGGGCGCGGCGCGCTACCTGGAGGAGCAGGGGGTGACCCTGCCGGCCGCACTGCGTGACTGAGGCTACGGAGGGCCCGGCGACCCCGGGCAACCTCGGAGCAGTGCCGAACCCGGCCAGTGCGACAGCGCTGGCGGGCGCCGCGGCGGCGACCGGCACGGCGTCCCCGACGCCCACGGAGGGCCCCGGCAACCTCAGCGCCGGCGTCGACGGCGAAGCCATTGCCCCCAACCAAAGGCAGGCCGCGGGCCTCACCGGCCAGCTCCTCGCGGCCCTGTGCATCGCGTACACGGTCTTCCACATCGGCGTGATGAACTTCTACCCGCTGGAAACCTGGACCTACCGGCTCATTCACGTCGCTGGCGGGCTCACGCTCGGTTTCCTGCTGTTCTCCTCGGGCAACTTCCGCCCTGACGACACCCGGCCCACCCGTCGCCTGCCCGGCCTCGCTTACTGGCTCGCGCTGCTGCCCGCCGCCGCCGCCCTCATCACCGCCTTCGTCCAGGGCGTCGGCTTCTGGGCCACCGGCACCGGACTCGACCATGCCGCCGGCCGCGACGCCATGCTCTGGACTTTCGGCATCCCGCTCGCCGCGGGCACCGCCTGGGCGCTGCTGCTGAGCTGGATCGCGCCGCTGCGCAAACGCGGCGTCATCGATCCCACCGACCTGCTGCTCGCGCTGGCCGCGATCACCGTCGCGCTGTATCTCATCTTTCACGCCGAGTTCCTGCGCCTGCGCGCCGGCACCGCGCTGGCCAAGAGCGTCGACATGTACGCCGCACTCGCCGGCGTGATCCTGATCCTCGAGATCACCCGCCGCCTCGCGGGCCTCGCGCTCGTGGCCATCGCCGGCGTGTTCATGCTCTACAGCCTCGTCGGTCCCTGGCTGCCGGGCATCCTCGAGCACCGCGGCTACACCGCATCACGTTTCCTCACCTACATCTACACCGACCAGGGCATCCTCGGCCCGACCACCGCGATCTCCTCCACCTACATCATCCTCTTCATCATCTTCGCGGCCTTCCTGCAGGTCTCGCGCGTGGGCGAATACTTCGTGAACTTCGCTTTCGCCGCGGCGGGCGGCTCGCGCGGCGGACCCGCCAAGGTGGCCGTGTTCGGCTCGGGCCTGATGGGCATGATCAACGGCACCTCGGCCGGCAACGTGGTCTCCACCGGCTCGCTGACCATCCCGCTGATGAAGAAAGTCGGCTACCCGTCGCAGACCTCGGCCGCGGTCGAGGCCGCCGCCTCCTCCGGCGGCCAGATCCTCCCGCCGATCATGGGCGCGGGCGCGTTCATCATGGCCGAGATCACGGGCATCGCGTACACCGAGATCGTCATCGCCGCGATCATCCCGGCCATGCTTTATTTCGCCTCGATCTACTTCATGGTTGATCTCGCCGCCATAAAGAACAACATGCGCGGCCTGCCCCGTTCCGAGCTGCCGAAATTCGCCCGCCTCGCGCGCCAGGTCTACATGTTCATCCCGATCATCATGCTGATCGGCCTG
>CAYTXS010000095.1:0-8592 GCA_964441585.1 uncultured Thioalkalivibrio sp.
GGAACATCGCGCCTGGTTCGAGGCCCAGCTTGCCGAATGAGCGCTCTGTGCTAGCCTCGCCCCAGTACATCGGCTGCCGGAGTGCGTGACATGTTCAGATTATCCTGCCTGCTGTTGCTCGCGATATCGACCGGGGCCCTCCCCGGCTGCGCGTCCAAGCCCATCACGCTGCACGATTCGCAATTGGCGCCTGAGGATGTCGCGACCATAGTCATGCCCGAGCAACTCGAAGTGGCGTCGGTCAACGGGAAAGAGATCGCCGGCGGCAGCGGCATGATGAGCATTGGCGACAAGGTTCTCGAGGTCGCGCCGGGCCGTTATGAAATTCTCGTGTTCTATCGAGAGCTGTGGGAGCTAGGCGAACAGCATGAGGTACTGCGTTCCGACCCTGCATTGTTCGTGGTCGAAGCCCAGCCCGCCGGGCGGTACCGCCTCGACTACGACCGGCCGGTGAATCTCGAAGCAGCGCGGGAACTGGCGAACGATTTCAGCGGCTGGTCAGAGGATCTCTCGAGTGGCCAGCGCACGGCGTCGACGGCCAGCGGCCTGCAGTTCCGCCGCGGACTGGCGGCGGCCATGTCATTCGACGACACGCTCGTGCCGTCGGCGGACGCCCCAGAGGGCAACCACGAGGTCGAGCCGTTGCCGGCGACCAGCGACCCGGCTGTTGCGGACGCATCGGGTCCCGGGTTGCCGCTCGACAGCGGCCAGGAAACCGAATCCGCCCCGGTCCGGGGAGCCGACTCGCTGGAACTCATGAAGGAGTGGTGGCAGGAGGCCAGCAGCGAGACGCGGCGAGCGTTCCTGCAATGGCTGGCCGAGCGAACCTGAATCGGGAGCCGCAGGTCGCCGGACGGTCGTCGCAATTAATCGAGTTCAACCCCGATGCCGATCGCGTAAGTAATATCTTCTTTCTCGTTACCGGCCGCCGGTTCAGACTCCCAGTCCCAGTCGACCTGCACGTTCATGTAGATGTCGCCCCACACGTCCCAGCGGATGCCCGTCGTGGTATCAACGACCCTGTTCGAGCGGCCGGTGACGTATGTCCACAGGCGATGGTCGTGGTAGAACTCCATGTCACCGCCGAGCAGATCACGGCGATATTGCAGATCCCAACGCACGGCGGACGAGTCTTCGGTGACGCCGCCCAGCTTCTCGCGAACGCCGACAGCGGAGAGTGCAACCTCGAATTGCCGATAGGCATCGTCGAAGAACTGGTAACCCAGTCCGGCGCCGGGCGTGTAGCGGTAGCTAAGCTCGCGCAAGGGGTCGCGTTCGTAGCCGATACCGGAGGCCAGAAACCAGGTGTCGGAGAAAAACCAGCTGTACACGTAGTTGGCTGTGTACTGTTCCTTTGTCCTGAGCCCGTCCTGGTCGATGCGATCAAAGCGCAAATCCCCACGGTGGCGATGGTCACCGACCTTCACGCCACCCGCTGCCTGCCACAGGAAATTGCTGGTTTCTGTATTACCTTGCGTCGCCCTGTAGGAGAAATCGGAGCGGACATCCCAGTCGAAGCGGTCTTCGAGCTCTGTGAGTTCTTCGATGTCCATCGGTGAGAACGGCCGCGTGCCCGCGTCGCTGACGAGGACCATGTTGCCCGCGGCATCGGTCGCGAAGCGGCCGATCACCTCGCTGTGATCGCGCAACTCGATTTCGAGGTTCTCATCGGATTCGATGCGGACGATGGCATCAAGCGATACCGGAAATTCGTCGGCGTACTCCGTCTCCAGGAAGAGCTCGTTATCCCACACGCGCTTGATGTCGCCTGTGATGCGATCACCGTTCTGCATGTATATGACATCGGCGGTCAATGCACTTACGGGTAGAAGAAATGTACACAGCACCACGGAGGCACCAAGATACTTAGAAGACATAAAAAAACGGCTCTCCGGGCCCGGGACCAGCGCATGATACTCGTCTCGTGCGCACCAGTGTGGCAACGTACGCACTGCCGGCCACCGTGTTGCATGGGTCGCCTCGACCGGAGTCGTTTTGCTATGAAGAAAACCGTGCGCGTCAGCTTCCTCTTGGGCATCCTGTACGTTGCGGGAGGTTGTGCGACGATCGACTATGACTACCCGAGGCAAGAGACCTACGCCTTGCCGGGCACTGCCGATACACGCCTCGGACAAGCGGTCGATCCGATCGTCGCGCAGCGCCCACCCGATCAGTCCGGCTTCTACTCGATGAACGACGGAATCGACGCGCTGACGGCGCGGCTGCTCCTCGCGCAAAACGCGGACAGAACTATCGACGTCCAGTACTACCTGATCAAGAACGACATCGTCGGGCGGGTGTTCGTTCATGTGCTGCTGCAGGCGGCCGACCGCGGTGTCCGGGTGCGACTCCTGGTCGACGACATGTTCACCTCGGGCTACGACACGGACCTGGCGGCACTTCACTCCCACCCGAACTTCGAAATCCGCATTTTCAATCCCTTCCATCGCGGTGTCACCGGCAAGGCGCAGAGCGCAGTGACCGGTTTCGGGCGTATCAACCGCCGCATGCACAACAAGTCTTTCACCGTCGATAACCAGGTCACCATCATTGGCGGACGCAATATAGCGGACGAATACTTCGGCGCACGGGAGGATGCGAAGTTCGGTGATCTGGATGTCATGGGCATCGGCCCTGTGGTCCAGGACGTGTCCGCAATGTTCGACACGTACTGGAATCACGTCGCCGCTCTACCGGTGCCCGCCTTCGTGAAGGAACTGGATGACCCCGAAGCCGATTTGAATGCACTACGCACGCGTCTTTCGGATTCGATGGACGCGCTCCGGGGCTCGAAGTACACGGAAGCCGTGCGCGCGAAATACCTGAGTTACCTGGAGCCCGGGAAGGATCTTTTCAGGTGGGCGCCTTATGAGCTGGTCGTCGATTCGCCGGACAAGGGCATCAAGGCCAAGGCGGCCAGCGCCGATTCGATCGTCACGCCACTGGTGAATTCGATTCGCTCCGCCGAGCGGAAGGTGATCCTCGTTTCACCGTATTTCGTACCCATGAAAGACGGTGTCGATGGCCTGGCCGCCCTGGAGCAACGCGGTGTCGAGGTGATCGTCATCACAAACTCGCTGGCAGCAAATAACCAGTTCACCGTACACGGTGGCTATGCACCGTCGCGCGTGCCGCTGCTCGCCGCCGGGGTCGAGATATACGAGGCGCGACCCGATGCGGACGTCGCCGGAACCGAATTCGTCGATGCCAGCGGCGCCAGGGCGACTTTGCACACCAAGGCCTTCATTGTCGACGTCAAGGAGGTATTTATCGGTTCGTTCAACTTCGATCCGCGCTCCGCCAATCTCAACACGGAACTGGGCGTCATTATCCGCGACCCCGAGCTCGCGCTGCGTTACGTGTCTCTGATCGACGCAGCGCTCGAAAAACAAACCTACGAGCTGTTCCTGAACCACGACGGTGCGCTTCGCTGGCGCGGATACAAGGACGGTGAAGAGATCATTTACGTCAAGGAACCGGAGACGACCTGGGGGCAGCGAGTCATGGCCTGGTTCGCACGCATCATCCCCAGGAGCCAGCTTTGAGCGCGTAGGCGCAGGCTGCTGCAGAAGCCACTTTTTGTTAGGGTCGGGGTATGTACAGTTCCGAATCAAAATTGAAAACGCCCTCCCCGATCGTCTCCCCCGTCTCACAGGCCAGCATTCGCACGCTGGCGGACGCTGGGGCGGAAATCGAGCCGCTCGATCCTGTCGGCGCCGCGGTTTACGGCATCGACCTCACCTCTGAATCCCCGCCGGCGAAGGCAGTCGTGGACGCGCTCGAGCACGAAATGGCCAGTCGCGGCTTCGTCGTATTCAAGAACGAGAGGCCGCTGAGCGTGGATGATTTCCTGCGCGCCAGCTGCTGGTGGGGCGGGAAGGAACTGCACAGCACCCACGGAGTACACCCGGCCACACCGGGCGGCAACCGGCATATCTTTCGCCTGTCGAATGATAGACGCCAGGGCATACCCGGTGTCGGACCCCAGTGGCACAACGACGGCAGTTTCAATACGACCACCTTCTCCCACTCGGGCTATCACATCATCCGGCCCGCCGAACGGGGCGGCGGGACCTGCTTTGCGCACCAGGGGGCGGCCTACGACGCGCTGCCGGAGGCACGGCAGGCATTCTGGCGTCGCCTCTCGTCGGTCAATTCCTCTTCCGGCGTGGTGCACCCGGCGGTGCACGAACATCCGCTCAGCGGGCGCAGGAGCTTGTGGCTCCACCTCGGAATGACCGGTGCGGTGATCGAAAAACTGCCAGGAGAGGACGGGTTCCGTCTGCTGGATGCCGAGGAACTGCGGCGGCTTTGCCATGAGTACAACGACATTCTCAACGCGGGTTTCGAGCGCGGGTACAGCATCGCTTACGAATACGAGACCAATGACTGCCTGTTCATCGACAATCTCGCCGTTGCGCACCGCGCATCGCCGCAGGCGCACCTGCCCGTAGAAGAACAGGGCCTGCGCATCATGGACCGGAGCACGGTCCGCGGGGTCAGCGAGCTGGCGCCCGACTTCGGCTTGCCGTTGCAGCTCAACATTGCCGGGCCGAACCCTTTCGGGGCGGGCGTCTGGCAGTTCGGCGGGCTTGGCTTCCGCTGGGATGACGATATCCCGATGCAGAACTAGCTCCCTTCCGCCGCCAGGTTCTACGCAGCCTCACATCCATGAAAATCGCCATCATCGGCGCCGGCATGAGCGGCCTGAGTGCCGCCCGAACACTGGCAGAGGCCGGTGCAGACTGCACCGTCTTCGAGAAAAGCCGGGGGGTGGGCGGACGCATGGCGACGCGCCGGGTAAACGAGCTACAGTTCGACCACGGAGCGCAATACTTCACGGCCAGAGGGCCTCGTTTTCAGTCCAGGTTGGCGCACTGGAAAGACCAGGGCGTCGTAGCGGAGTGGCTACCCGGCAAGTGGGTCGGCAGCCCGACGATGACGGCGCCCGCACGGTCACTCGCAGAGGGTCTCCAAGTGATACGGGAGTACCGGGTGACCACGCTCGCAGGTGGCCCAGGGTCTTGGCGGTTGCTGTCCGACGATTCGCCGGACAACCCGATTCGAGAGACCTCCTTCGATGCAGTCGTCATGGCGCTCCCGACCCCCCAGGTCGCTCCGCTCGCCGCATCGGCCGGAATCCGCTTCATCGAACTGGAACGCGTGCGATACGCGCCATGCATCACCCTGCTGCTGGCCTACGATGAAGCCACCGGTTTGCGCGAACCCTCGTTCAGCCCGCCTGACGGACCGATCGGCTGGATCGCGCGGAATGACACCAAGCCAGGTCGATCCGCCGTGGTGCAGACCCTGGTCGTGCACGCCACACCCGTATGGTCGGAAGAACATCTGGAAGACACCGACCAGCGCACGACAGATAAGCTGCTTCGGGCTCTGCGCCCCTATGTGGGAGCTATGGAACCGATGTTTCGAATGCTCCACCGGTGGCGATACGCCCGGGTCGAACACACTGCAGGCGTTCCTTATGTCTGGGACCCGGCCCAGCAGATCGGGGCCTGCGGAGACTGGGCGGGCGGTCCTCGTGTGGAGGCAGCGTTCGAGAGTGGCGAAGCAATGGCCACAGCCCTCCTTCAGGCCGAGTTGGCTGGTTCGCGGCCGAAGGAATAAACAATTCAAAACGATGTCTTCGCGGATTCTCGTCAGGAATCAGCCTCGCCGGGGACCACGAGGACCGGGAAGCGGCGCGCCGCCAGAACCTGCTCGCTGACGCTGCCGAGGACGCGTCGATAGATCATTCCCCGGCCCTGCGAACCGACGACGATCAAATCCGCCGACCAGCTGCTAGCCTCCTGGAGGATCGTCTTCGCAGGCAAACCCCTGACAAGCAGCGTCGAGCAGCGGGCGCCGGAGCTTTCCAGGTCGGCGGCCAGTCGATCGAGCAGTTCCCGTCGATCGCGCAGTGACTCGGGCACCGGATCCTGCACCACCTTGCGGGAGAGCTGCTGGCCCAGCACGTCGGCCTCGCGGGGAGCCACGTTCAGGAGCAGCACTTCGCTCGATTCCGCGGTAGCCAGGCGGCGCACCATCCCCACGACGCGGTCGGCGAAGTCGGACCGGTCAACGGCGGCGACGATTCTCATCCGGTGTTCCTCTCTGATGAGACGGCATATTGCAAGGGTGGCCGCAGTATAAACCGGGTCCGCGAGAGCCTGGAAGCAGCATTCTTCTGATACGCGGCATTTTGGCGGCCAACACGCGTATCATCCGCCGGCAATCGTTCCGGGCCAGGTGAGGGATACGCATCATGGCGACAAGCTCCGCCGCGCCAACCGCGAAAAGCGACCGCCATGACGTGCTCGACGCGTTGCGGGGCTTCGCCTTGTTCGGCATTTTCCTGGCGAACATCCGCGTCTTCAGCGGCTGGGAGTATCTCGACACCGGACAACGGGCAGAACTCTCCGGAGACGTTTATCACCTCCTCGATTTCCTGCACCTCGCGGTGATCGACGGAAAGTTCTATACCCTGTTCTCGCTCCTGTTCGGAATCGGCTTCGCGCTCCAGCTCCACCGGCTGCAAGGACGAGGGGCCGCGGCGACGCGTATCTACCTTCGCCGCACCACGATCCTGCTCGCCTTCGGGCTCATCCACCTCTTCGTCTTCTGGGTGGGGGACATCCTTACGCCCTATGCCCTGCTCGGCTTCATCCTGCTCGCGATCCGCGACTGGTCGGACCGTACCCTGCTCATCGCGGCGGGTCTGGCGCTTCTTGCGCCCATCATTGGTTACGCGTTGTTCTGGGCGCTGGGCTCGAGTCCGAGCCTTGGCCTCTACTCGATTGCCTTCGCAATGATGCCGCCAGGCGCCGTGGACCCGGTGTTTGACCTGCGAATGAGCGACTGGGGGGACCGGTTGCAAGCAGCCATGGCCGGAGGCGTCCTGCGCTTCGGCCACCTTTTTGACACGTGGCGCTGGCCGAAGCTGTTCGCGATCATGCTGCTCGGCATGTGGGCCGGGCGACGGCTGGTGGCGGGCCGGTTACTGAACAACACCCGGCTGCTGGTCAGCATCCTCATCCTCGGCGGGATCAGCGGCGGCATCGCCGGACCGATTCTCGCGTCACTGGACGGGTTGGGGTTCAACCGGCCGCACTCTTTGCAGGGCTTTTTCGCTGTCATCGCCTACACCTTCGCTGTCATCCCCCTGGGCCTCGCCTATGCAGCGGCCTTCGTGCTGCTCTGGCGAAGCGCGTCCGGCATCCTCGTCATCCTGGCTGCACCGGGTCGCATGGCGCTGACCAGTTATCTGGGCCAGACTGTCATCGGGCTTGGCGTGTTCTACGGTGTGGGCTTCGGCCAGGCCGGACTCTGGTCGATCCAGGTGCTGCTGGGCTTCGCCTGCGCCGTTTATACGGTGCAGGTGATCTTCTCGATCCTGTGGCTGCGGCACTTCCACTATGGCCCCATGGAATGGGTATGGCGCGCCCTGACCTATGGCACCGCCCCGCGGATGCGGCGGCTCGAGCCTGCACCCGAACCCCCAAAGTTGTAACTCGCCAATGAAAAACGCTCCTGAGAATACACCCGCCGCCTCGTTCGCCGAGCTCGGCCTGGGCGGCGATGTCCTGGACGCCATAGCGGCAGTCGGCTACGAAGCCCCCTCGCCCATCCAGGCAGCGACCATTCCCGTGCTGCTCGCCGGTCGCGACATGCTCGGCCAGGCGCAGACCGGCACCGGCAAGACCGCGGCGTTCGCGCTGCCGATGCTGAGCCGAATCGACGTCCGCGCGGGTCCGCCGCAGGGCATCGTGCTGGTGCCGACGCGCGAGCTGGCCATCCAGGTCGCCGAGGCTTTCCAGCGCTACGCGTCGAAGATCAAGGGCTTCCATGTCCTGCCGATTTACGGCGGGCAGAGCTACGTGCCGCAGCTGGCCAGCCTCAAGCGCGGCGCGCAGATCGTCGTCGGCACGCCCGGGCGCCTCATGGATCACCTCAAGCGCGGCACGCTCGACCTCGGCGACGTCACCTGCCTCGTGCTGGACGAGGCCGACGAGATGCTGCAGATGGGCTTCGTCGCGGACATCGAGTGGATACTCGAGCAGACGCCCCCCGGGCGGCAGGTCGCCCTGTTCTCGGCCACGTTGCCGGGCCCGATTCGCCGCATCGCGCAACAACACCTCAACGATCCGGTCGAGGTCTCGATCAAGAGCAAGACCAGCACCGCCACCAATATCCGCCAGCGCTACTGGGTGGTGAGCGGATTGCACAAGCTCGATGCATTGACCCGGATCCTCGAGGTGGAGCCGTTCGACGGCATGCTGATTTTCGCCCGCACCAAGGTGGCGACGGTCGAACTTGCGGAACGGCTGGAGGCGCGCGGCTTCGCGGCCGCCGCCCTGAACGGCGACATGCAACAGAAGGAGCGCGAACGCACGGTCGCGCGCTTCAAGAGCGGCAAGCTCGACATCCTCGTCGCCACCGACGTCGCGGCGCGTGGCCTCGACGTGGAGCGGATCAGCCATGTCGTGAACTACGACGTGCCTTACGACACCGAGTCGTACGTCCACCGCATCGGCCGCACCGGCCGCGCCGGGCGCAGCGGCGAAGCGATCCTCTTCGTCACGCCACGCGAGC
>CAYTXS010000096.1:0-8417 GCA_964441585.1 uncultured Thioalkalivibrio sp.
CCGACCACCAGGTTGCCCTGGGCGATCGCGTAGACCTCGCCGTCCGCACCTTTCAGCGGCGTCATCAACAGCGCCCCGCCGCGCAGGCTCTTGGCGTTGCCGATCGACGAGACGGTGATGTCGAGTTTCTGGCCGAGCTTGGCGAAAGCCGGCAGTTCGGCGTGAATCGCCACGGCGGCGACGTTGTTGACCTGCAGGTTGACGTTGCCCGGGATGGTCACGCCGAGCTGGCCCAGCATGTTGCGCAGGCTCTGCGCCGTGAACGGCGCCTGGGTCGTCTGGTCGCCGGTGCCGGTCAGGCCCACCACCAGGCCATAGCCGACCAGCTGGTTGGTGCGGACTCCGGCGACGTCGGCGAGATCCTTGATGCGTTCTTCGGCCTGGGACGGCTGCGCGGCGAAACCCGCCAGCAGCACCAGGAGAAGGGATGAACATAAAGCTTTCATGGGATGCCTCCGGCGCCTCAGAAGGGCCAGATCGGACTGCTGAAGAAACGGGTCAGCCAGCCGGGTGAGCTGGTCTGCGCCACCACGCCGGTGCCGCCGTAGGCCACCTGCGCGTCGGCCACCTGGGTGGACAGCACGGAGTTGTCGGGACGGATGTCGACCGGGCGGACGATGCCGCGCAGGCGGATGTATTCATTGCCCTGGTTGATCTTCACCCACTTCTCGCCCTGGATGACGAGATTGCCGTTGGGCAGCACTTCGGCCACGGTGACGGTGATCGAGCCTTCGAGCTGGTTGCTCTGCGCCGAGTCGCCTTCGCCGTCGAACGACCGCGTCATCTCGACCTCGTTGTTGAGGATCGGGACGCCGTCTCGCGTCACCACCGTGCCGCCGAGAATCGGGTCGGCGATCGAGAGGCTGCTGTCCTTGGAGGTGTTGGTGTTGGCCGACTTGCGGGCGTCGGTGCGCTCCGACAGCATGACGGTGAGAATGTCGCCGACGCGCCGCGCCTTGAAGTCCTCGAACAGGGTGGCGGCGCTGGCCGACTGGAAAATGGCGCCGTGATTCGCTTCCGCCGGCACCGGCTGCGCGGGCTGCACGGGACGGTACTCCGGGTGATCGCCGCGCGTCACCGGCGGCAGCGTTGCAGCGCACCCGGTCAACACGAGACCGGCGAAGAGTGCGGCGGCGGCTTTCAGGACGGTCCGGGCGGTCATCGCTAGCGTCCCAGCTGGCTGCTGGCGAACTGCAGCATCTGGTCGGCCGTGGAGATCGCCTTGGAACTGATCTCGTAGGCGCGCTGCGTCTCGATCATGTTCACGAGCTCTTCCACGGTGTTGACGTTGGAGCCCTCGAGCGTGCCCTGGATGAGGCCGCCGAGGCCGTTCAGGCCCGGGTTGCCGACCTGCGGCGAACCGCTGGCGGCGGTCTCGATGAACAGGTTCTCGCCGGTCGGCTGCAGGCCGGCCGGGTTGATGAAATCGGCCAGCTGGATCGTGCCGACCTGCACCGGCGCGACGCTGCCCGGCACCGAGGCGGTGACGATGCCGTCGCGGCTGATGCTGACGCTCTGGGTGTTCTGCGGCAGCACGATGCCCGGCTGCAGCTCATAGCCGCTGGAGGTCACGAAGCGGCCCTCGCTGTCGATCTTCATCGAGCCGTCGCGCGAGTAGGCCTGCGTGCCGTCGGGCATCAGCACCTGCAGGAAGCCGCGGCCGTCGATGGCCACGTCCAGCGAGTTGCCGGTCTGCACCAGGTTGCCCTGGGTGAACATCTTCTCGGTGGCCACCGTGCGCACGCCCGTGCCGAGCATCAGCCCGGAGGGCAGCTGCGTGTCCTGCGAGGACTGCGCGCCCGCCTGGCGAACGTTCTGGTAAATGAGGTCCTCGAACACGGCGCGGCCTTTCTTGAAGCCCGTCGTGTTGACGTTCGCGAGGTTGTTCGAAATGACGGACATGCGCGTCTGCTGCGCGTCGAGTCCGGTCTTGGCAATCCACAGGGCCTGGTTCATAGCCTCTTTCTCCTGTTCATCCGGTGCGTCAGCTCATCCGCAACAATTGCGACGAGGCACGATCGGCTTCTTCGGCGGCGGTCATCATCTTCACTTGCAGCTCGAACTGCCGCGACAGCTGGATCATGTCCACCAGCGCCCCCACGGTGTTCACGTTGCTGCCCTCGAGCACGCCGGTGCGCAGGCGCACCGCGGCGTCGGCCGGCGCGGTCACGCCGGGCGCCGGACGGATCAGTCCGTCCTCGCCGCGTCGCAGCGTGGCCGGGTCGGGGTTCACGAGCCGGATACGCTCGATGGTCGCGAGCGCATTGGCCGGCTGGCCGAGCGGCTGGATGGTCACGGTGCCGTCGCCGCCGATCTCGAGTTTCTCGAAGGGCGGCAATGCAATCGGGCCGCCCTCGCCCATCACCGGGTGCCCGGCGCCGTTGGTCAGGCGTCCCAGCGAATCCACGCGCAGGTCGCCGGCCCGTGTGTACCCTTCGCCGCCGTCGGGCGCCTGCACTGCGATCCAGCCCTGGCCCTCGATGGCGATGTCGAGCTCGCGCCCGGTGGTCTGCAATGAGCCGGGCGTCAGGTCCGCGAGCCGGTCGAGTCCCATCGAATAGGCACGCGCCGGATGGCCCGGCCCTTCGACGTCCAGGGTCTGCGCCTGCTGCAGACTGGCCTTGAAGCCCGTCGTGTTGGCGTTGGCGAGGTTGTGGCTCACGCCGGCCTGGGCGAGCATGGTCTCGCGCGCCCCGGTCATGGCCAAAAAGATCATCCGGTCCATTTACTTCGCCTAGCGGAGGTTGATGATGGTCTGGGTCACGGTGTCCGCCGTGCTGATCACCTGCGCGTTCGCCTGGAAGTTGCGCTGCGCGGTGATCAACCCGACGAGCTGCGCCGCGAGGTCCACGTTGGAGCCCTCGAGGCCGCCCGACTGGATGGCGCCAAAGTTGCCGCTGCCCGCCGAGCCCAGCACCAGTTCACCGGCGGCGAACGACGCGCCCCAGGCGTTGTTGCCGAATTGCTGCAGGCCCTGCGGGTTCGGGAAGTTGGCGAGTGCGACCTGGCCGAGCGCGGTGGACTGGCCGTTCGTGAAGCGCGCCTGGATCACCCCCGTGTCGCTGATCTCGATGCTCGACAGGCGGCCGGTGGTGAAGCCGTCCTGGCGCAGCGCGCTGACGTTGCTCACCGCGCCGAACTGCGTGGCGGTGGTGAAATCGAACTCGATGTCGAGCAGCTCCGCGCCGTTGCCCGGGTCATGCGTGCCGAAGCTGACGGCGCCGGCCGGGGTGGCGACGGTGCCGTCGGCATTGAAAGTCAGCGGCTCCGCGCCGCCGACGGCGGCGCCGTCGATCGCCAGGTGCGATTCCCACGACAGCGGTCCGGTGTTGCGGAAATACAGGGTCGCGGTATGCGACTGGCCGAGCGAATCGTAAGTCGTCAGCGAGGTCGTGTAGTTGAAGGTCTCCGGATCCGCGGGATCGAAGGGCAGTGCCGAGACGTCGGCTGCATTGGAACTCAGGTTGAAGGTCGCATCGACCTCCGTGGTGGCCTGCGGCGGCGCCTCGCTGGCGTCGAGCTGCAGGTCATTCAATACGCCGGTGCTGAAGCTGGTGCCCTCGGCATTGGCCGGCGGATAGGCCTGCAGGCGCTGGCCCGAGGGATTGACCACGAAGCCGTCGCGATCCACCTGGAAGGCGCCCGCGCGGCTGAACACCTGGCTGCCGCCGTCGTTGAGGACGAAGAAGCCCTGGCCGTTCAGCGCGAGGTCGAGGTTGTTGCCGGTGAAATCGATGTTGCCCTGGCCGAACTGCTGCGTGACGCCGGAGAGGCGCACGCCGGTGCCGATGGCCGTGCTCGAGATGCCGCTGGAGGACGCGGCGAACACGTCAGCGAATTCGGCCCGCGACTCCTTGAAGCCGACGGTGCTGGCATTGGCGATGTTGTTGCCCGTGACCTTCAGGTCGGCGGAGGCGGCGTTCAAGCCACTCAGGGCGGTATTGAAAGGCATAGTCCTGTACTCCTGTTGGCGGCCGTCGGCGACGGCCCGCTACGTATCTGTGGTCGTTCAGCCGATCTGGCGGACCTTCTGGAGGTCCACGACGCCAAGCCCGGTCACGGTCAGTGACAGGGCACCTGAAAAACGATCGATGCTGACGCTCTCGACCTGGCCGCTGACCAGCGCCTCGAGGGCAACCGGTTCGCCGCCGGAGCGGCCGACGGCACGGATCTCGTAGAAGCCCGGCGGCGCCTGCTCGCCGGCATCGTTGGTGCCGTCCCAGCGGAACGCAGCGCGCTCGCCGGTCCCTTCGGCCGGCACGGTCGCCACCAGGCGGCCGGCAAAGTCGTAGACCCCCACCGTGACGTCGTTGAATCCGGCGGGGTTCTGCACCGCACCGCTCACCGCGCCGCCCGGCTGCAGCCAGGCTTCCTGGGCGGGCACAAAGACGGAGCGGCCGACGAGGCCGGCGGCCTGCAACGCCTGGTTGCCCTGCATGGAACCGGACAGGCTCTCGAAAGAAGCCTGCAGGTCGGAAATGCCCGAGACCGTGCCGAACTGCGCCAGCTGGCCGAGGAACTCCCCGCTCTCCAGCGGCTTGAACGGATCCTGGTTGCGCAGCTGGGCGACCATCAGTTCCAGGAACTGCTCCTGGCCGAGCTGGCCTTCGGTCTTGGTGTCGGCCTTCGGAGTGCGGGCGAGGCCCGCCTGCTCGAGTGTTGTTGCGTCTATGCCTGCCATGTTCAGCCCCGTCCGAGCTGCAGGGTTCGCAGCATCAGTTCTTTGGTGGTGGACAACACGTCGACGCTGCTGGAATAGCTGCGCGACGCAGAAATCATGTCGGCCATCTGCTCGACGGTGTTCACCGCCGGGAGATAGATGTAGCCGTTCTCGTCGGCCAGCGGGTGGCCCGGCTCGTGGCGCGCGATGGCCGGCGCCTGGCTCTCGACGACGCCGGCGATGCGCACGCTCGCGGCCGGCTGGCCCGTGGACTGCCCCGCACCCGCCGCCTGTTCGAGCACGGTGGCGAACACCGGGTGGCGTGCGCGGTAGGCGGCTTCCGGGGTGCTGCTCGCGGTGTCGGCGTTCGCCAGGTTGCTGGCGATGGTGTTGAGTCGCGTGGTCTGCGCGCTCAACGCCGAACCGGAGATGTCGAAGATCTTGCTGAGGTTCATGGATTACTCCCCCTTGAGCGCTTTACGCAGCCCGCTGAGCCGGCTGTTGATGAAATCGAGCGAGGCCTGGTAACGCACCGCGTTCTCCGCGAACACGGCGTGTTCCTGCTGGGTGTCCACGGTGTTGCCGTCCAGCGAGGCATGGTTCGGTACGCGGTACAGCGCGTCGCGCCCGAGGCCGCCGGCGGCGGGTGTCGTGGCGAAGTGGCCGACCTGGGTCGTGTTGATGCGGCCGGCCGCCTGGTCGTTGCTGGCCTGGTTCAGCAGGGCACGGAAATCGAGGTCGCGCGCCTTGTAGCCGGGCGTGTCGGCGTTGGCGATGTTCGACGCCAGCAACTCCAGGCGCCGCGAGGCGACCTCGAGGGCCTGCGTGTGGATGCCAAGGGCGCGATCCGTAATTGAACTCATGCTCGCTGTCCTCCGGTCTGCCCGTTGACGGACGGGCTCGGCGGAACTGATGCAAGCGACGTGCCAAAGCCCCGGAAAACACCGCAACATCTTGTTTTTTCGAGGTTGAGGCGGGGCGAGCGGGTCGCAGGATCGGCGCGGCGACGGTTTTTTGACGGGAATGCGGGCTGTGCGGGGTGGCGACGGTGACCAGCGCTTGCCGCTCGGGCGGCAATGGTTTGCCGCCCGACGCAGGCTAGGCCGGGAGTGCGAGGTGCTCGATGACCGCGGCGGCCAGTTCCTCGGGACGGAACTTGGCGAGGAACCGGTCGGCGCCCGAATTACGCGCGCGATCCTCGTTGGAGCGGCCGCTGAGGGAGGAATGCAGCAGGATCTTGAGCTTTGCCATGCGCCCGTCCTGGCGCACGCTGGAGACGAGACCGTAGCCGTCCATCTCGGGCATCTCGATGTCGGAGATCAGGATGCTGACACGGTCTTCGAGCGGCCCCAGTTCGGCCCAGGTACGCAGCTGCTCAAGCGCCTCGCGGCCGTTGTTCTTCAGCACGCAGTCCACGCCGATGGAGCGCATAGCGCGTTGCACCTGGCCTCGCGCCACGGCGGAATCGTCCACCACGAGCACCGGCGGCATGTTCTCCGGCAGCCGATCACGGGCGCTGTCCACCATCACCCGCGGCACTTCCGCCTCGGCGCGCGACAGCATGGCGAGGACGCGTTCCACGTCCAGGATCTCGACCATTTCACCGTCGAGGCTGGTCATCGCGGTGACGAAACCCGGCCCGCCCTTGCCCGGCGGGGCGCGAACGGCGTCCCAGCGTGTCGTAATGATCCGCTCCACGCCGCTGACCAGCATGCCCTGCTGCGCGCGGCTGAATTCCGTGAGGATCACGTAGCGCTCCGGCGTCGGCTCGACCGGCGTCTGGCCGATCGCATGGCCGAGGTCGATCACCGGCACCGCATGGCCCCGCAGCGATGCGATGCCGGCGACGACCTCGTGAGAGCCTGGCATGCGCCGCAATGGCGGGCAGTGCACGACTTCGGTCACCTTATAGACGTTGATGCCGTAGAGCTGGTCGTCCGCGAGGCGGAACAGCAACAGCTCCAGCGGCGGCGACTGGGTCTCCGGCGTACCCTTGGACAGCGACCGTGCCATGTGACCTCACAGGTGGGTGGGCCTTCATTGTGTCGGCGCGGCCGGGGATTTCTTGAGGCTCGCCGGGGCGGAGGGATGTCGCCTCGAATCGCTTGGTATGGACCTTGCATGATCACTGGCCAACGTCTTATTGCGACAGAAAACCGACGCGGACCATGATGAACACTTGCCGAAGATTCCTTATATATATTCGCGGGCGCGGCCTGACGCTCGCCCTGGCGGCTACGGCGGTTGCGCTGCCCGCGAGCGCCGTGGCTGCGACGGCGATCCAGTCGCTGGACTCGATCGCGGCGGCCGCCTCCCAGCGCCTGCATGCCGAAGCCGACGCCCACTGGCGCGGCGATGCCGCCGTCACGATCGGCGTCAGTGTCGGGCGACTGGACGCCCGTCTGCGCCTGCCGGCCTGCGCGCTGCCGCTCGAAACGGACCTGCCGCCGGGCGCGCGGCCCCTCGGCCCGGTGGCGGTCGGGGTGCGCTGCACCGCGCCCGCCTGGTCGCTGTTCGTGCCCGCGCGCGTGAGCGTCAATCGTCCGGTGGTGGTCATGGCGGTCTCGCGCAACCGCGGCGCGACCCTCGACAAGGCCGACCTGGCGCTGGAGAGCCGCGATCTCGCGACCCTGCCCGGCGGCTATCTCACCGACATCGAAGAACTGGTGGGTATGCAATTGCGTCGCACGGCATCGGCCGGCATGGTAATGCTGCCCGGCATCGCGGCGGCTCCTGAACTGGTGCAGCGCGGCGAACGCGTGGTGCTGCAGGCGGCCGGCGGCGCCATCGCCGTGCAGGTCGAGGGCGAGGCCCTGGCCAGCGGCGCGCTCGGCGAGCGGGTGCGGGTGCGCAACCTGGCGACCAGGCGAGTCGTGGAAGGCACCGTCGGCGGCGAAGGGCTCGTGATCATGGGACTGGCGGGCCTGGGCCGCATCCGCTGATCGACATGACGGCTAAAGTTATCTCGGAAAATGCCGATACCATCCTCGTGGAGGCATTTTATGCGAGTTCGAGGCCGTACCGATGACTAATGAAATCAAGGGCTTTAATCCCATGGAACCGCGCCGTAGCGGCGGGGTGACCGATGGCGGAGGCGCCGGAAAACCGGCGGTCCAGTCCGAAGGCGCCGGTCGTCAAGGCACGGGCGAGAAAGTCACACTGACGGAAACTGCGCAAAAATTCGCCAACCTGTCCGCCGAGGCCGCCAAGGGTTCGGAAGTTGACGAAGCCAGGGTCGCGCAACTGCGCTCCGCCATCGATTCCGGCCAGTACCAGCCGGACCCGGTCGCGATCGCCGATGCCCTGATCCGTTTCGAGAAGGCAGGCTGACCACACACCGGAGAATGACATGAGCGACGGTACGGAGATCGGCGGCGAGCGTCAGCAGGGCTCACCCTCGCTGCGACGCTGCGCCGAGGTGTTCGATGCCCTCGAGGCCACCCTGCTGGACGAACAGCAGGCGCTGCTGGATCGCGATCCCGAGGTCCTGCTGGCCGTGGCCGAACGCAAGCGGGCCCTGTTGCTCGAATTGCAGCAGATCGCGGCATCACTCGTGGAACTGCCTGGCGCTGCGCCGGCATTGCGGGAACGGCTCGAAGCGACCTTCGCGCGTTGCCGCCAACTGAACCAGATCAACGGCGGCGTCGTCGCCGCCAGCCGCGGCGCAACCGAGAAAGCGCTTGCCCTGTTGCGGGGCGATCACGTCGCGGTCCCGTTGTATGACAGCCATGGCGACACCCGCGCCGCGGGAGGGTCC
>CAYTXS010000097.1:0-8377 GCA_964441585.1 uncultured Thioalkalivibrio sp.
TCAGAAGCCTCGTCGCCCAGATCCGCCTGCCCGATGCCCACCGCACGCTTCGCGGGCGGGTACTCAGCGAGATTGGTCCGGAGGGTGAGACGGAACGGCTGATCGGAAACGCGGAAGAACTCGTCGAGACACTGGCGCGGCAGTTCCAACTGAACGTGCCGGAGGTGCGCGATCTGTGGCCGCGGATCGTGGAGCGGCACGAGGAGCACGTGCGAGAGACGGCCTCCGACTGATCGGGTGGTGTCGCGGATCGCTTCGAGGATTACCGCCTGATTACGTCGTAACCCCTGTAGCCCATTTCCTGACGCAGCGTCGTCTTCTGGATCTTGCCGGTGCCCGTGAGCGGGATCGCCTCCACGAATTCGATGTCTTCCGGCAACCACCACTTCGCGACACGGCGGGAAAGGAAGTCGCGAATCTCTTCCGCAGTGACACTGCTGCCCTCTGCACGAACACAGATGAGAAGCGGCCTTTCCTGCCAGCGCGGATGAGTCACGGAGATCACCGCCGCCTGCCTCACGTCCGAGTGCGCGAGCGCGTGGTTCTCGAGGTCCACCGTGCTAATCCACTCGCCGCCTGACTTGATGACGTCCTTCGACCGGTCGACGATCTGGAAATAGCCGTCCGGATCGAAGGTGGCGACATCGCCCGTGTCGAACCAGCCACCGCGCAGCGGCGAGGCGTCTTCCCGCCGGAAATAACCTCTCGCGATAAACGGCCCGCGTATCTGCAGGTTGCCCGGTGTCCTGCCGTCCGCCGGCACGGCGCGCCCCTCGTCGTCGACGATCCTGAGCCTCGCGCCCCAGTGCGCCCGGCCCGATCGCCGCAGCTTGTCGAAGCGTTCCGTGGCGGGCAGCTCAGCATCGCCCGGCTTCAACGAACCGACGGAGCCGACCAGGCATTCCGTGCCACCCCAGGTATTCAGCACGTCCACCCCGTAGCTCTCCGCGTAACGCTCGATCAGCCAGGACGGCGGCGTGCTGCCGGCGGACAGTGCCACCTTCAGATCCGGCAACTGGCCGCAGGTCTTCTCCAGTCTCTCCAGCAGCAACATCCAGATCGTCGGGACGCCGCAGGCGATGGTGGCACGCTCACCCTGCAGCAGTTCGAGCAACGCGCCCGCGCTGTAGTCACGCCCTGGCAGGATCAGATTCATGCCGAGGGCCGGTGCCAGGTAGGGGAAATTCCAGGCATTTCCGTGGAACATGGGCGCGATCGCGCACGCGACGTCGCGGCGGCCGTTCTCCGCGTAGCCGAGGAAATCGCGCAGGCCGAGCGTGAGGGTCGCGAGCACCATCGCCCGGTGGCTATAGACCACGCCCTTCGGCCGACCCGTCGTCCCCGACGTGTAGCAGATGGACGAGGCGTGGTTCTCGTCGAAGGCGGGCCACTCGAGGTCGCCGTCCTGCTCGCCGATCAGCTCCTCGTAGCAGACCAGATCCGGCAACCGGGTATCGCCGGGCATCTCGTCCGCGTCGCCGAGGAGGCAGTAGCCGCGCACGCCGGCGAGGTCCGGCGCGAGGTCCTCGATGATGGGGAGCGTCTCTCGGTCACAGAAGAGCCACGCGTCCTCGCAGTGATTGATGATGTAGACGAGTTCGTCGCGGTGCAGCCGCGGATTGATCGTATGCAGCACGCGGTCGTAACCGGAGGTGCCATAGAAGAGTTCGAAATGCCGATGGGAGTTCCAGGCGAGAGTGCCGACACGCTCCCCCGCGCCGACGCCACGCGCCTCCAGGGCCAGGGCCAGCTTCTTCGCGCGCAGGTTGGCGTCCGCGTAACCGTAATGGAACAACGATCCGTCGAATTCCCGCGAGACGACCTCCGCATCGCCGTGCGCCTCCGCCGCATGCTGCAGGAATGCCGACAGCATGAGCGGCAGATCCATCATCAATGCATCCATGGGCTAACCCGGCTCCTCGTCGCATTCAGCTCCAGTGCGCGGCGATCATCCGCCCGACCGTCCGGCCGCTCGCACAGGCCGCACCCGTATGGCCGCCGCTCACGTATTCCCCGGCGAAATAGAGGCCGCGGCGTTCCCTTTCCTGTTCCTGCAGGACGTCTGCGATGCGCCGGATATAGCCCACGGGCATGTAGATCAGGTCGTCACACGTGTAGTTGACGATATCCCGGATACGTTCCCGAGTCAGCCGGGGATAAAAGCGGCTCATCATGGGCAGGCAGTACTCTTCGATGGGGCGGCCGCTGCGCTGCCAGGCCGGTGTCTCCTGGCGACTGAGCGCGTACCTCGCATGCGGTGGATGACCGCCGGATTCTGTCCCGCCGGGGGTCACGAACCAGTAACTCGTCTTCGCCTTGACCGGATCGGGATGCGTCGGGATATAGCTCCCGCCGATCAACTCCGCCGGCGCATCCGCCTCGTCCAGCATGTAACAGACTATGGCCTCTTTCGAGAAGAACGTATTCTCCGCGAGTGCACGCTGCTTGGGTGTCAGGTCCTGCACGATCTTGTCCAGGTACTTCCCCTCCACGGCACAGACGACGATGTCCGGCGTGACGGACCGGCGCTCGAATGTCGGCGTCAGGTAGTGCACCGTATGCCGTCCGTCCGACCCCGGCGGCGTGACGTAGCGCACCGTTGTGTTGTTGTGCACCGGCAGCAGGGAGCCGAGCTTGCGCGTAAGCACGCCGATGCCGCCTCTCGGATAAACGAATCTCGCCTCCTGCCGGGAGAACCAGGGCAGCAGCGCCATCTTCGACGTCTCGTAGACCGGCCAGCCGGCGGCGGAACAGACCGGCTGGACCCAGTAGCGGATGACCTCCCGCCCCGCTTCGCGGCCCAGCACACGCTCGTAGTAGGCTCCGAGACTCTCGTCGTCCCAAGCTGCTCCGGTGTGCAGAAGGCAGGGATCGACGGCCTCGCGGATCCGATCGAGGTCGGCCTGCAGGCTCGGCAGCCGGCGGCGTGTCTCCGCGCTCATGCCGGGTATCCGCGCCACGCGCTCCGGATGAAAGTCCAGGGTATAAGGATAAGTGCCATGACCGTTCTCGATGGTATCCGCGAACGGTTCGCCCTCGAGTTCGTCGCGGATGCCGAGTTCGTCGGCCAGATCGAACATCTCCCGGTTGGCCTCCAGGACACCGACCGCATGGGTGAACTGATAAAGCGGTCCCATCCAGCCCTCCCGCATCCGGCCGCCCGTAAAATCCTCCTTCTCGAAGACGGTGACGTCGAATCCGGCCTTCCGCAGCTCCCATGCCGCCGAAAGGCCGGCGATGCCGGCGCCGATCACCAGCGCCGTCGGCTTCGGGGCAATCTGCTCCACCGCGAGCAGAACGCGGGGCGTCGCCGACAGGCAGGCACCCGCCGCCAGCGAGGCAAGGCAGGCACGGCGTCCTTCGTTTATCCGGTCGCTCCTATTGCTCATTCTCCGCTTCCCTCTGTGTCCCCGAACTCGATCCGCCACCAGGCTTGCAGGGTCGCGCAGGGCTCCGCGTCCACCGTCTCGCAGCGCTTCCCGCCCGGATGATTAGGCCGGTCCGGTGTGAAGCTGCGGATGTCGGCGAGCTTGTAAATCACCACGTTGTTCTCCGCAGAGTCGCCGATCGCCAGCCGCCGCAATAGCTCCTCGTAGCGGAGGACGTCAGGCCGCAGGTAACCCACGGAATGGCACGCCGGACAGCCATTCTTCGCCAGCTCCGGCACGACATTCTTGAGGAAGAAGTCCCGTCCCTCCCGAGTCGGCTCTCCACTGCTCGCCGCCGCAATACTCACTCCGACGGCAAGCACGAGCACGGGCACAAGATCAATCGGTCGCTTCACCATTTCCCCCTTAATCCCAGCGGTAAGTCACTGACACACCGGCCCACCGCGGCAGGCCGTAGATATCGATTGCCGAACCGGTGATGTCCGGCAACTGGAACGTAGTCACGACGTACTCCTCGTCGGTGAGATTCTCCCCGAACACCTCGAACTCCCATCGCCCGTCGTCGGTCGCATAATAGGCCCGTGCATTCACCAGCAGGTACGCGTCGGCCAGCGTCGCCGGATGATCGATGATGTTGAGCTTGCGTTCGTCCACCCAGCTGGCATCGACCTGCAGGCCCATCGAGCCGCCGAAGGCTGACCACTCGTAACGGCCGAGGCCGTTCAGGGTGAGCTCCGGCGCATTGATCATCTGCGTGTCCCGCGGCCCGAGAAATCCTTGCTCGATATCTTCCACCTCGGTGTCCAGGAATGCGGCGCCGAGCAGGAACTCCCACCCCTCCGCCGGATTCGCGATCAGCTCCACCTCGGCGCCCTGTGCGCTACCGTCCGAGTTGTAGACGAACAGCGTCGTACCCTGAAACGTGAAGACCTGGATGTCCTGGTAATCGTAATAGAAGCCGGTCAGGTTCAGTCTCGCGGCACCGCCGAACAGGGTCGCTTTCAGCCCGGCCTCGTAGCTGGTCAGGATCTCGTCATCGAAGATCGACTGATCCACGGTCCAGGGCGCGTAAGAGCCGGCGTTGTAGCCGCCCGCCTTCTGGCCGCGCGTGATGCCGGCGTAGGCGAGCCAGTCGGCGCGGGGATGCCAGTTCAGCTGCAGCTTGCCGGACCAGTCGCCGGAGCTGCGCGTCGTGTCCGCGCCCGGCACTGCATCCGTGAATCCGCTCTCCTGCACCATACCGGGGAAGACCAGCACGGCACACAGCGGGCCGGTGCAGCCGGGCCGGAACTGGAGTTCCATCCGGTCGTCGGTCCAGCGCAGGCCTCCAACCAGCGACCAGCGAGGCGCCAGGTCGAGTTCGGCCTGGGCGAAGACAGCCCAGGAGCGGGTCTCCGTGCTGTAGTCGTTATCGAGCACTGCATCGAATGCCAGAAAATCGAGGTCCGGATAAAATGCTGTCCCGGCATTCAGATCACTGTCGATAGACAGGTAATAGAACCCGGTGATCCAGTGCAGACGGTCGGTATCACCGGACAGCCGCAACTCCTGTGAGAAATCGTCAGCGTCCTGGCTCTGGAAGAATTCGAGAAGTCGATACGGTGTCGCATCCGTGTCCTCGGGCCCGTACTCCTTCTCGAAACTCTGGAAATTCGTGATCGACACGAGCTCGCCGATTGCCGTCTGCCAGCTGACCTCAAGCGTCGCACCAAGGTAGTCCCTGTCGAGACCTCCATTGCGGTCGTGATCGATCGTGTAGATATCGCCATCCCCGGTAAAGGCCGGACCGAGACCAAATGCAGGTGCCAGCCCGCTGAAGCAGTCGACCGCATCGGGCGGGATCAGAGCCCCGAGCCCGGTGAGCCCGAAAAAGCTCTCGCAGTGGTCGACAAACTGATCGAAATCGGTGCTGCCAACCAGGCCGTCTGCACGAAAATAGGCGCGACGTGGCACCCACGGGGAATCGTTCACATCGACACGGGATGCACGCAGGTTCAGCAGAATCTGGACGTCTTCGCTGACGTCGAAGAGCAGCTGACCGCGCACGCTCAGGCTGTCGGCGTCGCCCTTGTCTGCGGGACCGTCAGGATCCCTCCAGGGTCCGTCGTGGCGCTTGGCGCTGAACGCCAGGCGGCCAGCGATGCGCTCTGACAGGGGACCGCTCACGGCACCCTCGAGCTCTCGCTGCTGATACTCCCCGAGGCTCAGCCGCACACGTGCCTCCGGTTCGAACGTCGGCCGCCGGCTGATCAGGTGCACCAGGCCGCCAGTCGCGTTGCGGCCGAACAGCGTACCCTGAGGGCCCTTTAACACCTCCACGCGCTCGAGATCGAACATATTCATGCCGACGCCGCCCAGATAACTCACATAGGCGCCGTCCGTATACACGGCGACCGGCGGCTCGTGATGATCCGCGAAATCATTCTGGCTCACGCCGCGGATATTGAACACGGTCGTAACCGCGCTGCCGATGTCCGTGACCATGAGGCCCGGGACATGACGCTCCAGATCCGTCGTATCGGTCAGTCCGAGCGCATCGAGTTGGTCACCGCTGAACGCAGTGATCGCGATTCCCACGTCCTGGATGCTTTGCTCTCGCTTCTGAGCGGTGACAGTGACCTCGTCGATGACCTGTGCCGCGACTGGCGGCGCGATTGCCGGGATACAGAACAGAATCAGAACTCTGGCAGCAACGCCGGCTCGGCAATTCGGACACATGGCTACTCCCCCTCGGAATCGAGTTTTTACTCGAATCTCGAGTGTAAACCGAGCAAATACTCGAAATCAACAAGAGCGGCCGCAAGCGACTGGTCAGGATGAATCCGGGATCGTGCCAAGATAGGCGCGGATCATCCCTTTCATCTCTTCCTTGAACCTCTCACGGCGCTTGCCCCGGTAGCCGTTCAATCGGTTGAGGAGTGCGTTGCCGGCCTCCTCCATGGCTACGCCGATCATCTGGCACCGTTCCTTCGGCAGGTCGGGAAAGTAATGAGCGATGGTGGCAGCGTTGCGCTCGGAAGTAATTTTCAGATAGCGATCGGCGACGGGTTTCATCTCGGGGGTGTGCTGCAGACTGCTCATGAGTTGCATCGCGGCTCGCCGCTGCCGCCAGTGATCCGCCATCATGTCCAGCATGCGGTCGAAGTACTCGCCCACCGATTCCTTATCGGGGTCGTCCGGCGGCTGTTCTGCCCACTTCTGCTCCAGTTCGCCGAACGAGCGGCGCACCACGGCGGCGAAGATGGCGAACTTGTTCGAGTAGTAGTGATACAGCGTGCCGACCGGCACACCGGACTCGCTTGCCACGAGATTCGTAGTAATGGCATCGAAGCCCTGCTCCAGAACCAGTTTCTCGGTGACGTCGAGGATGTGCTCCACCCGCGACCGGGATCTGGCTTGCTGCGGTTTCGAACGGGGCGTCAGCTTCGGCTTGTTCATTCCTCTCGTCTTCCTCTGTACACCAACTCAGTTGACTTTGAACTCGACTGACGCATAGTATCAATAAGTAGAGTAATTACTCGGCTTTTAATTTCAAGCGGAGTGCTGACTGTGTGGCACGGGCGCGCGTTGACGATCCTGCTCTCTCGCATTGCCGGCGGCGGCGGGGACACCGGAAGGCGCTGATGCCGATCTGCCGCCTCCGGCCGGGGGTGAGGCCTGCCATCGAGTATGGCGAACTGCTGCCCTACCTTGGCTGCACTACCTTGCGATGGGCCGCGGCCCGATGGACAACGTACTCGTCTTCAAACTCGCGAATCTGAAGAGCTTCGGCAAGGACCGTCCGGCCCATGTCGGCGGCCAACGCTGCGACTCGCCTGATAGCGAACCCTGCGCGAGCATAATGGCCTGGTGGACGGCCGAATTCGGGAACGCGGAACCGGGCGCCCCCTCCGTGCGTGCCATACCGGTGGAGTGGACACCGCCACCCGACCTGCCGCGACACCCGATCGGGGATTCCGCGCAGGGCGAGATCCTCGCCGGCGACGAACCTACCGCCGTGCTGCTCGAGGGCGCCATCGAGATAGCGGACCTCGGCGGCAACTCCCGCATCTACCGCGCGGGCGACATGCTGGTGCTGCCAAAGGGCTTCAACGGCACCTGGCGTCAGCTCTCGCCGATCCGGAAGGTCTCTGTGAGTTACGGCTGGTACGCGGAGGACTGAGCATGCCACTGACGCGGCGTTCCCTCCTGCAGTCGCTCGGTGGTCTGGCCGGCACGCTGGCAACCGCCGGATCAACCGTCTGGTCCAGTGAGAAGCCGACCGTCGTGGTCGTCGGCTCGGGCATCGCGGGACTCAGCGCCGCCTGGGACCTCTCCACCGCCGGCTTTGACGTCACCGTCCTCGAGAAGGACACGATGCCCGGCGGGCGTATGATCCAGACCTGGGTCGGACCACGCTACATTAACCCGCACGCCGGCGCTGCCTGTGCGAGCGGACGCACGACGGCGCGCAGCATCAACCGGCACTGGGCGTGAGGCGAGACGGCCGGCCCACGGAGATGCCATACGCTCGTCAATTGGTAACCGGCTTCAACCCCACGCCGCCGATGCTGAGATCCCGGTAACGTGGCGCCTGCAGGCTGATCTCGCCTTCCAGGAAACGCTCAGCGTCGATGCCGACATCCTGCTCGACACTGACGTTGAGCTGACCGCTGCGCCAACCGCCGTCGCTCCTGTAAAAGAACCGAGCCAGCGCAAGCCCCCTCGGCGCCACCATCAGCAACGCGTACTCCTCCGTACCATCGCCATCCAGATCCACCCGGATCAGCACGGGAACATGCCCGTCGACCGGCGGCATGCCGGTTTCGACCAGCGGCTTCAGCCCGACCGGCACCACGAACGGCTCCGGACGATACCGGACGCTCTCCCAGAACGCCTCGCTGTCCACGGGCAGCGCGGCGTTACGATGCACCGGTTCCTCGATCATCGCCAGCAGCTCCGGATCGCTCTCCCCGATCTCGTCCTTCATCTCCTCCAGCGCCAGATAC
>CAYTXS010000098.1:0-8335 GCA_964441585.1 uncultured Thioalkalivibrio sp.
GAGCACGCTGCCGCTCATGACCTGCCGTTCATGCAGGCCCAGCATCCGATCGACGTCCGCCGGATCGCGACCCAGGTCGTCTGCGATCTCCTCGACGCTGGGTTGCCGATCGAGTTCCTGCGTCAGGCGCCGCGCGGTACGGAGATAGACGTTGATCTCCTTGACGACGTGGATGGGTAACCGGATGGTGCGGGTCTGGTTCATGATCGCCCGCTCGATGGTCTGGCGGATCCACCAGGTCGCATAGGTCGAGAAGCGGAAACCTCTTTCGGGGTCGAACTTCTTGACGGCGTGCATCAACCCGAGATTCCCTTCCTCGATAACATCGAGCAGCGGCAGGCCGCGGTTCAGGTACCTGCGCGCGATCTTCACGACGAGCCGCAGGTTGCTCTCGATCATGCGCTTGCGTGCTGCTTCGTCACCGCGGCGGGCCCGCCGGGCGAAATACACTTCCTCTTCGGCGGTAAGCAGCGGAGAGAAGCCGATCTCGGAGAGATAAAGCCGCGTCGCATCGGGTGCGGCGCCTTCGCCGGCCGACATGCGTTCCCCATCCCGGGCGGTCTTGTTTCTGCCGGGGCGTTGCGTGCCCGGCGCGGCGGTCTCGGTCTCTTCCGCGAGTTCCGGCGTGTCCGCCATGGTCGTTTTCGTGGATTTGCGCGCTGCGGCGCGGCGACGACCAGTATCCTTCTTGGTCATGTTTCCCATGCTGGCCTCCGTAAGGGTCTACGGAACGTGGCTTGATAGGGACTCGCGTCAATGCTGAGGCAGAAAACGTACCGGATTTGCTGGCTTTCCCTCTACTCTGATCTCGAAATGCAGCAGCGGCACGTCGGCGGGTCCTCGACCCATCAGGGCAATCACCTGGCCCGACTTCACGCGCTCCCCCTCGGATACTTTGAGCGTCCTGTTGTATCCGTAGGCGCTCAAAAATGTATCACTATGTTGGACAATAATCAGCTGACCATAGCCAATCAGTCCACTTCCACTATACACCACCTCGCCGTCGGCTGCCGCGCGGACCTCGGCTCCGTCGGTGCCGCCGATGCCGATCCCCGTGGGATTCCGGCGACTTTCGCCGAACCGCCAGAGCAGCGGACCGCGCACCGGCCAGTCCCAGGCCGGCGCGGGGCCGCGCGGGACGCTCGCCACCGTTCCCGCGGGTCGCCGGGCGATGGTGGCGGGGCTCGAAGCCGGCCGTGACGGCGCTGGCGCCGACCGCGCGGCGGGCCCGGAGGCCCGGGTGCCGCCGGGCGGCGACAAGCGCAACTCCTGCCCGGGATAGATCCGGTGCGCATTGCCGAGCCCGTTCCACGCGGCCACATCACGCCAGTCCAGCCGGTGTTTGAAAGCGATCTGGAAGAGCGTGTCGCCGCGTTGCACGACGTGCACGTCCGGGGGCTCCCAGCGGGTCAACGCGGCGCAGCCGGCCAGGACCAGGGCCAGGCCCACGATGGCCGCCAGCCGGGTCAGGCCTGGACCAGGAACCACGCGATCAACAACAGCCCGACCAGCAGCCATCCGAGGAATTCCACGTGGCGCCGTAACTGGGCTTCCATGGGCGCCCCACCCCAGCGGATGAGCCCGGCAACGAGAAAAAACCGCCCGCCGCGGCCGATGAAGGAAGCCAGCACGAAAGCGGGCAGGAACATGCTGAGCGCACCGCCGGCCACGGTAAAAACTTTGTACGGGATCGGCGAGAACCCGGCGGCCAGGATGGCCCAGAAGCCCCAGGTCTCGAACCAGCCGCGCGCCTGGAGGTAGCCCTCCCAGTAGCCGGCGGAAACGAGCCAGGGTTCGATGAGCTCCAGCGCAAAATAACCGATCAGATAGCCGAACACGCCGCCGGCCACGGAGGTGACCGTGGTCAGCAGTGCGAGCCGCCAGGCATCGACCGGACGCGCGAGCGCCATCGGCGCGAGCATGACGTCCGGCGGGATCGGGAAAAAACTGGACTCCGCGAAGCTCAGCGTGCCGAGGTACCAGCGCGCGTGCGGATGTCCCGCCCAGCGCAACACGCGGTCGTAAAGCGGGCCGAACAGGCGCATCAGGCGGTGCCTCCCAGCAGGGGAACGAAACTGACCAGGCCCAGGCTGCGCCGCTCGAAGCTGTCGCCGGCCCGCTTGATCTCCATCAACTCCTGTCGGCCACGAGGCCCGACAGGAATAATCAGTCGGCCGCCTTCACCCAGCTGCTCGAGCAGCACCTGGGGCACCTCCTCGGGGGCGGCCGTGACGAGGATGCCGCCATACGGGGCGTGCTTGTTCCAGCCCTTGAATCCGTCGCCGTGGCGCAGGTGCACGTTGTACAGATCGAGCGACCCCATCAGCGGCCGCGTACGGCGCAACAGCGGCGCCAGGCGCTCGATGCTGAAGACCTGTGACACGATGCCGGCGAGTACCGCCGTCTGGTAACCGCAGCCGGTGCCGATTTCCAGCACTTTTTCCGGCAGCGGCTCCGCTACCAGCGCCTCGGTCATGCGGGCGACGACGTAGGGTTGGGAAATCGTCTGGCCGAGCCCGATCGGCAGCGCCGTGTCTTCGTAAGCCCGACTCGCGAGCGCCTCGTCGACGAACAGGTGGCGCGGCACGCTGCGGATGCGCTCGAGCACCCGGGTGTCCGTGATGCCACGCTCCTTGAGACGCGCCACCAGCCGGTCGCGCGTCCGCGCCGAGGTCATGCCGATGCCGTGCTGATCGAGCCGGTCGATCAACGGTTCGGACTCCCGAGCCATTTCTCGATGCGGCCGACGTCTTCGTGCTTCGTCAGGTCGACCTTGAGCGGCGTGACGGACACCCGGCCCGATTCGATGGCATGGAAATCGGTGCCCGGTCCGGCATCCTGCCCCGCGCCGGCGAAGCCCACCCAGAACAGCGGCCGCCCTCGCGGGTCCGTGCCGCGCACCACCGGTTCAGCCTTGTGCCGGTAGCCGAGTCGCGTCGCGGAGAAGCCTTCGAGCGCGTCGAAGCTGCGGTCCGGCACGTTTACGTTCAGGATCGTATTCGGCGGCAGCGCGTGCTCCTGCACGCGGCTCACGAGTTCCCGTGCTACGCGGCCGGCCGTCTCGAAAAACTCGCCTTCCCTGCAGACCATCGAGATCGCGATGGTCGGCAGCCCGAGGAAGCGCCCTTCCATCGCCGCGGCGACGGTGCCCGAGTAGATCACGTCGTCGCCGAGGTTCGCCCCATGGTTGATCCCCGAGATCACCATGTCGGGTTCCTCGTCGAGCAGACCCGTCAGGGCCAGGTGCACGCAATCCGTCGGCGTGCCGTTGACGAAGAAAGAGTCGGGGCCGACTTCGGTGAGGCGCAGCGGTTGTTCGAGCGTCAGCGAATTGCTGGCACCGCTGCAATTGCGCTCCGGCGCCACGATGACGATGTCGGCCACGTCGCGCAGGTGCTCGGCGAGACACCGCAGACCCTCGGCCCGATAGCCGTCGTCATTTGAGAGCAGGATTTTCAAAGAGTGGACAACCGGTCCGAAGAGATGCAATTACTATACCGATGAGGCTCGGGAGGAACCAGCGATGACGCCAAGCGACGACGACCGCGAACTGTTCCGCAAGGCCGTGGAAGGCGTGCGCCGGTTGCCGCAACGCGAAGCGCCGGTGACCCCGCCTGCCCCCCTGCCACGCGCGCGCTTCAGGCGCGCGGACGAGGCGCTGGTGCTCATCGAGAGCATGGCGGTCGATCCGGAAGGCGTCGACGACACCGGGGAAGACCTGAGCTTTCGCCGTTCTTCCGTTGGGTTGCCGGTGTTTCGCAAACTGCGGCGGGGCGAGTTCAGCGTGCGAGAGGAAATCGACCTGCACGGACTGACCGCCGTCGAGGCGCGTGCCGCGCTGTACGAATTTCTCGCCGAGGCGGGCTTTTCCGGCGCACGATGCGTGCGCGTGATTCACGGCAAGGGACGGCGCTCTGGTCACCGTGGGCCGGTCCTCAAGCGCAAGATCGGCAAGTGGTTGCAGGTTCGCGACGACGTTCTCGCCTACTGTTCGGCCCGCCCCGTCGACGGCGGCACGGGCGCGCTCTACGTCCTGCTCTCCTGAGCGCGGCGTCAGTCTGACCGCGACGTCAGTCGGCGATCCCGGCGCGACCTTCCACGGCCATCATGGTGCCCAGCATCGTGAACACGTGGCGCTCTTCGTCACCGCTGCACATGAAGCCCTCCCCGGCGACGATCGTCAGCGTACGGCCGCTGCGCACCACCCGGCCCCGCGCCAGCAGCCGTTCGCCGGCCGCGGGCGCCATCAGGTTGACCTTGAATTCGACCGACATGACGGCGGCACCCGGCGCCATCAAGCTCAGCGCGGCGTAGCCGCATGCGCTGTCCACCACCGAGGTCAGCGTGCCGGCATGCAAAAAGCCGTGCTGCTGCGTGAACGCGGCAGCGAAAGGCATCTCCAGGTCGCACTCGCCGGGCGCCACGCGCAACAGGCGCACGTCGAGGGTCTGCATGAGCTGCTGACGCGCAAAGCTGGTCCGCACGCGGGCGTCGAAATCGGGATCCCTGGGGGCGAACTGGGTCATGCGTTGTTCCTCTGAGTGTGATCAACCACCCGCGGTTTCAGTCGGTGTTCAAAATTTCGCGCAGCACTGCGGTCGCATAAGCACCGGCGGGCAGACCGAAGGACAACTCCAGCGTTTCCTGTTTGCGTTGCCATTCGAGGCTGCGGACCCGCACCCGGAGCGCACGCCGTTCCTGCTCGAGGCCGGCCGCCGCGAGTCCGCTCGCATGGAGCGGGAAGCGTCCGGCGACGGCCACCTCCAGCACCGCGGCCGGCCCATGACCGGGTGGCGGTCCGCGGCCCCACAAGGGGCCCGTCGGGTGGACGTCCAGGGCATCGAGACGCGCCGCCAGCGCAGGGTCGCCGTCCGCCGCGATGAACCAGCTGCCACTGCCGTCGAGCCCTACCGGATCGCCGGGCGCCGCACGCTTCCAGTCGCCCGCGGCGACGCGTTCCGCCAGCACGGCGTTGAACAGCAGCGAGCGGGCCGCCGACAGGGCAAAGCCGCGTTCGGCGCGGCGCGGCTCGCGCCCGCCCGAAAACCACTCGGCCGCGAGACGCAGGTTGCCGCGTTCCCGCCCGAAACGCTGTGGCCCGAAGGCATTGGGCACCCCCTCTCGCCCGACCTCGGCCAGCCGGGCCTCGAGCAATTCGGGATCCGCCTCGAGTCCGGTGACGCGCAGGCGAAAGCGATTGCCGGTCAAGGCGCCGCGCTTGAGCTTGCGGTTGTGCGGCACGGCAGCCAGGCACTCCACGCCGGGAATCTCCAGCGCCTCGAGCGCCGGATGACGTCCGCCGGGGAAGCGCACGCTGAACCATTGCTCGGTGATGGCATGGCGATCCTTGAGCCCGGCGTAGCCCACGTCATTGCGGGGGCGCCCGCCCCAGCGCGCCAGTCGGCCGGCGACCCAGTCGGTGTTGCAGCCCGTCTGGCGCAACTTCAGGAACAGGTGTTCGCCCTCGCCCGTCGGCGCGAAACCGAGTTCTTCCTCGACGATGAAGTCCTCGTCGCGCGCGCGAATCCGCCCGCTGCCGACGGCTCCCCCGAGGGCGGCCGGCAGGTCGCTCCAGGGATCGAACTCCGTCGTATTCAAGCGGCTTCCTGCAGCAGCGCCACGGCATGCGCCGCCAGACCCTCGGCGCGGCCGATGTAGCCGAGTCGCTCGGTGGTGGTGGCTTTGATATTCACCTGCCCGACGGAAACACCGAGCACCGTGGCGATGCATGTCCGCATCGACTCGAGATGAGGCGCAATGCGGGGCGCCTGGGCAATGACCGTGATGTCCGCGTTGCCGGCACGCAGACCCGCCGTGGCCAGCCGGGTCACGACCTGGCGCAACAGCTCGAGGCTGTCCGCCCCGGCCCAGCGCGGGTCGGTGTCGGGGAACATGCCGCCGATGTCGCCGAGTCCGGCCGCACCCAGCAAGGCGTCGCACAGGGCGTGCAAAGCGACGTCACCGTCCGAGTGCGCCACGATGCCCCGCTCGTGCGCAATCCGCACCCCGCCGATCATGACGTGGTCGCCGGGCCCGAAGGCATGCACGTCGAAACCATGGCCTATGCGCATCGCTCCTCCTCGCGGCCGCGCAACACCGCGGCGGCCAGCGCCAGGTCCTCAGGACCGGTGATCTTGATATTCGCGGCATGCCCGGCCACGAGCGCCGGCTGATACCCCGCATGTTCCATCGCCGCCGCTTCGTCCGTCACCAGCAAGCCGGCGGCGACGGCCGCTGCGAGCGCCTCGTGCAACAGGCCGAAGCGAAACATCTGCGGTGTCAGCGCACGCCACAAACCCTCGCGCGGCAATGTTTTCGCCACCCGGCCCGCCGCGTCCGCCGTCTTCAGGGTGTCAGCCAGCGGCGTCGCGAGGAGCCCGCCCACGGCATCGTCTTCCAGCGCATCGAAAAGCCGCCCGAGTTCTTCTCCCGACAGGCACGGCCGTGCCGCATCGTGCACCAGCACCCAGTCGTCTTTCGCGGCGCGGCCGACCAGCGCCTCCAGCCCGCCGAGCACGGAATGACACCGCTCGGCCCCGCCGGCGGCGATGATCATCCGCTCGCCCGGGCTGACGATCCCGGCCCAGCGCTCATCGCCGGGCGCTACCACCAGCACGACCGCGGCAATCCGTTCGCAGGCGGACAAAGGCGCAATAGCATGTGCCAGCACCGGCCGGCCGCACAAAGGCAGGTATTGCTTGGCTACGTCGGCGCCCATCCTGCGCCCGCTGCCGGCGGCCGGGACCACCGCCCAGGCGCGCGCCATCAATCGCGCTCCGCGGACGCGTTCGTGTCGGGCTCGACCACCTGGTAGAGCGTCTCGCCCTCGCGGATCATGCCGAGTTCGCTGCGCGCGATCTCCTCGACTGCGTCCAGGCCGATCTTGAGATCGGCCACTTCGGCTTTCAGTGCACGGTTGCGCTCGACGAGCATTGCGTTCTCGCGTGCCTGGGCCGCGACCTGGTCCGACAGCCGCCAGGCGGCGCGATAACCGTCGTCGGCGATCCAGAGTCGGGCCTGCAGCACCGCCAGCAACAGCAACAACAGGAGCAGCACGACCCGCACGCGCGACCTCGCGTGCCGCTCAGCCCGAACTGAGCGGCAGGGCCGCGCGGCCGGGATAGCGCGCCGAGGCGCCGAGTTCTTCCTCGATCCTGAGCAGCTGGTTGTACTTCGCCACCCGGTCGGAGCGTGACAGGGAGCCGGTCTTGATCTGCGTCGCCGTGGTCGCGACGGCGATGTCGGCGATCGTGCTGTCCTCGGTTTCGCCCGAGCGATGCGACACGACCGCGCTGAAGCCGCCCTGCTCGGCCATGCGGATCGCTTCGAGAGTCTCGGTCAGCGTGCCGATCTGGTTCACCTTGATGAGGATGGAATTGGCGACGCCCTCCTCCAGGCCGCGCGCGAGGATTTTCGTGTTGGTGACGAACAGGTCGTCGCCGACGAGCTGCACGCGCTTGCCCAGGCGCTCCGTGAGCAGCTTCCAGCCGTCCCAGTCGTCCTCGGCCATGCCGTCCTCGATCGACACGATCGGGTAGCTGGCCACCAGTCCCTCGAGGTAGTCGCAGAACCCGGCCGCGGCGAACTCCCGGTTCTCGGAAGCGAGCCGGTAGACGCCGTCCGCGTGAAACTCGGAGCTGGCCACGTCCAGCGCCAGCACGATGTCGGCGCCGGCCTTGAATCCCGCCTGCTCGATCGCAACCAGTATGGTCTCCAGCGCTGCCTCGTTCGACGGCAGGTCCGGCGCGAACCCGCCTTCGTCGCCGACCGCGGTGGCCAGGCCGCGACCATGCAGGACCGCCTTCAGGGCATGAAAGATCTCTGCCCCGTGACGCAGCGCCTCCGAGAAGCTCGGTGCGCCGACCGGCATGATCATGAATTCCTGGATGTCGACGTTGTTATCGGCGTGCGAGCCGCCGTTGATGATGTTCATCATCGGTACGGGCATCGAGAAATCGCCGTCGTCGTGCAGATAACGAAACAGCGACTGACCGCTCGCGATCGCCGCGGCGCGGGCGGCGGCCAGCGACACGGCCAACAGCGCGTTGGCCCCGAGGCGGTGCTTGTTCTCGGTGCCGTCAAGCTCGATCAGCCGGTGGTCGAGGGCCACCTGGTCTGCAGCATCCATGCCCAGCACGGCCTCGCGAATCTCGACGTTGACGTTGGACACCGCCTTGCGCACGCCCTTGCCAAGATAACGCGACTTGTCGCCGTCGCGCAGCTCGACCGCCTCGCGCACGCCGGTGGAGGCACCCGAGGGGACGCCCGCGCGCCCCATGTAACCGCCCTCGAGCGTCACGTCGGCCTCCACGGTGGGATTGCCGCGGGAATCGAG
>CAYTXS010000099.1:0-8252 GCA_964441585.1 uncultured Thioalkalivibrio sp.
ATTGCTAACGCGGGTTCGAACCCGACCAGCGTCAACACCATAATTTGGCGGAGAGGGCGGGATTCGAACCCGCGTTAGGGGGTTACCCTAAACTTGCTTTCCAAGCAAGCGCCTTCGACCGCTCGGCCACCTCTCCATCCGGGCCCGACACGCAGCGTCGGGGGCCGGGCAATGTAACTCACCCGCGGACCGGGTTCAATGAAATGGTGCCGGCGAGCGGCCTATAGGACGTCGACGATGCGCTCGTCCACGATGCTCCAGGCGAGGGAACCCCCTGTGCGGGGCACGAGGATCATCTCCTTGACCACGCTGCGCTCCTCCGGGGCCGCACCGAAACGCTGCACGAAGCGCACTCTGGCATTGCCGTCGGGAAGCGGCTCGACGCTCACGCTGCCCGCGTCGATACGGGTGGTCGCCGGGATCTCGAAACGGCTTCGCTGATCGTCGCGCCACGCTGCCGCATCATTATAGCCAGCGGGCGCATAAGCGTCGTCGTAATAAAGCAGCCAGGCATCGAAGTCTCGCTGCGTCCAGGCGCCGGACCAGTCGTTGAGAAAGGCCGTCACTTCGCGTGTCACCCGCGTTGCACCCGGCGCCGGCGCCGAGGAGCCTGCGACGACAACCGAACTGGGACGCAGCGGCAGGCCATCGGGATTCGGTTCGCCCGGCTCGGCATAGAACTGCGGCGGCTCGATGATGCAATTGTCGGAATCGGAGGCCAGCCGACCGCCGCCACCCCGGGCGTCGGGCAAGCGCAGTGCGCCGCGCTGGGGAGGTGCTTCCAGCCCCGGTGGAACCGCCAGCGGCGGACTGGCGCCAGCTTCCAGGTAAGGCCCGGGATCACAGGCCGAACGCGTAGCACAGCCGCTCAAGGCCAGTGCCATGATTAACAGGCCGAAGCCTCGAATCGGGGAAATCAAGATCGGTATTCCACTCCGGCGCGCGCCATGGCGACACGCACCTCGTCATGATGGCGGTCTTCGAGCGGCGTCAGTGGCAGCCGAATACCGGATTGAATGAGGCCCATCTGCATCACCGCCCATTTTACAGGGATCGGGCTGGGTTCGATGAACAGGGCGCGGTGGAGCCCCTCGAGCCGGTCGTTCAGCGCCGCCGCCTTGCGTGGCTCGCCATGGCATCCCGCCTCGGCGAGGCCGTGCATGAGCCGCGGCGCCACGTTGGCCGTCACGCTGATGAAGCCGTCACCGCCGGCCAGCAGGAAATCCATCGCCGTGGCATCGTCTCCGCTCAGCAGGTCGAGGCGACCGCCCAGCAATTCCCTGAAACGGCCGATTCGGCCCACGCCGGGGACCGCCTCCTTCACGGCCACGATGCCGGGCACCTCCGCCAGGCGGGCCACCGTCTCCGGGAGCAGGTCGCAGGCGGTGCGACTCGGCACATTGTAAAGGATCACAGGCAGGCCGGCCCGGGCGACCGCCTGGTAATGCTGGAACAGGCCTTCCTGGGTGGGACGGTTGTAGTACGGCGCCACGACCAGCGCCGCGGCCGCACCCGCTTCGCGTACCACCGCCGTGAGCTCGATCGCCCGAGCGGTCGAATTGCTGCCGCTGCCGCCGATGATGGACACGCGCCCTGCAGCCGCCTCGAGCGCTGCACGGATCAGCCGGTCCAGCTCGGCCGAAGACAGGCAGGGGGACTCGCCGGTAGTCCCGGCGATGACGATGCCATCCGTGCCGGCTTCGACATGAAACTCGACCAGGCGCCCCAGCGCCTCGAGATCGAGGTCACCATCGTCATGCATCGGTGTGACCAGGGCCACGATGCTGCCGCCGAACATCGGCTGTCTCCCGGCGCAACAGCGCCTTTGATCCAACAGGTGATGGTATCGGTCGCTCCCGCAAGCGGCAAGCACGGTGAATGCGCGCTGCTCGGGGGCCGCGCTCTTCGCAGCCGGGACGGTTCCGAGTACACTCGTTATCCTATCCTTCTCCCAGACTCCCCCTTCGTGTCCGGACAACAACCTTTGAAACAGCTGGTAGTGATATCCGCGGTCGGCGGCGACCGCTCCGGGGTCGTGCACGACCTCACGCGCGCTGTGCTCGACTGCGGCGGCAATATCCTCGACAGTCGCATGATCGCGCTGGGCGCCGAATTCGCGATGCTTCTCCTGGTTAGCGGCAGCTGGCATACGCTGGCGCGGCTCGAGTCGGAGCTCAAGAAGGTCGAGGAGCAGTCGGGGCTCTCGCTCGCCATGCGGCGCACAGAAGAACGCGAACCGCGTACCGACATGCTGCCCTACGCCATCGACGTCGTGTGCCTGGACCAGCCCGGCATCGTTTTCAACCTGGCGAGCTTTTTCGCGAGTCGCGAGATCGACATAGCGGAAATGGCCACCCGCAGCTACTCGGCCGCGCACACGGGCGCGCCGATGTTCTCGGTCCAGATCACGGTGAACATTCCCGGCAACCTGCAGATCTCGGCCTTGCGCGACGAGTTCATGGATTTCTGCGACCACCTGAATCTCGATGCGATCATGGAGCCCGTCAAGGGCTGACCGGAAAAGGAGACCAGACCATGCCGACCGCCGCCATTGGCAAGAAGATTCCCGCCTTCAAGCTGCCCGCAACCAGCGAGAAAACCCTGAGTCCCGGTGATTTCAAAGGCAAGAAACTCGTTTTGTTCTTCTATCCCAAGGACGACACGCCGGGCTGCACTCTCGAGGGCCAGGGTTTTCGGGACCATTACGCCGACTTCCAGGATGCCGGCGCAGAGATCGTCGGAGTCTCCCGCGACAGCGTCGCCTCGCACGAGAAATTCAAGAGCAAGTTCGATTTCCCTTTCGAACTGATCTCCGACGCCGACGAGAAGCTGTGTACGATCTTCAACGTCATGCGCGAGAAGAACATGTACGGTCGCAAGGTGATGGGCGTGGAACGCAGCACCTTTCTCATCGACGAGCAGGGCGTGCTCCGCCAGGAATGGCGCAAGGTCAAGGTGCCAGGTCACGTGGAAGAAGTCCTCGCGGCCGCCAAGACGCTCTGAATCCCACCATCCTGTCGCGTCCGATGCAAACCCGCCGTCAATGGCAGGAGTCACATTGAACAGCACGGAAAACCAACGTCGCGTCTTCGTTCTCGACACCAACGTGCTGATGCACGATCCGGCCGCCCTCTTCCGCTTCGACGAACACGACATCCACCTGCCGATGGTGGTGCTCGAGGAACTCGACGCCGGCAAGAAAGGCATGTCCGAGGCGGCGCGTAACGTGCGCCAGGTCAGTCGTTTCATCGACCAGATGATCAACGGCGCAGACAAGCAGCACATCGACCATGGCATCGAGATTCCCGGGGAACACCGGCTGAACGGGGCGGGGAACCGCCGTCCGGGCCGACTGTTCTTCCAGACGCGTCCGAACCAGCCGTTGCTTCCCGACACGCTGCCTGGCAATCGCGCGGACAACTCGATCCTGGAGAACTGCCTCATGCTGCAGGAGGCGCACCCGGATGCCCGCGTGACGCTGGTGTCCAAGGACATCAACCTGCGCATCAAGGCGACAATCCTCGGCGTGCACGCCGAGGATTACTACAGTGACCGGACCCTGGAAGATCTCGACCTGCTCTACTCGGGCTGTGAGGAGCTTGCTGCCGATTTCTGGGAATCGCACAGCCGCGAGATGGATTCGTGGAAGGAGGAAGGACGCACCTTCTATCGCATCAAGGGCGAGCGGGTGACGGACTGGCACGTCAACCAGTTCCTTTACCTCGAGGACGACAGCAATTTCGAAGCCCTCGTGCGTGAAGTCGATGGCGACTCCGCGGTCATCGAACTGGCCGCGGACTACCGCGGGCGCAACAACGTCTGGGGCATCACCGCACGCAACCGGGAGCAGAATTTCGCCCTCAACCTGCTCATGTCCGACAGCGTCGACTTCGTCACTATCCTCGGGCCCGCCGGCACCGGGAAGACCTTGCTCACACTCGCCTCCGCACTCGCCCAGACTCTCGACGACAGCCGTTTCCGCGAGATCATCATGACCCGCGTCACCGTACCGCTGGGCGAGGACATCGGTTTTCTCCCGGGCACCGAAGAGGAAAAAATGGAACCGTGGATGGGCGCACTCATGGACAACCTCGAGGTCCTCACACAAACGGAGGAAGGGGGCAACTGGGGCCGCGCCGCGACCCAGGACCTGCTGCGCAGCCGGATCAAGATCCGCTCGCTGAACTTCATGCGCGGACGCACTTTTCTCAATCGCTTCATCATCATCGATGAAGCCCAGAACCTGACGCCGAAACAGATGAAAGCCCTGATCACCCGGGCAGGACCCGGCACGAAGATGGTCTGCCTGGGCAACATCTCCCAGATCGACACGCCCTACCTGACGGAGACCACGTCCGGCCTGACCTATGTTGTGAATCGCTTCCGCGGCTGGCCGCATTCGGGCCATGTCACGCTGATGCGCGGCGAGCGCTCCCGGCTGGCGGACTACGCGTCGGACGCCCTTTGAGGGGAACCGCTCCCGCAGTCCGCCTGTCTCATTGACAAGCGCGCCCCTAGCCCGGCCAACGGAACCCCCATGTCGAAGCGTTTTTTCATCGTCCTGGCCGCCTCGCTGCTGACCGCGGTCAGCGGCGCGGACCCGCACCGGGACCTGCCTGACATCGGCAGCCCGGCGGACACCGTTTTCACTCGGAGCCAGGCCGAGGCGATCGGGCGCAGCGTGCTGCGACAGCTCCGGGAACAGGGCAGCGTGCTCGAGGACCCGGAGATCGCGGAGTACATTTCCGATCTGGGCCAGCGCGTCGCATCGCAGGCGCACGAAGGCGAGCACACGTTCAACTTCTTCGTCGTCAACGACGACGCGATCAATGCCTTCGCGCTGCCCGGTGGTTATGTGGGGATCAACAGCGGACTGGTCACGGCGACTCGCAGCGAGAGCGAACTCGCAGGGGTTCTCGCCCACGAGGTCGCACACGTCATCCAGAAGCATATCGCCCGCCGCATCGCGGGCACCGGGCGAAGCAGCATGCTCGCGACGGCGGCCGTGCTCGCCGCCATCCTGCTGGGGGCCGGCGGGGATGCCGTGCCGGCCGTCATCGCAGGCGCGCAGGGCCTCGCGATCCAGGAACAGATCAATTACACGCGTGCCAACGAGTACGAAGCGGATCGGGTCGGGCTGCAGTATCTGGCGCGTGCGGGCTTCGACCCCATGGGCATGCCGTCCTTTTTCGAAGTCCTGTCCCGGCAGGCCGCCATGCCCGGGTCACGCCTGCCCGAGTTCCTCCAGACCCATCCCCTCACCAGCACCCGGATCGCGGAGACCCGCGATCGCGCGGTACGGACGCCCGTCGCCGAGGTCCGGGAGAGCTCGACCTACGAACTGATGCGAGCGCGGATCCACGTTCTTAATGCGCGTTCGACCGACGAAGCACTGCGACGCTTCGCAAGTCCGCCGGGGGCCGCACCGGACTTCGGGGCGCTGGGCCATCGCTACGGCCATGGCCTGGCGCTGATGCGCGCGGGGCGTTACGCGGAGGCCGCCAGCCGGTTCCAGGCGCTCGTCGATGAGCATCCGACCACGGTGGCGTTTCATTCCGCCCTCGGAGAAGCCCTGATCCTGGCGGGGCGACATGCCGAAGGACTCGAGGTGTTCGCGCATGCCGCCCGGCTCTTCCCGCGCAATCGGCCGCTGACCGTGCGCCACGCCGAAGCACTGCTCCGCACGCGTAACTTCGACCAGGCGCATGCGATCCTTCTCGATATTTTCAATGTCGTGCGCCCGACCCCGCCGCAGGTACGCCTCATCGCAAATGCCGCCGACGCGGCCGGACTGCACGCAGAAGCGTTGTTCTACATGTCCGAGTATCATCTGCTCACGGGCGAACTGGACATGGCCCTGGACAAGCTGCGCCTGGCGTTGCTGGAACCGGACCTGCAGGCCTGGCAGCAGGCCCGCTTCGAGGCGCGGATCGCGGAACTCGAGCCTTTTCTGCAGCAGCGCCGTGCCAGCCGCGGTCGCAGCGACGACAACGAATAACCGAAGCAAAGGACCGGAGCAGGAACGATGTTTGTCGAAAGAATCCGCAAGCGGCTGCCGGCCCTCGTCGTGGCCTCACTCTCGCTGGGCCTCATGGCCGGCTGCGCCTCCATGGGCGGCGCGCCTGACGAAGGCAGCAACTACGACCCACTGGAACCGCTCAATCGCCAGGTGTTCGAATTCAACCGGACGGCCGACAAGTACCTGCTCAAGCCGCTGGCGCAGGGCTACGACTACGTGCTGCCGACCCAGGTCAAGGCCAGCGTCACGAACTTTTTCCGCAACGTGAACAGTCCGATCCTGGTGCTCAACCACCTGTTGCAGGGCAACCTGGTTGAAGCGGGCAAGCAGTCCGGGCGCTTCGTGATGAACACGACACTCGGCATGTTCGGCCTGCTCGATCCCGCAACCTCGATCGGGCTGGAACGCAAGAGCGCCACGTTCAACCAGACGTTCGGGAAATGGGGCGTGCCGTCGGGTCCCTACCTCATGCTGCCGTTCCTCGGCCCGAGCTCGGTCCGCGGTGTGGCCGGGGTGGCGGCTCGCATAGAGACCGACGTCATCTGGAATTATCTGGATGACGAACGGAGCATCCGCGACAAGCTGCTGGTGCTCGAAATCATCAATACGCGGCAACGCCTGCTGTCGATCGACCGCATGATCGATCGAGCACCGGACCCCTACATTTTCGTGCGGGAATCGTATCGGCAAAACGTGGAATTCGAGATTCGCGGACCCGGAGACGAAGACGACGACATCGGCCTGGATTTCGAAGACGAGGTCTGGGAAGACGACGATTTGAGCGGCGACACCCCGCCGGAGGCCGACCGCTAGCTAATCACCGGTCGTCCAGCGTGCGGCCCGGTCGAGCATGTACTCCACTTCGCTGATCTGCGCAATGGAGACGATTTGCGCGGGGACGCGATGAAAGCTGATCTCGCGCGCGCTGTTCCTGGCCCAGTTCACCCATTCGAGCAGCAAGGCCAGGCCCGCGCTGTCGGCCCGCCTGACCTCGCCCAGATCGACATCCAGGGTCGAGTAAGGCGCGAACAATTCCCTGCTCTCCTCGAGAGCGCCGACCACCGTCTGGAAACTGAGGTCGCCACGCACGGCAAAACGCCCCTCGCCGCGATCCTCGAACTCGACCTGCCCCGGGCCGATCTCGGCAATTATGTCCGCGGTCGCGCTCAAGACTCCTCGCTCTCGAGTTCGGCACGGAGTTCCTCGATGACGCCTTCCACGCCCTTGGCACGGAACTCGCTGGCGTACTGATTCCGATAGTTGGTCACGTAGGAAATGCCCTCGACCACGACGTCGTAGAGCAACCAGCGATTGTCCACCAGACGCAGCCGATAACTGATCGGCACCGGGGTGCCATCCTGGAGACGCACCTCGGAATCGACCATCACGCGGCCTTCCGCCGGATCGCCCCTGGTCCCGGTAATGCGCAGCTGGTCCGCCTCGTACTCGAGAATGCCGTCTCCGTAGCTGCCCAGGAGCTTGCGATAAAGTGCCGTAATGAACGCCTCGCGCTGCTCGGGCGTGGCCTCGCGCCAGTAGCGGCCCATGACGAGCTGTCCCGTGTACTGCCGGTCCCAGCGCGGCAGCAGCACTTCGTCCACGAGAGAGAACAGCTTTTCCGGGTGCTTCGCCAGTTCCTCGCGGCGGCCCTCGATGGCCTCCATGGTCAGGTCGGACGCATCGCGAATGACCTGTTCAGGCGTGCGCTCGGGGGCCTCCTGCGCGTGCGCCGCAGCCGCGGTGACCGCGCCCATCGCGAGCATCGCTACGGCAATTCTCATGCGCATCATTCTCACATTCATGTTCTATTCTCCGCCGCCCTGGCTGAACAGGTACTTGCTGATGAGTTGCTCGAGGACGACGGCCGATTGCGTAAACGGGATCTCGTCGCCATCCTCGAAATAGTCCTCGGCCCCGCCCGGCTGCAGGCCGACATACTGCCCGCCCAGGATGCCCTGGGTCAGGATGCTGGCATCCGAATCGCTCGGAATCCGGTCGTAGCGGGACGCGATCCGCATCGTCACGACCGCCTCGAGCCGCTCGTTGTCGAATTCTACCTCGGTGACCCTGCCGATCTGCACCCCGGCAATCGATACCGGCGAGCGGGTCTTGAGACTGCCGACCTGGTCGAAGCGGGCCGTGAGCTCGTAGCCCTCGTCGCCCTCGTAGGCATCGAAGCTCGTGACCCTCGTCGTCAGGAAAAACAGCGCCAGTATGCCCATGAAGACAAATA
>CAYTXS010000100.1:0-8199 GCA_964441585.1 uncultured Thioalkalivibrio sp.
CGCTAGCGCTCGCGGTAATCCGACCCCGCCCTCCGCCATCAGCTGGAACATGTGCGCTACTGCAGCGGCATTGCGCGCCAGCTGAGCCATCAACGGGTGGTCCGGGGGCGGCACGGGGAAACGGAACACGAGGGTGGCGTCTTCCCGCTGGAAGCCGTCGTGCGGCACGTAAGGCTCCAGCAGGTGACGCATGGCCTTGTTCTCCACCTGCAGACGCCCGTCTGCGTACGGGATACCGCGTTCGCTGACCATCGCGAGGAGTCGGTGCAGGAGAATGCGGCCGATGCCCAGTCCCTGCCAGTCGTCGACGATGGTGATGGCGATCTCGGCGGCATCCGGGCTGTCCTTGCTCCGTACGAAGCGGGCCATGCCGATGCCGTTTTGCTCCGTGCCGTCCGCTCCGAGCTCGATCGCGGTGATAGCGCCGTGATCGTCGTCGCAGGGCGCGACGAGCTCCTGGATCTCCTGGTCATTGAGCTGCATCTTGGGATAGAACCAGCGCATCACCCGGGTTTCCACGGACAGGCGATTGAACGCCGCAATGATGCCGTCCCGGTCGTCCGGGCGCACCAGTCGCAGGCGCATCACGCCACCGTCCGGCAACCTGATGTCCTCGCTATAGTGGTCATCGAATCTCATCGATCACCCTGTTCCAACCCGTATCGGTTGCCGAAATGGCTTCTGATGCAATGCAGCATAGCATCGGATTGAGTCCGATGCCCGGAACGCGGAGGATAGCGGAGATGGATGTCGATCCCGAGTCGCAGGAAATCGTGTTTCGCGCCCGCCGGCGCGGGCCCTGCGACGAAGTGGCCCTGGTGCTCGAGGCCGTGGGCCTGCGGCCGGTGGTGCACCAGCTGGGGGGCGACTGTCTCGTCCTGGTCGGACCGGCCGACGCGGCCCGGGCGCGGCGCGAGATCGAGGCCTGGCGTGCAGAGAACCTGCGCCGCCCGGCGGAACCCGCGCCGCGCCAGCCCTTGGCGGGAGGTCGCCGCGGGGTGGCCGGCTACGTCGCGGTGATGGTCTTGGTGGCCCTGGCCGTCACCAATTTCGCCTTCGACCGCGACTGGCTGGCCGCCGGCCGGATCGACGGCACCGCCATGCTCGCCGGGGAATGGTGGCGGGCCGTCACAGCGCTGACCCTGCACGCCGATCTCGCGCACATCGCCGCGAACCTCTTGTTCGGCGGGGTGTTCGGGTGGTTCGCCGGCCGCTACCTCGGCTCAGGGGTCGCCTGGCTGCTGATCCTGCTGGCGGGCATCGTCGGCAACCTGGTCAACGTGTTGATCCTGGGGCCGGGACATCGGGCCATCGGCGCGTCCACCGCCGTGTTCGCGGCGCTCGGGCTGCTCGGCTCGCTGGGCTGGACGGGGCGCCGCGGCAGCCTGCGCGGCTGGCTTTATCGCCTGGCGCCGGTGATCGCCGCGGTCGCGGTGCTCGCGTACACCGGTGCCGGCGGCGAGCGGACCGACATCGGCGCGCACATCTGGGGCTTCGTTGCCGGCCTCGGGGCCGGCTTGCTGGCGGCTCGCGTCCCGCGGGAGATGTTGCTCCGGGGCAGCGTGCAGGCAGCGGCCGGGATCGCCGTCGTCGCGGTGCTGGTCGGCGCCTGGACGATGGCGCTCGCCTGAGCGGTCTCAGCTTCGCGCGAAGGCCGCCGGCATCGCCGCCGGGGGGCCGATCCGACCGAAAACGGCTACCGCGAGTGCCGACAGCAGGAAACCCGGCACCAGTTCATAGAGGTCGAAGATCCCGCCCGAGGCGGCGCCCCAGGTGACCACGGTGAACCCGCCCGCGAGGATGCCGGCGTAGGCGCCGGCGAGGCTCATGCGCCGCCAGTAGAGCGAGGCCAGGATCGTCGGACCGAACGAGGCGCCGAAACCCGCCCAGGCATAGGCCACCAGGTCCAGCACCTTGCTGTCGGGATCGAGCGCGAGGACGAACGCGCCGATGGCGATCACGATCACGGCCAGCCGGCCGATCCACAACAGCTCGCCGGGTCCGGCCCCTTGGCGCAGCAGGTCCCGGTAGAGGTCCTCGGACACGGCCGAGGAGGCCACCAGCAGCTGCGAGTCGGCGGTGCTCATGACGGCGGCGAGTATTCCCGCCAGACAGATGCCGGCCACCACCGGGTGAAGTAGCAGGGCCGCTAGCGCCATGAAGGCCTTCTCGCTGTCGGCACCCTCCAGCGCGGGGTCGAGCAGGGCGGCCGCCGCAAGGCCGACCAGGGTCGCAGTGCCCAGGCCGATGGCCGCCCAGCTCACGCCGATGCGGCGTGCCGCCACGAGTTCCTCCGCCGAACGCACCGCCATGAAGCGCGCGAGAATATGGGGCTGGCCGAAATATCCGAGGCCCCAGCCGAGCAGCGAGGCGGCGGCGATCCAGGTGATGGGCGTCCCTGCGATATCGGTGAAGGCATCGAGCAGTGCGGGGTTGGAGGCCTCCAGGCTGGCACCGAGGCCGCCGAAGCCGCCTGCGGCCGCGACGCCGAAAGACGATACGAGTACCAGCGCCACCAGCATAAGCACCCCCTGCAGCGTGTCGGTCCAGCTGACTGCGAGGAAGCCCCCGATAAAGGTGTAGGCGAGCACCGCGCCGGCTCCCGCGCTCACGGCCCACAGGTAGGGCAGGCCGAAGACCGCCTCGAACAGCTTTCCGCCGGCCACCAGCCCGGAGGCGGTGTAAAAGGTGAAAAACACCAGCACGACCACGGCGCCGAGCAGACGCAGCAGGCCATGGGGATCGCCGAACCGGCGTTGCAGGTACTCGGGCAGCGTCAACGCGTCGCCGTAGACCTCGGTCGCGACACGCAGCCGGCGGGCCGTGAAGCGCCAGTTCAGCCAGGTGCCAGCCAGCAGGCCCACGACCAGCCAAGCTGCTTCGAGGCCTGCGAGGTAGGCATAGCCCGGCAAACCGAGCAGCAGCCAGCCGCTCATGTCCGAGGCCTGCGCCGACAGCGCCGTGGTCCACGGGCCCAGGCGGCGCCCGCCGAGAATGTAGTCGCGCAGGTCCGCGGTACGCCGCCAGGCGATCACGCCGATCGCCAGCACGACGGCCAGGTAGACGACGAAGGTCAGCGTGACGGCGGGACCGGTCTCGATCATCGGGCTGTCCTTATCCTGCGCGCGAACGATGATGGTACCCCACGGAGCGGATTTGCCGAGGGCCGGGCCGGCTCGGCCGCCCTGCCGGATTCTGTCGCAGCGCGCTATGCTTGGCCGCGATGGGTGCTCCTGCATTGCGAATCCTGGCCGGGCCGACCGCCCTCGAACGCCTGCGAAAGGATGGCTTCGACCCGGACGCCTTCACGGTCATGGCCGGGGCCTCCGGCGGGGCCAAGTGGCTGGTGCTCGGCGGCCTCGACCGGGCCCTCGCGCGCCATGTGATTGCGCCGCGGCGGCGCAAGCTGTTCCTGCTCGGCACCTCGATCGGGGCCTGGCGCGCCTGCTGCCATGCCCAGGCGGATCCGCTGGCAGCCTTCGACCGCTTCGAACAGGCCTACCTGGAGCAGCATTACAGCGTCCGCCCGTCGGCGGCGGAGGTGAGCCGGGTCACGGCCGGGATCCTGGAGCGCATCCTCGGCGAGCACGGGGCGGCCGAGATCCTGTCCCATCCGACCCTGCGGATGAACATCGCCGCGGTACGAGCGCGCCACCTCGCCGCGCGCGAGACGCCCTGGATGCAGAAGCTGTCGCTGGGCCTCGCCGCCGTCGGGAACCTGGTCTCGCCGCGCACTTTGCGGGCGTTTTTCGAGCGCGTGCTGTTCCACGACGCGCGCGACGCGGCGCCTTTCATGGCGCCCGGCGTGTTGCCGGCCACGCAAGTTCCGCTCGACACCGACAACCTGGCGCCGGCAGTCATGGCCACCGGTGCCGTGCCGCTGGTGCTGGCCGGCGTGGCGTCGATCCCGGGGGCTCCACGGGGGCTTTACCGGGACGGCGGGATCATCGATTACCACTTCGATTGCGCCATGGCGGGAGACGGGGACGGCCTGGTGCTCTATCCGCATTTCTACCCGCATCTGGTCCCCGGCTGGTTCGACAAGGCGCTGCCGTGGCGCAACGCGAGTCCGGAGGCCCTCGACCGCACCGTGATCCTGTGCCCGTCGGCGGCTTTCGTGGCGGCGTTGCCCGGTGGCAAGATCCCGGATCGCAAGGATTTCTGGGCATTCGACGATACCGAGCGACTGCGCCGCTGGACACTCGCGGTGCGTGCCGCCCGGCGCCTGGGCGACGAATTTTCCGCGCTCTTTGCCGCTGGTCGGCTGGCCGACCGTGCCGAGCCGCTGCTGCCGCGTCGCAGCTGACTCTGGACGCATTCCAGCCAGCCCCCCGGCTTGCCGTTATAATTAGAGCCGGTCCACTGGCGTGAGAAGTTCCATGAGCCTGGCAAAAACGGTCAATTACGCGCTGGCTCTGACGCGCGTCGATTTCGAGATTCTTCGCCACCACCACTCCAGCACGTCGCTCGAGGCGGCCCGGACCGCCCATGTCGATCCGGCTTCGCTCGCCAAGGCGGTCGTGCTCAAGGACGCCATCGGACCCCTGCTCGCAGTGGTCTCCGCAAGCCGGAAGCTGGACCTGGAGCGGCTGCGCGCGGCTCTGCGCCGGCCTCAGCTGGACTTCATTCCCGAGGACCAGCTCGACCAGTTGTTCTACGACTGCGAGAAGGGCGCGATTCCGCCATTGGGTCCGGATTACCGCGTGCCGACCGTGGTGGACGTGCGCCTGCGCGACACTGACGAGGTGTATTTCGAGGCAGGCGACCACGAGGACCTGGTCCACGTGGACCAGACGAGCTTCCGTGCGCTCATGCGCGGCGCGGAATATCTCGATATCGTCACGGACAGCGACTGACCCCTCCGCCGCGCGTCGCCCGACGAGCCTGGCCTTAAATGCCTGCCGCGCCGGATCCCCATGGCATCGCCGTAATGCTGCTCGCGGTCACGGCGCTGTTCCTGTTCAGCCGCGACCGGATCCCGATGGAGACCTCGGCCCTGGTGGTGCTCGGCGTGCTGATCGTCGGCTTCGAGCTGTTTCCTTACGTTTCTCCCGCCGGTCGGAGCGTGACCACCGCGACCTTCCTGGCGGGCTTCGGCAACATGGCCTTGATCACGATCATGGCTCTGCTGATGTGCACGCGCAGCCTGGAGGCCACCGGCGCCCTCCAGCCGGTGGCCGATCGCCTCGCGAAAATGTGGTTGCGCAGCCCGGTGCTGGCGCTGCTGGCGGCATTGCTGCTCGCCGGCACCCTCAGCATGTTCCTCAACAACACGCCGGTGGTGGCGATGCTGCTGCCCATCCTGGTCAGCGTCGCGCTGCGCACCGGCACGCCGGCCTCCTCGGTGCTCATGCCGGTGGGTTATGCGACCATCGTGGGCGGGGTATGCACCACGATCGGCACGTCCACCAACCTGCTGGTGGTACAGATCTCGGCCGAGATGGGCCTGGCCCCAATGGGCATGTTCCATTTCACCGGGGTCGCGGTCCCGGCGGCGCTGCTCGCCATCTTTTACCTTTGGCTGGTCGCGCCGCGTCTGGTGCCGGACCGGACGCCCCCGCTGCCCGATACCTCGCCGCGTGTATTCGAGGCGATTCTTCACGTCGATGAGCAGAGCGCGGCCGCCGGTTGCACGATCCCGGAGTTGGTGACGCGCACCGAAGGGGCTTTGCGGCTGGGCGGCATCGAGCGCGGCCCCGGGCTGTTCGTCGCGCGCCTTCCCTCGGTGAAGATCCGCCCGGGCGACCGGCTTCATGTGCGCGACACGCCGGAGCGATTGAAGCGTTTCGAGCACCAGCTGGGGGTCAAGCTCTACGACGCGCTCGATCCCTCGCACGCGCTTGCGGCCGACGAGGCGCCGAAGGCGGGCGACCAGCGCATGGCCGAGATCGTCGTGACACGCGGATCGCCGCTGCACCGTCGTACTCTCAAGAGCGTGCCTTTTTTCGCACACCACGGCCTGCTGCCGGTGGCCGTGCACCGGCCGCGTTCACGCGGGGCGGAGGTCAGCGATATCGGCGACGTGTTCCTGCGCGCCGGCGACATCGTGCTGGTGCAGGGCGCGGCCGCGTCGCTGGATGCCGTGAAGCGGACCGGCAACGTACTTGTAGTTGACGGTTCGCTCGGATTGCCGCACACCAGCAAGGCGCCTGTGGCGGCGTCGATCATGGCCGCGGTCGTGCTGACGGCCGCATTCGGCCTGTTGTCGATCACGGTTGCCGCCTTGCTCGGCGTGCTGGCAATGCTGGTCACGAACTGCCTGAACTGGCGGACCGCCCTGGGGGCACTAGATCGCCGCCTGATCATCGTGATCGTCGCCAGCCTGGCGCTGGGCCGGGCGCTGACGGTGACCGGGGGAATGGAGTATATCGCCAGCCTGTTCGTCATGGCGGCCGAGCCATGGCCGACCGTCGTGGCGCTCGCCGGGCTGATGCTGGTCATCGCGCTGCTGACCGAGGTCGTCACCAACAACGCCGCGGCGGTGCTCGGGACGCCGGTGGCGGTGTTCGTCGCCGAGCGTCTCGGGGTGCCGGCGGAGCCATTCGTGCTCGCGGTGTTGTTCGGCGCGAACATGAGTTACCTGACGCCGATCGGCTATCAGACGAACCTCATGGTGCTGTCCGCCGGAGGCTACCGCTTCACCGATTTCTTCCGCGTCGGCCTGCCGTTGCAGCAGATCATGTGGTGGTCGCTGACGATCCTGCTCGCTTTTCGTTACGGCCTGTTCTGAGTCAAGGCCGCGGCCGCCGCGCCGCGAAGTAGCCCCGCAGACCTCTGCCGCGGTCCGCGGCATCGTGCGCCGCAGCGCGACGCTTTCTCGGCGGACGTGGAATGGTTAGCATCAGCGGGACCGGACCGGCCAGACCGGATAACCATACTGCCGGCCGGACGGGGAGGAGTGCGGATGCTGCAGACCTGGGTTCCCCCGGTCGTTGCGCTGGCTTATGTCGGGTTGCTGTTCCTGGTCGCGTCCCTTGGCGACCGGTTACATCGTCGCGGCGTCTCCGTGCCCACCCCCATCGTCTACAGCCTGGCGCTGGGCGTCTATTGCACTTCCTGGACGTTCTTCGGTGCAGTGGGCCGCGCGGCGTCCAGTGGCTGGGACTACATCGCGATCTACGTCGGGCCCATGATCGTGTTTTTGCTGATGACCCGCCTGCCGGCCCGCATCGTCGCGGTCAGCAAGCAACAGAGCATCACCTCGGTCGCCGATTTCATCGCTTCCCGCTACGGCAAGGCCCAGGGCATCGCCGCACTCGCCGCCGTCATGGGCCTGGCGACGGTGCTGCCTTATATCGCGCTACAGCTGAAAGCCGTGTCCGGCAGCTACAGCCTGATCACCGGCGGGCCGGGTATGGCGGTCGTGCCGGCCGTGTCCGAGGACACGGGCCTGGTAGTAGCCCTGGTGCTTGCCGTGTTCACGATCCTGTTCGGCACCCGGCAGGTGGACTCCACCGAAAGCCACCGCGGTGTGTTGCTCGCGGTGGCTTTCGAGTCGGCAGTCAAACTCGTCGCCTTCGGCGCGGTGGGTCTCTGGGTGCTCTACGGGCTGTTCGATGGCCCGGGCGCTCTGCTGGCCGCATCACGAGCCGACGCGGCCGTTATGCAGCTGTATTCCTCGGCGACGATCGACCAGGGTTTTCTGGTCATGACGATCATCTCGATGCTGGCGATCCTGTGCCTGCCGCGGCAGTTCCACGTCGCGGTGGTGGAAAACACGGGGCCACGCGACCTTGCTTTGGCCCGCTGGGCCTTTCCCGCTTATCTCGCGGTGTTCTCGGTACTGGTAGTGCCGATCGCGGCCGCCGGCCTGATCACGCAGGGAGACGGGGTCGCAGCTGACGGTTTCCTCCTCAGCCTGCCGCTGGCGGGCGGGCAGCCGGGCCTTGCGCTGTTCGCCTTCCTCGGCGGCTTCTCCGCGGCGACCGGTATGGTGATCGTCGCCACCATCGCCTGCAGCACGATGCTGTGCAACGAGATCGTCATGCCGGCGCTATTCAAGCTGCGCGGCGAGGAAGTCTCGCGCCGTCCCGATCTTGCGCGCCTGCTGCTGCGCATCCGCCGCGTGCTGATGGTCGGCATTCTTGCGCTCGCCTGGCTGGTTTACCGCGTGATCGGGATGTACGGCACGCTGGCCTCCATCGGCCTGTTGTCCTTCGCTCTTGCTGCGCAGTTCGGTCCGGCGATGATCGGCGGCCT
>CAYTXS010000101.1:0-8141 GCA_964441585.1 uncultured Thioalkalivibrio sp.
GCCCACGCGGTACCCGTAGCGGACTCGCCGTTGTTCGTGCTGCCGCCGGTGCCGCCGGCGCTGCTGCTGGCGGTCGATGACTCGGGCTCGATGGACGGCGAGATCCTGATGCGTGCTAATGACGGTGCGGCCTGGTGGCATACGGGTGACGAGTCGTTCACGGGCCGCAACCAGAGTGACGCAGTGGAAGCCGGGGTCATCAATTTCAACATTGGCGGTGGCGCCAATGCGACCTGGAAGAAATTCACCTACCTGTTCCCCAATGGGAGCGGTGGCCCCGGGGTCGGCCGACGCCAGTACGCCGATAATAACAACGACCATTTCGCGGTGCCGCCGTTCGGCCAGTTCGCCTACGTGCGGTCGCCCGAATACAACTTTTCCTATTTCGATCCGGCTACGACTTATGATCCCTGGCCTGATCTCGGCAGCTATACGTTCGGCGACCAGGATCCCACCAACGCGCAGACCGACCCGGTCCGTGGCAGCGAAACATTCAACGTGACCGTGGATCGCCGTGAGCGAGCGAACAATCATGTGTTCCGTGGTTTCGACGGCATGGTGATCCCGGGCGGCACGGTGATGTGGGACGGCACCGACTGGCTGCCGACCCCCGCCGACGTGACGATCACGGGCGCGGACGACAATAACGGCGGCATAGGCCTGCCGATCAGCTACTTTCCTGCCACCTTTTTCCTGCCCGAGTCGACGTCGTTGCCCGCGGGTTATGGCTACGATCCGGCCCGCATGCCGGGTGGCGCCGACGTCGTCATCGATGGTCGCGGGCCGGACGGCACGCCGCTGGTGCGCTATGAAATCCGGCCCCACCACTTCGTGACGCCGGAGGCCTACGATGCGGCCATCCAGAACTTTGCCAACTGGTTCACCTACTACCGCAAGCGCCACCTGGCGTCGCGCGGCGCCATCGGCGTGGCTTTCCAGGATCTGAATGCTTTTCGCGTCGGCTCCTACCGGATCAATAACCGGATCACCGTGCCGATGCGTGACCTGTCGGTTGGCAGCGAGCGGGACGCGTTCTTTGACGAGGTCTATTTCGACTATCTCGGCACGGGCGGCACCCCGAACAAGCAGGCGGTGAATCACATGCGCGGCCAGTTCGCGCGTACCGGTTCCAGCGCGCCGATTCTCGAGTCCTGCCAGCTGAATTTCGGCGTGCTTTTCACCGACGGCTATTCCAACCCGTGGAATTCAGGCGTCGGCAATCGTGACGGCATCATGGGCCCACCGTTCGCCGACGGCGTCTCGAACACCATGGCCGACATCGCGGCCGCTTTGTATCTCGACAACCCGCGGCCCGACCTGCCGACCGGCCAGGTGCCCCTGGCGGCGGCCTGCAGCGGTGACGATCCCCATCCCTCGCTGGATTGCAACTCCGACCTGCACGTCAACCTGTATGCAGTGACACTCGGCGCGCCGGGCACGGTGTTCAGGATCGACGAGGCGGCGACGAATGATCCCTATACGAACCCGCCGGCCTGGCCCACCAGTTTCCCGCAGCGTAATCCCACCAACGTCGATGACCTCTGGCACGCGACGTTGAACGGCCGCGGTGTGATGCTCGACGTTAATGTCCCGGCCGAGCTCGGCGCGCGCTTCGCAGAGGTCCTGGCATCGATCGGCGCGCGTCTCGACACCAGCGCGACCTCCGCGGCGACCAGCTCCGCAGTGCTGCAGACGGATACCTTGCTGTACACGGCGGGTTTCCGCAGCGGCGACTGGTCGGGGCGGCTCGATGCCCGGAACGTGAACGACGACGGTACGCTCGGCGGCTTTGCCTGGGATGCGGAAGAACAACTCGTGATCAAGGGTCACGCGGCCCGGAATATCGTGACCGTGAACGATTCAACAGGGACCCCTGTGCCGTTCCTGTTTTCCAATCTCAGCCTGGCCCAGCAGAATGCCTTGAGCTACGACAAGGACAACGTCAACGATGGGCTTGGGATTGCGCGTGTGGCCTGGCTGCGCGGCGATGAGTCCGCGCACGGCTCATTTCGCGATCGCTCGAACTCGGGCGCGCCGCGCTTATTGGGCGATATTGTCAATTCCAATCCGAAATTCGAGGCTGGCGTGCTTTACGTCGGCGCCAATGACGGCATGCTGCATGGATTCGATGCGGAAACAGGCGAAGAACTCTTCGCTTATGTGCCGAGTGAGTTGCTGGCGCCGGAGGCGGGTGTGGACTTTTCGCCCCTCGTACGCCTAACGGATCCCGATTACGCTCATCGCTACTATGTCGATGGCACGGTGACGGTCGCCGACCTGTCTATCTACGGGATTGACCAGACGGTGCTTGTGGGCAGCATGGGCGCCGGAGGGCGGACCGTGTTCGCGCTGGATGTGACGAATCCGGCGAGCTTTGGTCCGGGCGACATCAAGTGGGAGTTCACGCACCCCGAGCTGGGTGAGAATGTCGGGCCGCCGGCGATCGTGAGGATGAACGACGGCACCCTCGCTGCGGTGTTCGGTAACGGCTACAACGGGGCCAGCGATCGCGCCATGTTGTTCATCGTCAATCTGGAAACTGGCAGCCTGATCCAGGTGATCGACACGCCGTATGCCGGGCCCAACGGGCTTGCGGCCCCGGCGGTCACGGACTGGCCGGCGAGCAATCTCGTCGCCAACCGGATATACGCGGGCGACCTCGAGGGCAACCTCTGGCGTTTCGATGTCTCCGGAGCGCCTTCCACCTGGGCAACGAGTGTGACGCCGATATTCACGGCGACAGACGCCGGCGGAACACGCCAGCCGATCACGACAAGCCCGGTGGTGGCCCTCAATCCGGCCAACAGCGCTGAAGTCGTGGTGTCTTTCGGTACGGGGAGCTATTTCCGAACGACGGACCAGGGCATGACCCAGGTGCAGACCCTTTACGGAGTCCTCGATACCGTCAGCGGAGTGTCCGGAGTCACCCGCCCGCAGCTACTGGAGCAGACCATCGATTCCCAGTCCGTGGAGACCTTCGGCGGCGAAGTGGTGAACGTGCGGGTGGTATCCGACAACCCGATCGATCCGCTCGTCCACAGAGGCTGGCGGCTGGATCTCGACCAGGAGGTCGGCGAACGCGTCATCACCGACGCCACGTTCCCGACGGGTCCGCTGCAACGTCGCGTGCGTTTCAGCACGCTGATCCCGGACGAGAACCCGTGTGGTTCCGGTCGGCGTGGCTTCCTGGTCGACGTGGACCTGATTACCGGCGGGCGCACCGACTTCAGCGTCTTCGATCTCAATCGTGACGGGCTCTATGACGGCGACGACATGACCACCGACGGACCCGTGTCCGCTGTGGAGTGGGGCCAGGGCGAGCGGCCGACGGTGCTGACGCCCGCCGAGAACTCGGGCGATCCGCCGGAATTCCTCTACACGGGTGAGGGCGAATTCATCAAGGGTCTCGGCGAGGAAGGCCTCGGCGGACGCCAGTCATGGCAGCAGCTGCGATGATGGGTCGGCAGCGGAGGATCGACGTGTACACGGTATTCGAAGCATCTGCGGCTGAATCGCGCACCGGTGGCGGCACCGACGCGGCCCGGCCGCCATCCAGGCATGAACGCGGCTTCACGCTCATCGAGGTGATGATCGTGGTGGTGATCATCGGCATCCTCGCCACGATCGCCTACCCGTCCTACACGGAGCAGGTGCGGCAGTCACGACGCGCCGACGCGACCAGCGGCCTGTTGAACGTCGCGCAGCAGCTGGAACGCTGTTTCACGCAGTTCAACGCCTATAACAATGCGGCCTGCAATGTTCCGGCGACCTCGCCGGAAGGTCATTACGACATTGCCGCCAACTTTCCCGCGGCGAACCAGTTCACCCTGGTCGCGACGCCGGCTGCCGGCAGCCCGCAAGCATCGGACGCGCGCTGCACGTCGTTCACCCTGACGCAGGCCGGGGTGCAGACGGCGGAAGGTACGCTGGGGAACGACTGCTGGCGGCGTTGAGGTACGAGGCGACCGTTTGAAACGTCGGGCGGCGACTGAGTAGGATGCTATTCGCCTGCCGCGACGGCTTCGCGAGTTCGCGCCGCCATCGCCAGCAGCCCTGCGACGGTCAGCGAATCCGTGATCCGGCCGTCGAGCGCGGCGGCGACCGCGTCCTCCAGCGGTGTGGTGATCACCCACAGCTCCTCACTTGCCTCCGGCGCCATGGTGCCCTCGTGCAGGCCGCGCGCGAGGAAAACGGCCCCGGCTTCGTCGGTAACGGAGTTCGACAGATGCACTACGGGCAGCAGCGGTTCCCAGTGTTCCGCGGAGAGCCCGGTTTCTTCCTTGAGTTCCTTCTTTGCCCCATCCAGGAGAGTCATTTCCGGCGCCACGCCGCCCATGGGCAGTTCCCAAGAGAATTCATTGGTCGCATAGCGGTGTTGTCCCACCAGCCAGACCCGGCCGTCAGGTTCCAGCGGCAGGATGCCCACCGCCCGATTGCGGAACGAGACGATGCCGTAGTCGAAGTGCCGGTCGGCGCGGCGATTCCACGCCTGATCCTGGAAGATGCGGAAGAACGGGTTGGCGAAGCGCTCCGTGCGGGCATCCCGCCGCCAGGGCGTCTCTGCCAGCGGTGAGCCGTCGGGACGCGCAGCGGGGGCGTGTTTCAGTTCCTTGCGTGTGAAACCGTGCATGCAGGCCGATCTCCCGGACGAAAAAAAGCGGCGGACACGTAGTGCGTCCGCCGCCTCATTATGCCGTAAACCGAAGCGTCTACTCGTCGCCGCCGAACACGCCGAGCAGGTGCAACAGGCTTGTGAACAGGTTGTAGATGCTGACGTACAACGTGACCGTGGCCATGATGTAGTTCGTCTCGCCGCCGCGCACGATCTCGCTGGTCTGGTACAGGATCAGTCCTGCCATCGCGATCACGAACATGCCGGACACGGCCAGCGACAGCATCGGCATGCTGAACAGGTAGGCGAAGATGCCCAGCAGGAACGCGCCGAGAATACCGACGAGCAGGAAGCCGCCGAGGAAGCTGAAGTCGCGCTTGCTCTTGACCGCATAGGCCGAAAGACCGACAAAGGCGAGGCCCGTGGTCCCAAGCGCGGTCATGACTACTTCACTGCCGTTCGGCAGCGCCGTCAGGTACAGGCTGATGATCGGCCCGAGGGTGAGGCCCATGAACCCGGTGAGGGCGAACACGAAAAACAGGCCCATGGCGCTGTTGCGGGTCTTCATGGTCGCAAACAGCAGGCCGAAATAGCCCGCCAGGACAATGAAGGGATTGAGCGGCGGCATGCCGGTGACCATCGCGACCCCGGCTGCGGCAGCGCTGAACAACAGCGTGGCGGCCAGCAGCAGGTAGGTGTTCTTCAGGACCTTGCTGGTGTCCTCGACACCTGCGCGGGCGGTGCCGGCGACGCCGGGATAGGCTGAACGGACTGGTTGCATGGACGATCGACCTCCGAAGCTGGGGATTCAATGAAACTCCAGCGTATCATGACCGACAGTTTGGAACTAAGTTCCATTTAACAGTAACTCGGGAGAACGTGATGCGTCTGATCCTCATTCCCCTGCTTTTGCTGGGGGTCGTCTTCCAGTTGGCGCCGGCCACGACCCATGCGGGGCCGGCAGAAGATTACTGGGCACACCTGTCCAGCCTGTGCGGCAAGGCGTTCGCCGGTGAACTCATCCTCGAACCGGAGGGCGAGGACAGCTTCGCGGACCAGGCGCTGGTGATGCATGTGCGCGACTGCTCGGACAGGCAGATCCGGATTCCTTTCGTGGTCGGCGAAGACCGCTCGCGGACCTGGGTGCTGACACGGCTCGGCGACCGGATCCGGCTCGAACACGATCACCGGCACCAGGACGGCTCGCCGGACGAGGTCACGATGTACGGCGGCATCTCGACCAACGAGGGGCGCGCGAACGAGCAGTATTTCCCGGCGCACGAACCGACCCGCCGGATGATCGAGCCGGCGTTCTCGAACGTCTGGGTGATGCGAGTGTTCCCGGGTGAGAAGTTCACCTACGGGCTGTGGCGACTGGGGACACCTCGCGTGTTCCAGGTGGATTTCGATCTCAGTCGGGAGATCGAGGCGCCGGCCGCGCCGTGGGGGTGGGAAGACTGAACTGGTTGCGGATCAGCCTGCAAAGTGCCTTGACTCGCTCAGCGCGAGAACCGAATGCTGTCAAGGTAAACCGTAACCGACGTGAGCCGCCCGGCGAGCGTGACGACGAAGCCGGTCTTAATGCTCGACAGGTCGACGTTATCCAGCGGGACCCGGTAGCGTCGCCACGTCGGCTCGAGGATGATCCCTTCGATTCTCGCCTGGCCTGAGTCGGGATGGGCGGCATCCTCGCCCAGCAGCCCCACCCCAATCCCGACCTGCTCACCGCCAAATTCTCCCCGGGCCCATACCTCGAGGTACGCGGCGTCCTGCAGGTCGAAGCCGCCGTCCTGGTCACCCCAGTTGTTCGCGGGATGCTGCCAGGCGACGCCGACCCAATTGCCCTTGCCCGTGTAGCGCAGCTTGATGCAGGCGTTGCCGTCATGACAGTTCTCCGCGTGTGCCCCGTCGAGCGTCAGCGACTCCGTCGACCCCATCCAGCCGGACGGCGTCCACGGCATGCCCTCGAAACCGTCGTGGTAGACGGACAAAGGCAGATGCGTGCGCGCCTCGCCTTTCACCAACAGCGGTACGTTGGCCGTGGCTGCATTGCCCGACTCATCGTAGGCGTAGAGGAACAGCCGGTAAGCGCCGGGTTCTCGAGGCATGCGAACCTGCGCGCCATCGATATCACCCGCGAGGATCGCGGACTCGATGTCGGGCGGCACGGGCCTGAAATCGCCACCGGTCAAATAATCCCCGGACTCCGGCCGCAGCACCCAGCGAGTGCGCAGCGGCCCGCCTTCGGGATCGTTGATTACCGCGGACACTTGCAGTCGGGCGCCCGGATCCAGCTCGGCTTCGCCATCCAGGGCCAGCTGCGCCACGATTGGGGCGCGGTCCTTCGGCCGCGTGCCTGACCAGAGCTCGGTCATGGCTTCGACCGCGCCGAGCCGTGCGCCGTCATCGAGAAACATGCCGAACCACGTGGCCGTGGCCTCCATCTTGGAGCCCCAGTTGAAAGCATAGCTGCCCAATGCGAGGCCGGGCACGCCCGCCACGGCTTGCTCATAAGCGTGTCGATAGAAAGCGGCCTTTTCGGTGCTGGTTTGCTCAAGGGGCGCGCCCCAGTTCGTCTTGCCGGTCTCCCACGGGCCGACCGGACCGAATTCCGTGAGAACGTAAGGTTTCGTGCCGCCGGCCTCGCGGTAGCGCGCCGCCAGGGACGGCGCACCGCCATAGGCATTGATGCCGTGAATATCGACAGCGGGGCAGAGGTCGCGCACGCTCGTGACCCGGCCGCCCCCGATCTCAGCCGTCACTGTCATAGTGGGGTGTAACGGATCCAGTTCCTTGACCATGGCGGCCACTTCGTTGACTGCCGCCCAGATCGCCGGATCTTCGCCGCTGTCGAAGCCTTCCATCTCGTTGCCGATGCCCCAGAGGAGCAGCGCCGGATGATCCCGATACCGCAGGACCGCCAGGCGGGCCCGTTCAAGCTGCTCACTCAGCTGGGTCTTGTCGGCATAGTCGAAACCGTGGCGCTCGTGGCCCAGCCAGATGCCGACGGTCACACTCAGTCCGAGCGCGTGCGCCTCGTCGAGCAGTCCGCCGATGTCGTCCGCGTCCCAGGTGCGCACCGAGTTCGCGCCGGCAGCGGCGAGCTGTTGAAGAGAAGCGCTCCCCCCAGCGCCACGAATGACATAGGGTTCACCATCCCGCAACAGCTGCCAGCCCTCGGGCGACTGGCGAAGTTCCACCGCGATCGCTTGGGCGGATGCCATCGACGGGATCAGCGGCAGGCTGACAAGCAGCAGGAAGATGGCGGTCGAAAACTTCGTCATTGGGTATCCCGGTTTTGAACTGCACTGTCCCAGAAGCGGTTCGTGGCCGCAATCGTGAGGTCGAATGCCTGACGGGCAGCCGGGTGCCCCCCGGCATGGCCCTGCTTGATGGTGATGGCGGAGAGGGGGGGATGAGACGGCCCTGCGGGCCGCCGCCTTCGGCCTCGAACCTGCGATTATTTGTTCGGGGGTTCAAATCCCCCCGGCATGGTCCTGCCTAATAGTGATGGCGGAGAGGGGGGGAT
>CAYTXS010000102.1:0-8094 GCA_964441585.1 uncultured Thioalkalivibrio sp.
GGCGTCACCGCAAGCCCAGGCAAGGGATACTCGGCTCTCAAGTCCGCCGGCAAGACCCGGTGAAAAGTCAATATCAACAGGGAGTCCGAGGGGATCCTGGACGGGTGGCTGAGCCCGAGGCGATAAAGCAACTGGGCGTAAATATCCCTGGCCAACGGCTTCAATGCGCGCATCATCTCTTGCGTACCCTGCGGGAGACTCTCGCCCGGAGAGCCGATATAGTACCGCACTGGTAAAGCCCCGGCCGCATGATGACGACCACCCCGACCCCAGCATCGCCCCCTGCGACCGAGTTGCCGGAAGACCGTTCCCGCCGCGCGGTCGTGGTCATAGGCCGCAATGAAGGCGCGCGGCTGGTCCGCTGCCTCGACAGCCTCGCCGAACAAGGCGCCCTGCTCGTCTACGTAGACTCCGGGTCGACCGACAACAGCCTCGATGAAGCGCGTTCGCGTGGCGCGGTCGTCGTGGAACTGGAACGCGATCGCCCGTTCACGGCGGGCCGCGCCCGCAACGCCGGTTTTCGCGCCGCCCGCGAGGCTGTCCCGGGTGTCGAGTACGTACAGTTTGTCGATGGCGACTGCGAAGTCGCGGCCGGCTGGCTCGACTTTGCGACCGCGCATCTCGACCAGGATTCCGGGGCCGCCGTCGTATGCGGACGCCGTAAGGAGCGATTCCCGGAACGCACCGTCTACAACAACCTCTGCGACGTCGAATGGGATACCCCCATCGGGGACGCGGACGCCTGTGGCGGGGATTTCATGGCCCGTGCAGAGGCCTTCGCTGGCGTGACAGGCTTCAACAACATGATCATCGCGGGCGAGGAACCGGAGCTGTGTTTCCGCCTGCGCGCCAAGGGGTGGCGGATTACCCGGGCCGACCGGCTGATGACCATCCATGATGCAGACATCACGCGCCTCGCCCAGTGGGCCCGCCGCACGGCCCGCGCAGGCTACGCCTATGCCGCGCGCGCCACGCTGCACTGGCGCGCCCCCGGCGGCTACTGTCGCCGGGAGAATGCACGGATCGTGTTTTGGGCGGCCGTCGTGCCGGCCGCGGCCTTGCTTGGGAGCCTCGTCATTTCCCCGTGGTGTGCGTTGTTGCTGTTGGCATATCCGGTCCAGTTCCTGCGCATCCGTAGTTATTTCCGCCGAAAGCAACCTGCTGCGCCCGCCGCCGCCCACGCGTTTTTCATGGTGCTCGGTTACTGGCCCCAATTCTGGGGGCAGCTCATGTTTTTCTCGCGTCTCGTCACCGGGCGGGAACAACGCATCATCGAGTACAAGTGATGCCCCAGCGCGCGGCTTTATTGAGAGGAAGCTCACAGCAACAGAAGGACGCCCATGGGATAGTCCTCCGTCAAACCAGTAAAGGGTCTTACAAGGCATGAAGGTTCTCGTCACCGGCGGGGCCGGGTTCATCGGCTCGGCACTCGTTCATCACCTGGTCCACGACACCGAGGCCAGCGTTGTCAATGTCGACAAGCTGACCTATGCGGGCAACCCGGAATCCCTGCTCGAGGTCGCCGGTTCGCCGCGTTACGCCTTCGAGCAGGTCGACATTTGCGACACGGCCGAGCTGCAGCGGGTCTTCCGGACTCACCAGCCGGATGCCGTGATGCACCTGGCGGCGGAGTCCCACGTGGATCGCTCGATCGACGGCCCCGGCGAATTCCTGCAGACCAACCTGATGGGTACGTTCCACCTGTTGCAAGCCGCGATGGCCTACCTGCGCACGTTGGACGCCGAGCGCGCCGAGGCCTTTCGCTTCCTGCACGTATCCACCGACGAGGTCTACGGCGACCTCGGCAGCTCGGGCGGTTTTTTCACCGAAACCACGCCTTACGCGCCGAGTTCCCCCTACGCCGCCACCAAGGCGGGCTCCGACCACCTCGTGCGCGCCTGGGGGCGGACTTACAAGTTTCCCGTGCTGGTCACCAACTGTTCCAACAACTACGGCCCGCGGCAGTTTCCCGAGAAACTGATCCCCCACATGGTCCTGAACGCCCTCGCCGGCAAGCCGCTGCCGGTCTACGGCGACGGCAGCCAGGTGCGCGACTGGTTATACGTGGACGACCACGCGCGCGCGCTGTGGACGGTCCTCAATAAAGGCAAGCTGGGCGAGACCTACAATATCGGCGGCCACAACGAACAGAAAAACCTCGACGTCGTGCACGGGATTTGCGCGCTGCTCGAGCGCCTCGCGCCCGGCGTGGCCGGCGCGGGTGGCTTCGAGTCCCTCATCACTTACGTGACCGACCGCCCGGGCCACGACACGCGCTACGCCATCGATGCAAGCAAGATCGAGCGCGAGCTGGGATGGACACCGCGCGAGACTTTCGAGACCGGGCTGGAGAAGACAGTCGCCTGGTACCTGGATAACCGCCAGTGGTGGGAGCGCGTCCTCGACGGCAGTTACCGCCTGGAGCGAATCGGCGCTGTAGGAGCGGCACAATGAACCGCAAAGGCATTATTCTCGCCGGGGGTTCCGGCACTCGCCTGCACCCGATCACGCTGGGCGTCTGCAAGCAGCTGCTGCCGGTCTACGACAAGCCGCTGATTTATTATCCACTGGCAACCCTGATGCTCGCAGGCATTCGCGAGGTGCTGGTCATCTCCACGCCGCAGGACACCCCGCGCTTCCAGCAGATGCTGGGCGACGGCAGCCAGTGGGGAATGCAGATCGAGTACACGGTGCAGCCCTCCCCCGACGGCCTGGCCCAGGCATTCATCCTGGGTGAGAAGTTTCTCGACGGCGCGCCCAGTTCGCTGATCCTTGGCGACAACCTGTTCTTCGGCAGCGGCTTCAGCGGCCTGTTGAATGCCGCATCCGGTCGCGACGGAGGCGCAACTGTGTTCGCCTACCCGGTCGTCAATCCCGAGTCCTTCGGTGTGGTGGCTTTCGACAGCAATGGCGTCGCCACTTCGATCGAGGAAAAGCCTACAAAACCGAAGAGCCGTTTCGCGGTCACGGGGCTGTATTTTTACGATGCCGACGTGGTCGAAATCGCCAAGTCCATCAAGCCTTCGCCGCGCGGCGAACTCGAGATCACCGACGTCAACAATGTGTACCTGGAACAGGGCCGCCTCGACGTGCAGATGATGGCCCGCGGCATGGCCTGGCTCGACACGGGTACGCACGATTCTTTGTTGGAAGCCGCACACTTCATCCAGACGCTGGAGAAGCGCCAGGGTCTGAAGGTGGGCTGCCCGGAGGAAATCGCCTGGCGCATGGGCTGGATCGACGACGCGGAGCTCGATGCGCTCGCGGCACCCCTGGCCAAGAGCGGCTACGGCCACTACTTGCGCGAATTGATCGAGTTCGGCCGCTAACGCTTCCGCACCTGTGCCGATGGCGAGCAGGCATTACTGTGGCGGGCGTCACTTCTGATTGTGACGAGACTGTCATACCATCCGGGTATGCAGCTCGAGTCAAGGACAGACCCGCCGCAAGCTTCGCTCTCGCGCCCCAAGGATCTTCGCGCACTCGTCGCTCGCGTGTGGACGGAAACCCTCGGCATCGCGCCCATCGAGGGCGTGACGCTGTTCATGCAGGGCGCCGATTCCTTGCTGGCCACCCGACTGGCGACTCGCCTGGGCGAGGCGCTCGATGCGAAAGTGCCGGTGTGTATTGTGCTGAAGCATCCGACGCTCGACGGGTTGGCCGAGGCGCTGGAAGACTGTGAACAACGGTCCACCCCCTTAAGGCGGCCGGCGCCGCCCTCCTCGCCTCTTGTCGAGAGCACCCTCTCATTCTCGCAGGAACGCATGTGGTTCATGCACGCGATCGCGCCCCAGAGCATCGCGTACAACATTTCGCTGGCCCTGCGCCTGCGGGGCCCGCTGGACGTGGCCGCGATGCGTCAGGCGCTCGACCAGGTCGTGGCCCGCCACGCCGTGCTTCGCAGCAACTATGTCAGCCGGGCCAACGGCGTCGTCGCAGTCCTGCGCCCGGTGCGCCCTTCGCTACTCGCCGAGGTCAGGCTACCGCAGACCGACGACCCGTCGCTCGCGGATCTGCAGCTGCGCGAGTACCTCGGGCGCGTGGTGAACCGGCCATTCGACCTCGCCAACGACCCCTTGCTCCGCGCGGAGATCGTGCATGTCGCCGACAACGATGCCTTGCTGCTGTTGCTCGTGCATCACATTGCCGGGGACGAATGGTCCTTCGATCTCTTCGCCCGCGAGCTGGCGGCCTATTACAACGCCTTGACCTCCGGCGCCACGTTGCTCGAGCCGCCGCCGGTGGAGCTCGAGTACAGCGACTACGCGACCTGGCACCGGCAATGGTTCCGGCGCGAACGCGAACCTTTCGAGTTGGCGTACTGGCAAGAACAGCTCGCCGGCCTCGAACCGGTCACTTTCACGGCCGATCGCCTGCGTCCTCCGCAACAAAGCTTCCGGGGCAGGCGTCTGCACCGGCGTTTCGAGCCGGCGCTGGCCGATCGACTTCGTGAAGTCGGCGCCACGGCGGATGCGACGCTGGCGATGGTGCTGCTCGCGGCACTTAAGGCCCTCCTTCATCGACATGCCGGCGCCACCGACATCGGCATCGGTGTGCCTATCGCGAACCGTCATCATCCAGGTGCGGAGTCGGTGTTCGGGACCCTGCTGAACACCCTTGTATTGCGCACCGATCTCGGCGGCGATCCCGCGTTCAGCTCTCTGTTGGAGCAAGTGCGCGACAACTCGCTGGCCGCCTATGAACACCAGGACATGCCTTTCGAGCAGCTGGTGCAGGCTTTACAACTACCTCGCGACCCAAGTCGCGCCCCCCTGTTCGGCGTGATGTTCAACATGCTCAACACGCCGCTTGGGGAACTCGAGTTCGACGGCCTGAGTTGGTCACGCTTCGAGTTCGACCGGCGCGCCGCGCAGTTCGACCTGACGGTTACGGTCGATGCCCAGCATGACTGCTCCATCGTGTTCGAGTACGCAACCGACCTCTACGCGCCAGCGACCATGGAACGGATCGCCGACCAGTACTTTGACTTTCTCGAAGCCATTGCGGCGTCGCCCGACACGAGGCTCTCGGAGCTGCCGGCCATTTCCGCGGCAGACCGAACGCAGCTGCTGGACTGGGGCACCGGCCCCCGGCGCCAACTCCACAGCGAAACCCTGGCGCGACTGCTCGAACCCGCCTTCGCGAGACATGAACGTCGAACGGCCGTCGTGTGCGGCAGGGAGACGCTGGACTACGGGGATCTTGGCTGGCGCGCCGATACGCTCGCCAGACAACTGCGCGCAAGGGGCCTCGGACGAGGATCGCGCATCGGAATCTGCCTGCAACGCTCAACGCGCACCCTGGTGTCGTTGCTGGGCGTGATGCGCGCCGGCGCTGCCTGGGTACCGCTGGACTCGTCCTATCCTGCGGAGCGGCTGGAATTCATGGCCCGCGACGCCGGGCTTGATTTGCTCATCACGGAGACGGCGCTGGTCGGCTGCATCGCGTGGCCGGAAGAGGCGACGTTGTGGTACGACCAACCGCTGTCACGCGACGATGCGGGGGACCCCGTGCCGTGGGATCCTCTCCTCGACGCCCGACCCGAGGATCCGGCCTACGTCATCTATACCTCGGGTTCTACCGGCCGTCCGAAGGGCGTGGTGGTGCCGCACCGAGCGGTGTGCAACTTCCTCATCAGCATGGCGCGCAAGCCCGGCCTGGGCCCGCGCGATCGCCTGCTGGCCGTGACCACCTTGAGCTTCGACATCGCTGTGCTGGAAATGCTGCTGCCGCTGGCAGTCGGCGCCCGCCTCGTGTTGGCCGAACGCGCCGACCTGACCGACGGCCAGAGCCTGCGGAAACTCGCCGTGCGTCATGGCGTCAACGTGATGCAGGCCACGCCGTCGACTTGGCGAATGCTGCTCGATGCCGATTGGCAAGGCGCGCAGAGATTCCGCGCGCTGGTGGGTGGGGAATCCCTTGCGCCGGGCCTCGCAGCGATTCTGCGCGCGCGATGCGCGGAAGTCTGGAACATGTACGGCCCGACAGAAACCACCGTGTGGTCCAGTTGCTGGCGAGTAGACGAAAGTGCCTCCGGGGGGCGCATCTCGCTGGGCACTCCGATCGACAACACACAGATTCATGTGCTGGACGCTTACGGGCAGCTTTGCCCAATCGGTGTTCCCGGCGAGCTGTGCATCGGCGGCGAGGGCCTAGCGACCGGCTACCACGGCCGTCCGGAGCTGGACTCCGATCGTTTCGTGCCGAATCCGTTCAGCGAAGAGCGCGACGCGAGACTTTACCGCACCGGGGACCGCGCGAGGTGGCTGGAAGATGGCAGTCTGCAGCACCTCGGCCGGCTCGATTTCCAGGTCAAGATCCGTGGTCATCGCATCGAACTGGGTGAGATCGAGGCGCGACTTGCACTGCATCCGGAGTTGGCGGGCAGCGTGGTGATCGCGCGCGAGGACCGGCCCGGAGACGTGCGGCTGGTAGCCTACTCTGTGCCGTGGGACACCATGCCGGAGCCGGCGGAGCTGCGGGATTTCCTAAGGGAAAAGCTGCCCGAGTACATGGTGCCGCAGCATTTCGTGGAGCTGGACGCGATCCCGCTTTTGCCGAACGGCAAGCTGGATCGCGCCGGCCTACCAGCCGCCTCGGCTCACCTGGTCAGCGGTAAACAGGTTCTCCCCCCACGCAACATGGGCGAGCGGCAACTCTGGCTGCTGTGGCGCGACGTGCTCGGCATCGACCACTTCGGTGTCGAGGACGATTTCTTCGATCTTGGCGGCCATTCGATGCTTGCCGTGCGACTCGTCGGGCGGATTCGCGAAAGCCTCGACGCGCATTGCACCCTGCCGATGCTCTTCCGCCATCCAACCATCAAACGCCTTGCCAAGGCCATGGAGACGTCCGACGCAGAGGTAGTTGAGAGCGCGCTCGTCCCACTGCAACCGCTCGGCGAACGAGCCCCGCTGTTTTGTCTCTGCGGCATACAACTTTACGGTTCGCTGGCCGCCCAGTTCGCGCCGGAACGCCCCGTTTACGGCGTATTCGTCGCGGAAGAGCTGGCTTATGTCGATGGTAGCGACAACACTGCTTGCGGGCCTGCAAACGTCACAGACTTAGCCACACGTTACCTGGAAGTCATTCGTAGCCACCAGCCAAATGGTCCGTATCACCTGGTCGGATTCTCTTTCGGCGGCGTGCTGGCCTTCGAAATCGCCCAGCAGCTACGAGCGGCGGGGGAAGTGGTGGGTCTGCTGGCGATCATCGACAGCGATGTACCGGGTGATGCCCGGTACAGGCTGCCATTCCGCCTGCGCCGCGCAATCAGCCGCCTCCTGAATCCGCCGGCAATCGCCGCGACTCAATCGGATCTCGCGGTCACGCAAGACTCCGAGCCACTTTCCAATGTCGTGACGGAACGCAACCATGGGTATCTCGCCGCAATGCGTGATTATCGCGCCAAGCCTTATGACGGCGACGCGGTATTCATCGAGGCCACCCATGACGGGGAGCACACGGCCTTCGGCTGGGACCGACTGGTGAAACGACTTGATGTGCATCGGCTCCCTGCGGACCATCTGGGCGTGCTGCAGCCGGAAATGGCATCACACCTCGCCTTGATCCTGAAACGCCACGTCGGTTGAAGTCGCACACTTCCTCAAACGGAACTGCGTCACGGTCTGGCGTTTATCATCGTCATACTCTGAGTGCGCTATTCTGTAGATTCCCGATGAACACTGGAACTATATGACTGATCCACGCGCTCCGCCGCCATCTCCGACATACAGCGCAATAGGCGCAGCGGAGTCGCGCGGAGCCGAGCATGTCGATCCGCTGTACGTCACGTCACCAGCCCTTCCGGCCCTGGATGAACTGCTGCCGTTTCTCGAGGAGATCTGGCGCAGCCGGACACTCACCAATGACGGGCCTTTCCACGAAAAGTTTGAATCGGCCCTGTCCCATTATCTCGGCGTGGAACATCTGGCACTCGTATCCAATGCGACGCTTGGATTGCTGCTGGCACTGCAACAGTCCGGGATTCGCGGACAGGTTATCACCACGCCATTTTCCTTCGTCGGCACCAGTCATGCCATTCGCCTCGCCGGGCTCGAGCCGGTGTTCGTGGACATCGACCCCGTCTCGCTC
>CAYTXS010000103.1:0-8069 GCA_964441585.1 uncultured Thioalkalivibrio sp.
AGATGGCCGAAGGCCTGGAAAGCGACCAGGACCTGTCGCGCGTGGCGCAGGACCTCCCGGAACCTTCGGATCTGCTCGAGAGCGAGGACGATGCGCCGATCATCCGCCTGATCAACGCCATCCTCACGCAAGCCGTGAAGGAAAGCGCCTCAGACATCCATATCGAGCCTTTCGAAAACCGCCTGGTGGTGCGTTTTCGCATCGACGGCGTGCTGCGCGAGGTCGTGCAGTCGAGGCGTGCCGTGGCGCCGCTGGTGGTGTCGCGCATCAAGGTCATGTCGCGGCTCGACATCGCCGAGAAGCGCGTCCCGCAGGACGGACGTATTTCCCTGAAGATCGCCGGACGCGCCGTGGACGTGCGCGTCTCCACCATTCCGTCGGGCCACGGCGAACGCGTGGTGATGAGGCTGCTGGACAAGCAGGCGGGCAAGCTCGATCTCTCGAGCCTCGGCATGGACCCGGACACGGAAGCAATGATGGATCGCCTGATCCATCGGCCGCACGGCATCCTGCTGGTCACCGGCCCGACCGGTTCAGGCAAGACCACGACGCTCTACGCGGGCCTCGAGCGCATCAACCAGACCAGCCGCAACATCATGACGGTCGAGGACCCGATCGAGTACTACATCGACGGCATCGGCCAGACGCAGGTGAACACCAAGGTCGGCATGACGTTTGCGCGCGGCCTGCGGGCCATCCTCCGCCAGGACCCCGACGTCGTGATGGTCGGCGAGATCCGCGACCTCGAGACGGCGGAGATCGCGGTGCAGGCCAGTCTCACCGGCCACCTCGTGCTCTCCACGCTGCATACGAACACGGCGGTAGGCGCCGTGGCGCGGCTGCGCGACATGGGCGTAGAACCGTTCCTGCTCGCCTCCAGCCTGCTCGGCGTTATCGCCCAGCGCCTCGTGCGCACCCTGTGCAAGGACTGCCGGCAGCCGGGACCACCGAGTGAAAGCGAGCGGCGCATCCTCGGTCTCGCCCCGGATTCGGAAGCGCGCGTCTACCACGCCGTCGGCTGCCCGACCTGCAACGGCAGCGGCTATCGCGGGCGCAGCGGCATCTATGAACTCATCCCGGTGGATGAGCGCATGCAGGCGATGATTCACCAGGGGGAGAGCGAACAGGCGCTGGAGCACTATGCCCGCACGCTCAGCCAGGGAATCCGCGACGACGGCGTACGCAAGGTGCTCGACGGCACGACGACTCTCGAGGAAGTCGTCCGTGTCACGCGCGATGACTGACGCGCGACACCGGACCTGACCCATGGGTGCTTTCGAATACACGGCGGTTGATCGCGGCGGGCGCCAGCACAAGGGCGTACTCGAGGGCGACACCGCGCGCCAGGTTCGCCAGCTGCTGCGCGAACGCGGCATGCTGCCCATGTCGATCAACGAGGTCATGGAGCGGGAGCGACGCGGCGGCGGGAGTTTCAGCCTGCGGCGCGGCATGAACGCCGCCGACCTCGCGCTGGTCACCCGGCAGCTGGCCACCCTGCTCCGCTCCGGAATGCCGCTCGAGGAAACCCTCCTCGCAGTAGGCCAGCAAAGCGAGAAGCCGCGCCTCAAGAGCATCCTGCTGGGCGTCCGCTCGCGCGTGATGGAAGGCCACACCCTTGCCGCCGGTCTCGCGGAGTTTCCGCAGGCCTTCCCCGAGATCTACCGTGCCACCGTGGCGGCAGGCGAGCAGTCGGGCCACCTGGACCCGGTGCTGGAGCGGCTGGCCGACTACACCGAGGGACGTCAGCAACTACGTCAGCGCGTCTCGCATGCGCTCATCTACCCGGTGATCCTGAGCGTGATGGCGGTGATGATCGTCAGCGGGCTGCTGGTCTACGTGGTGCCCAAGGTCGTCGGCGTGTTCGAGAACACCGGCCAGGCGCTGCCGACTTTCACGCGCATGCTGATCGCCAGCAGCGATTTTCTCCGCGAGTATGGTTTCGTGGTGCTGATCCTGCTGGCGTTGGCGGCGTTCGTCTTCAGGCGAATGTTGCGGCAACTGGCTTTTCGCCGCCGCTGGCACCGGCTGCTGTTGCGCATGCCGCTGGTCGGCCGGCTGACGCGCGGCATCAACACCGCGCGCTTCACGCGCACGCTCAGCATTCTCGCGGGGAGCGGCGTTCCGGTGCTCGAGGCCCTGCGGATCGCCGGCGATGTCGTGACCAACGTGCCGATGCGGGAAGCCATTTACGAGGCGGCCGTGCGGGTGCGCGAAGGCGCGCCCTTGGGGCGCTCGCTTGGCGCCAGCCGCCTGTTCCCGCCGATGACCATGCACCTGATTTCCAGCGGCGAGGCCAGCGGCGAACTGGAAGTGATGCTGGAACGCGCCGCCGCCAACCAGGAAAGAGAAGTGGACGGGCTGGTCGGCGCCATGCTGTCGATCCTGGAGCCCGCGCTGATCCTGCTGATGGGCGCCCTGGTCCTGGCGATCGTGATCGCCATCCTGCTGCCGATCTTCCAGCTCAACCAGCTCGTTTCCTGAGCGCGGAACCCGGTTTCCGCCGGTCGCATCCGGGCGGCGCGAGCAGCGCCATTGCAAATTTTCTGCACAAAGCTATTGCCACTGCAAGCGGCTCGCGGTATATCTCGCGCCACGAACCCCCGGGATGATGTTGCCAACACCCGATCAAGTGTCATGAGCGATCCGGAAACCGAAAACACCAGTGACGACGACATCGAGGAATCCTTCGATGATCGCGAGGGCGAGATGGAAGAAGAGGAGTTCGACGGCCTCCTTGGCGACCTCCCCGCGGGCGCTGCAAACCGCAAGGCGAGCGACACCGCCAGGCGCCGGGTGGAGGAATACATGGAAATGAAGCGCGCCGCCCGCGAGCTGGCCGATCTCGACAGCTTCGACTTCGACTGAGCTTCGACTTCCGGCGGACCCTGTTAGTGGAAATCGCGCGAGCGGACATCGAGCCCGCCGAGCAGCGCGCTGCGATCCGCCATCCGCTCGGCCACCAGGTGCACGACCTCGCCTTCCCGCTGGACCCGTCCGGCCACCTCCAGCAGGCGCGAGCCGAGCAGCGGCCGGCGCCAGGTCTCGGCCACGTTCCGCCAGACGACGACGTTCACCTGCCCCGTCTCGTCCTCGAGAGTGACGAACATGACGCCTTTCGCGCTGCCCGGCCGCTGGCGATTGATGACGATGCCGGTGCAGGCGGTCCATGCGCCATGTGGCGCCGAGTTCAATTCTTCGGCGCTGACCAGCCCGTCCTCCGTGAACCGGCGCCTCAGCAGCGCGAGCGGGTGACGCCCCAGGGTCAATCCCATGCTCCGGTAGTCGGCCACGATATTTCGCCCCTCGCCTGGCGCGCGCAGCAACGGCACGCCCTCGGGACTACTCGCCTCTTCGAGCAGCGGCAGGGGTTGTTCCACCCCGGCCACGGCCCAACCGGCCCGGTGCCGGTGACCGGCGAGCTGCGCCAGGGCGCCGGCGCGCGCCAGCGCCCCAAGGTCACCGCGATCCAGGCGGGCGCGCCGCGCGAGGTCGTCCACGCTCGAAAACGGCCTGTCGGCCCGCGCGGCCACCAGGCGTTCGGCGCCGGCCGCCGACAACTCCGCCACCAGGCGCAGCCCCAGCCGCGCGGCAGGCTCGTCCGTGGCGGCTTTCTCCAGCGTGCAATCGCGCTCGCTGGCGGTCACATCGACCGGGCGCACCTCGACGCCATGGCGACGCGCATCCTGGACCAGCTGCGCAGGTGCATAGAAGCCCATCGGCTGGCTGTTGATCAGGGCGCACAGGAAAGCGGCCGGTTCATGCCGCTTGAGCCATGCGGACACATACACCAGCAGGGCGAAGCTCGCGGAATGCGATTCCGGGAAGCCGTACTCCCCGAAGCCGAGAATCTGGTTGAAGATCCGGCGCGCGAATTCCTCGTCATAACCGCGTCGCCGCATCCCCTCGATGAGTCGCGCCTCGAAAGGGCCGAGACCGCCCTTGCGTCGCCAGGCCGCCATCGCACGGCGCAACTGGTCGGCCTCGCCCGCGCTGAAGCCCGCGGCGACAATGGCGAGCTGCATGACCTGCTCCTGGAAAATAGGCACCCCCAGCGTCCGCTCCAGCACCTCTCGAACCTCCTCGCTCGGGTAACTGACCGGCTCCTGGCCGTTCCGGCGCCGCAGGTAGGGATGCACCATGTCGCCCTGGATGGGACCCGGGCGAATGATGGCTACCTCGATGACCAGGTCGTAGAAACAGCGCGGGCGCATGCGCGGCAGCATCGCCATCTGGGCGCGCGACTCGATCTGGAACACGCCCATTGTGTCCGCCGCCGAAATCATGTCGTACACGGCAGGGTCCTCCGCAGGCACCGTCGCCAGCGTCCAGCGAACTCCCCGGAAACGCTCGACCAGCTCGAAGCTGCGCCGGATGGCGCTCAGCATGCCCAGCCCGAGCACGTCCACCTTGATCATGCCCACGGCGTCGAGGTCGTCCTTGTCCCACTGGATCACAGTGCGCTCCGGCATCGCCGCGTTCTCCACCGGGACCAACTGGTCGATTCGCTCGTCGGCGATGACGAACCCGCCGACGTGCTGCGACAGGTGACGGGGAAAGCCCACCAGCGCCCTGGCCAGTTCCAGGAGACGCGCGATCACCGGATTGTCCGGATCGAAACCCGCCTCGCGAATGCGGTCGGCGGGAATTTCCTTGCCATCCCACCAGTGCATCGATTTGGCCAGCGTGTCGAGTTGCAGCGGCGCGAGGCCCAGCGCCCGGCCGGCATCGCGCAACGCACTGCGCGGCCGGTAGCGGATCACCGTCGCGGCCAGCGCGGCGCGGCGGCGCCCGTACTTGGCGTAAATGTACTGGATGACTTCCTCGCGACGCTCGTGCTCGAAATCCACGTCGATGTCCGGCGGTTCGTTGCGCTCCTTGGAAATGAAACGCTCGAACAGCACCGACATGCGCGCCGGGTCGACCTCGGTGATGCCGAGGCAGAAGCAGACGGCCGAGTTGGCCGCCGAGCCGCGCCCCTGGCAGAGGATGCCCAGGCTGCGCGCATGGCGGACGATATCGTGCACCGTCAGGAAATAGGCTTCGTACCCGAGTTCGCCGATCAGGCCGAGTTCGCGCCGGACGGTCTGCTCCACTTTGGACGGTGTACCGTCGGGCCAGCGCCGCCGCATGCCCTCCGCCGTCAGGCGCGCCAGCCATGAGGACGAGGTCTCGCCGGACGGGACCAGCTCGGCCGGATAGCGCCAGTCGATCTCGTCGAGCGTGAAGTTGCAGCGTGCAGCGATCTCCACCGCGGCCTCGAGCAGCGGCGCCGGATAAAGCCCGCCGAGTCGCGCGCGATCGCGCAAGTGGCGTTCGCCGTTGGGCAGCAGGCGGGTGCCCAGCCGATGCAGGGGGGTGTTCAGGCGAATGGCGCTCAGCGTGTCCTGCAGACGGCGGCGCTCGCGCACGTGCATGTGGACATCACCACATGCGACACGCGGCAGGCCAACGGCTTCTCCGAGCGCCTCGAGCGTGGCGAGGCGTGCGGCATCGTCGCCGCCGACGAACAACTCGACCGCCAGCCAGGCGCGTCCCGGGAAACATTCGGCCACCCAGCGCCCGTCGGCCTCACCGGATCGCTCGTCCGGCACCCACAGCGCCAGGCAGCCGGGGACCCCATCGGCCAGGTCCGCCCGCGACAAGCGGTAGGCGCCCTTGGAAGCCGCTCGGCGGCCTCGCGTGATCAGGCGGCAGAGTTGTCCGTAACCACGCCGGTCGGCCGCCAGCAACACGAGCCGCAAACCGTCGGCGAGGCGGAACTCGCTGCCGATGATGAGCTTCAGCCCGGTTTCCCGTGCGGCTTCCCAGGCCCGCACCACGCCGGCCACCGAGCATTCGTCCGTCAGGGCGAGTGCGTCGTAGCCGAGTTCCGTCGCACGATGCACGAGTTCCGCGGGATGCGAGGCACCCCGGAGGAAGGTGAAATTGGAGATGCAGTGCAACTCCGCGTAGGCCGGGCTGCTCATCCGAAGATGCCGTGCAGATACCACGTCGGGCCGGCGCTCGGACTGGCGGCCGGACCGGGGCTAAAGGAGCCGGGCAATTCACGAAAAATCCACAGTCGCGCACCCGCGGGCGTGCGAGCGATCCAGTAGTCCCGCGCAACCTCCCGTCCGTCCCACCAACCACTCTCCACCCGTTCCGGGCCGCTTTCGATCCGCAGCATGCCGTCGCAACGGGGCCGGCCATCAGGACTCGGCAAGCGTCGTGGCGACTCCAGCAACCAGGCGGGGCGCGAACCGGCCGCCGGCACCGGGACCGACTGGTAGGCCTGTGCGCCCGGTTCGGCCACACGCCAGGCCCGCTCGGGCCGATGCTCGTCGAGCGGACACAGCCCGTTTACGGCCTCCCGTCCGAGCCGTGCGCGCAGCCGCTCCACCAGTCGGATACCCGCCGTCGTGTCCGGTCCGCTGCCAAAGAGTCCGGCGTTCGCCGGCACGAGGGATTCGCCCGGCTCCGCCTCGAGAGCGACGCTGATGACCGGCGCAGGCAGCGCCAGGCGTTCGAGCCTGGCGGCGAACAAGGCATCGAAATGCGCCGCCTCGAGCTCGGGCGCAGCCAGTTCCAGGGTCAGCCTTGTGGCGGGATGACGCAAATGCATCAACTCGATGTCCAGTCGCCTGATAGCCCGCTGGCGGGCGCGCAGAAAACCCTCGAGTTCCGCGAACAAGCCCTGTAAGGCCCGGGCCAGGTGCGTCGTATGGCTCGTCTCCATCGCCATCTCGCGGCTGCCGCGGTACCGGGGCGGCGCGCGGAAAGCGCTGCGTGGATCCGCCAGGCGACCGAGCGCCCGGTCGAGATCGGCGAGCGGGCCCCGCCCGAGGCGCCGTGTAAACCCGTCCCGTGGCAGCCGCAGGCAATCCTCGAGCCGTTCGATTCCAAGCCCGCGCAGTGTCGTGAGTGTCGTGTCCGGCCAGCCGGTGACCACCGGCCGCAGGCGACCGATGCGGCCGGCCAGTGCCGCCGGCTCCAGCACGGCTTCCGTCTCGCCGGCGCGTGCCAGCCACAGCGCCGCCAGCGGGGTGGGTGCCACCGCGTCGCGGCCTGCATGCCCGGTACCCTGCAACGCGGCCCGGACCTGCCGCCGCAACGGTTCCATGCCGCCGAACAGGCGCAGGCTGCCGCGCACTTCGAGCAGCAGGGCAGCCGGCGCTTCGATGCTGACCATCGAGGTGAACGCACCCGCCCAGGCCGCGAGGCGCTCCAGGGTGCTGCGCTCCGCCGCCTCGTCCCGTTCCAGCACGACCAGCCCGGGACACAGCGCCAGTGCCGCATTGAGCGGCAGGCCGGAAGCCACGCCGTTCTCCGCGGCCGGCGCGCTGGCCTGCACCACACGGCCACTCCGATCCACGATCACCCGCGCGTCGCCCGTCTCTCCACCGCCGCTGCGCACCTCCAGCGGCAATCTTGGCAGGCCCAGGCAGAGCCACAGCGGGGTGCCGGGGGGGTGCGCCGCATCCCGCCGTGGCGCATGTTCCGGTGCTTGGCCCTGCTCCGGTCGTGGCGTCCGCTGCGGCCCAGGACCCTGCCTCGTCCCGGGTGTCGGGGACACTGACGGCCCGGCGGCTGCCGGGCAGGGAGATGCCGCCGATCGCTTCATCTTCCGTGCAGGGCCGTGACGGATAATGCGCGGGCAGCGCCACCGCGGTGCTTGCGCAGCTGCAGGCAAGGTCCCTCGGGTCCGCTGTCCAGGCTGAGTCGCAACGCGGCCGGGGACGGCGCGGCGAGCATCGCCGGAGGACGAAACAGGATCACCGGCGTCTGCCGGTGTTCCGCGGCGAGTTGCAGGCGACGCAGGGCGCGCCCGTCCGCGCGAGCCACCCAGGACAGCACCACCCGGCAACTGCCGGACTGCAGCGCCTGCTCGGTGGCCCACAGAATTTCGGTGTCATCCCGGGCACGTACCAGCAGCATGCGCGAAAGATCGACGCCCGCTGCAGCAAAAGCCGGCGCATAAGGCAGGTACGGTGGTGTGATCCAGGCAAACCAGCCCGCGGCCTGGTCCTGTGACAAACGCTGCAGCAACGGCATGAACAAGGCCAGTTCGCCACTGCCCCAATGCGTCACGG
>CAYTXS010000104.1:0-8004 GCA_964441585.1 uncultured Thioalkalivibrio sp.
CGCGGCGATATGGTGATATAGCTCACTATATCACCTCGGCCCAACACGCTTATCCAAGGATCGACCGATGAAGTTTCACCGCCTGCGAATGTTGCTTGCAGTCACCGCCCTGCTCGCCGCCCCGCATGCTGGCGCCGTCAGCCTGCTGGATGCCTACCGGGACGCCCTGCGCAGCGACCCGGTGCTGCGCGAAGCCGCCGCCAACCGGCTGGCAACACTCGAGGCGGCACCCCAGGCGCGCGCCGCCCTGCTGCCGCAGCTCGAGGCCACGGGCAGCTATGAGCGACAGTACAGCTCCGGCACCCAGAACTTCACGCAGCTGCTGGAATCCGGCCAGGTCCTGACCCTGACGACCGGCTTCGAGCAGGAAGTCGAGCCGCGCCGCGCCTGGCAGCTGCGCCTGACGCAAACGCTGTTCCAGTGGGACCAGTGGGTTGCACTGCGGCAAGCCGACAAGCGCCTGGCACAGGCGGAGGCCGAGTTCCGTGCCGCAGAACAGGATCTCATGGCCCGGGTCGCCCGGCGCTATTTCGACATTCTCAATGCCCAGGCGACCGTGCAGGCGGCCGAAGCCGCAAAGGAAGCCATCGGCCGGCAGCTGGAACAGGCGGAAAAACGCTTCGAGGTGGGCTTGTCCGCCATCACGGACGTGCAGGAAGCGCAGGCCAGCTTCGACTCGGCCGCGGCCGCACTCATCGAGGCGAAGCGGACGCTGGCCGTCGCCCGGGAGTTTCTCCGTGAAGTGACCGGCGAATACTACGTCGAGTTGTACGATGCCGGCCCCCAGACCCCGCTGGTCTCGCCCGACCCCTATGACGTGGACGAGTGGGTGAACACTGCGCTGAATCGCAACCTGAGCCTCGAGGCCGCCCGGCTCGCCGCTGAGATCAGCCGCGACGAGATCGCGGCGCGACGCGCCGGTCACTATCCGTCGCTGGAACTCTTCGCAACGCGCAGCAACAGCGAAACGACCGCGCGCCGCCAGGACAAGCCGCAGGGCATACCCGGCGAACCCGATCCCGCGCCACAACCCTTCCTGCCGGCCAACAGCGACCTGTGGCAGGACGCCTACGGCATCCAGGTGCGCGTGCCGATCTACTCGGGCGGCGCCGTCTCCTCGCGGGTTCGCGAAGCCACTCACCGGCACCAGGCGAGCCAGCAACAGCTCGAGCGGATCGCGCGCCAGACCGAGCGCGAAACCCGCGACGCCTATCTTTCGGTCACGGCCGAGATCAGCCGGGTGCAGGCGCTGGCCCAGGCCGTGCAATCAGGCCAGACGGCGTTGCGCGCCACGGAAGCGGGTTTCGAGGTCGGCACGCGCACGACGGTCGACGTGCTGCAGTCGCGCCGCCAGCTGTTCGAGGCCCAACGCGATTACGCCAGCAGTCGCTACACCTACCTGGTGAATGCGCTGCTGCTGAAGCAGGCGGCCGGCATCCTGCGCGAAGCCGACGTCGAGGAAATCGACAGCTGGCTCAAGCCGCCGGAAGAAGTGCCCGTGCCGACGCAAGGCACCCGCTGACCCGGCCTCGCCCTCGGGTCACCTGCCGGGCGGCTCGGGCAACAGCGGACGGATCAATCCCAGCAGGCGCTCCAGCGCGCCGCCGCTGTCCGCCATTACGCGTTTCGCGCAGCCGCCCCGCGCCTGCCTGCTCGCCGGATCGACGAGCAGGCGGGCGACGGCGCGGGCCAGCTCTTGCTGGTCATCAACGACCTCGAGGGCCCCGGCGGCGAGCAACAGCTCCGCGACGTCCTCTGAATTGAAGTTATGCGGGCCGCTGAGCACAGGCAGTGCCAATGCCGCCGGCTCGAGCAGGTTGTGCCCGCCGATCGGCACCAGGCTGCCGCCGACGAAAGCGACGTCGGAGGCCGCGTAGAACATCGGCAACTCCCCGAGGCTGTCCACGAGATAGACCGGATCGCTGGCGGCGGGAGGCTGTCCGGTCGAACGCCGCCCGTGCACCTCTCCCCGGGAATCGAGCAGTGCTGCGACCTCGGCGAATCGATAGGGATGGCGCGGCACGAGCAACAGCAGGCTGTCGGGCACGACGCGCCGCACCTCGGCGTGAGCCTCGAGCACGGCCTCCTCCTCGCCCGCGTGGGTGCTCGCCGCCACCCAGACGGGGCGTCCGGCCGCACCATCCCTGCGGAATGCCAAGCCGGCCTCCACCAGTCCCGGCGGCAGCGCGACGTCGGCTTTCAGGTTGCCGGTCACGAAGGTCCGCTGGGGATTGGCGCCGAGAGAAAGAAAACGCTCGGCATCCTGGGCGCTCTGCGCGGCGATCACGATGCCGTTGGAAAGCGCCTGGCGAAAGAGGCCGATGAAGCGGCGATAACGCTGCACCGACCGCGGCGAAATCCGTGCATTCGCCAGCACGAGAGGGATGCCGCGCGCGCCGCAGGCGGCATAGAGGTTGGGCCACAACTCCGTCTCCATGACGATCGCAAGACGGGGCTGCATGCGGTCAAAGAAGCGCCGCACCGAACCGATCGTGTCGTACGGAGCATAGCTGTGCAGCACGTCGTCGCCGAACAGGTCGCGCACGCGCTGCGCGCCGGTGGGCGTCACCGTGGTGACGACGATCGGATACGCCGGATAGATCTCGCGCAGCCGCGCGATCAACGAGGATGCAGCCACCACTTCGCCGACCGAAACCGCGTGCACCCAGATGCCGGGGCTGGCCAGCCGGCTGCGACCGAAACCGAAACGCTCTTCGAAGCGCTCCCAGTAGGCGCGATTGCCCAGCCCTTTCCAGAACAGCAGCAGGGCGACCAGCGGGGCCGCGAGGTACGAGATGATGATGTAGATGCGATGCAAGGGCGGCAGGCCGGGCGGGTGGCGGCGATGTTAGCACAGCGTCCCGCAGCCGGCTGCGGGCCGGCTGTCGCTATAATGCCGGCGCATCATCCCACGTCGCCATGGGTCGAAACGCCGCCTTGAGCACCGAAAAAACGCCGCTGTACCGCTTTCTGGCACCGAGATACTGGCCGGTCTGGCTCGCCCTGGGTACGGTGCGGCTGCTCGTCGCGCTGCCCTTCGCCGCCCAGCTTGTCGCCGGGCGCCTGATCGGGGCGCTGGGCTATCTCGTGACGCCGAACCGCCGGCGGATCGCGGCGCGCAATCTCGAGCTGGCTTTCCCCGAACTCGAGCCCGCCGCCCGGCGTCGGCTGCTGCGGCGCCATTTCCATTCGCTGGGCATGTCGATCATCGAGACAGGCATGTGCTGGTGGGCCGATGATCGCCGCCTCGAAGGACTCGCCGAAGTGCACGGCCTGGAACATATCGAGGCCGCACGCGAGGCGGGCCGCGGTGCGATCATGCTGACCGGGCACTTCACCACGCTGGATCTCGGCGGCCGTTTCCTGGCGAGCCGGGCGCCGGTGAGCGCCATGTACCGACCGCATCGCAACCCGCTGTTCGAGGAGATCATGCGCCGCGGCCGCGAACGCTCGGCCAAGACCGCCTTCGCCAAGCAGGACGTCAGGGCGATGATCCGCGGGCTGCGCACCAATCACCTCATCTGGTATGCACCCGACCAGGCGCACCGGCGCGGCAAGTACAGCGCCGTCGTGCCGTTTTTCGGTGTGCCGGCGCCCACCAATACAGCAACCGCGGTGTTCGCCCGGCTCGGTGACGCTCCGGTCATCCCGTTCTTTCCGGTGCGCCTGCACGGCACGACCGGCTATCGTCTCGAGATCCTGCCGCCGCTCGAAAATTTCCCCACCGACGACCCGGTGGCGGACGCCGCGCGCATCAACGAGTTGCTCGAAGAGCGCGTCCGGCTGTGCCCCGACCAGTACCTGTGGGTCCATCGCCGCTTCAAGCCCGCCGGTCCTGAAGGGATCGACCACTACGGCCGCCTGGCGCGAAAACGCAAATCGCGCCGTGCATCGTAAGAAGACAGCAATTCGGCCCAGGCCGGCGCGCTGAACGGCGGCGCGGACGGTTCACGCGCGATCTTTTCCAGCGAGCGTCGCAACCGCTCGAGGTTGCGCGCCTGCCAGGCACCGGGCGGGCGCAAGCGGCCACGATCGAAATCCAGCAGCCAGGGTTCGCCCTCCGCATCCAGCAGGATGTTGTGCGCATTGAGATCGGCGTGGCAGGCCCCCGCCGCATGAAAGTCCTGTAACACCTGTCCGATCCGGCGCCAGTCGATATCGGCCCCCGCCGCGATCCGCGCGGACAGCGGCATCGCGCCCGGAATCAGCACAGTCGCCAGGTCGGCACTGTAGAAGAGTCCCTCACGGGTCCAGCCGGCGGCCACGGGTCGCGGCACGGGCAGCCCCGCCGCATGCAGGTGCGCGAGCAGGCGCCATTCGCGGAACGCGCGGGTTCGCTCGGCGCCGAGCCAAGCGTAGCGATCGCTCACGAGGCGGCCGACCAGTCCGCCGCGGCGGTAATGGCGCAGCGCCCACTGTGCATCGCCCGCCATCACGAAGCGGACGCGGCCACGACCGCGGCCGGCGTGGCCGGTCATGCGCTTTTCCCAGGCCTCCGCCGCAAACCAGTCGCGACGCGGATCGCCCACCAGCGCAGGATCGTGCAGCAGGCCCCAGCCGGGCCCGCCGGCGATGACACCGCTCACCGGGGAGGCCGCGTCAGGATGCGTCGCCGCCGGTATCCACCAGCGTATAGACGGCGCCGCAGTAAGGGCACTGGGCGCGCCCGGTCTTCTCGATCGGCAGATAGACGCGCGGATGCGAATTCCACAACTTCATCGCCGGTGTCGGGCAGGACAACGGCAGGTCCGCACGGGTCACCTCGTAGTGGCGCTGCGCGTTTGCCTCGATGCTCTTGGGGTCGGCCATGTTTCTTCACCTCCGCGATGGCCCGCATTATACGGCGGCTCAGTCCTCGATGACGCGTTGCCACAGCGCACGGACCCGATCCCGCAGCGCAGCGACGTCCTCGAGCGGCGCCAGGCCGGGCGCATTCGCCAGCGCCCGGCGATGCACCCGCTGGCGGAACTCGACATAGGCGTCGTGCAGCAGCGCACCATCTTCGTCCGAAAGCAGGCCCGCCGCGCGCAGGTCTTCGATCTGGCGGATGTTGTCCGGCCAGCGCAGCAGGCTGGGGTCGTCCGCGGCGTTCTGCAGCACGAGGTATTGCACCAGGAACTCGATGTCCGCGATGCCTCCTGCGTCCTGTTTCAGGTCGAACAACTCGGCCGTGCCGGCGGACAAGGTGCCGCGCATTTTTTCGCGCATCTGGGCCACTTCGCTGCGCAGGCCGTCGCGGCGCACCGCATCCACGAGCACGCGCTCACGCAATCGCTCGAAAGCCTCGCGCACGCCGGGCTCCCCGGCGACCGCCCGGGTGCGTAACAGTGCCTGGTGCTCCCAGGTCCAGGCATGCTCGCGCTGATAGGCCTCGAAAGCGTTGAGGCTGGTCACCAGGAGCCCGCCCTTGCCACTGGGCCGCAGGCGGGTGTCGACCTCGTACAGCACCCCTGCGCCGGTGGGGGTCGCGAGCAGATGGACGATGCGCCGCGTCATGCGCGCGAAGAACATGCCCGCATCGACGACGTCCGGGCCGGTGGTGCGCTGGATTTCGCCTTCGGCGTCGTGGACGAACACCAGATCCAGGTCCGATCCGTAACCCAGCTCGAGCCCACCCAGCTTGCCGTAGCCGATCACGGCCAGGTTGCAGGGCCGCAGGGCCTCCTCGCCCGGGCCGCACACCGCTCTGCCATGGCGCTGCTCCACGTCGTCGCGGGCGATGCGGACGCAGGCTTCCAGCAGCACTTCGGCGATCCAGGTCAACTGGTCGCTGACGCGCATCAACGGCAGGCGGTTGGTCAGGTCTGCGACGGCGACCCGGAACACCGCTGCCCGCTGGAAATTCCGCAGCGCATCCATGACCGCTTCAAGGTCGCCCGCGTCGATGCCGGCCAGTCGTTCTTCGAGTTCGGCCGCCAGCTCGTGGCGCCCCGGCGGAGCCTCCATGACGCGCGGATCGATCAGGTCGTCGAGCAGGAGGGGATGCACGGCCACCTGGCTGGCGAGGAACTCGCTGCCCCCGCACAACGCGATGAAGCGCTGCAGCGCGGCGGGATTCTCGTTGAGCAGCGCGTAATAGGCGCTGCGCCCGCCGATCGCGGCCACGACGCGCAACAGGCGCTCGAAAGCTTCCTCCGGCGCGGCGAGTTCGCCCGCTCCCCGCGCCAACGCCGGTACCAGCATGCCGAGGCGCTGGCGTGCCGTCTCGTCGAGGCGCCGAAACCACCCGGCCTCGGCAAGTGCCCGCATCGCCGCGAGTGCCCGGTCGGGAGCATCGAAGCCTGCGGCGGCGAGTCCCGCCCGTGCCGATGCGTCGCCATCCTCGTTCCGCCAGGCCGCCGCCACGCCGTCCTCGGCCTCGGTCTCGGCCACGCGATCCTCGGCTGTCTGGCGCCGGAACCACTTCGCGACGTCGTTCTGGCGGGCCGCCAGTGCGGCGGCGAACGACGCCCAGTCGTCGAAGCCCATGGCGAACGCGAGGCGCTCCCGGCTCACGGCATCGTCCGGCAATTCGTGTGTCTGGCGATCCTCCCACTGCTGCAGCCGATTCTCCGTGAGACGCAGGAACCGCCAGGCATCACGCAGTTCCGCGATGGCCTCGTCGGGCAACTGGCCGGTCTGGGCGAGGCGCGCCAGGGCGTTCGGCAGCCCCGGCTCGCGCAGCCGAGGATCCGCGCCGCCGCGCAGCAGCTGGAAGCACTGCACGATGAATTCGATTTCCCGGATGCCTCCTCGCCCCAGCTTGATGTTGTCGCGCAGTTCTCGCCGCTGGACCTCCGCCGAAATGCGGCTCTTCATGTCGCGCAGGGATTCGAACAGGCCGAAGTCCAGGTAGCGCCGGAATACGAAAGGCCGCAGCACTTCGGAATAGAGTCCCATGCCGAGGCGATGGCCGGTGACGGCCCGCGCCTTCACGTAGGCATAGCGCTCCCAGGCGCGGCCGTGACGCTGCAGATAGTTGGCGAATGCCGGGAGACTCATTGCCAGTGGGCCGCTGTCGCCGAACGGGCGCAAGCGCATATCGACGCGGAAGACGAAGCCGTCCGGCGTCATCTCATCGAGCAGGCGAATCAGCTGCCGGCCGGAACGGGTGAAAAACTCCTCGTTGCTCAAGGTTCGGGGCCCGCTGCTCTCCCCGGCCTCCGGATAAAGGAACACGAGGTCGATGTCCGAGGAGAAGTTCAGCTCGCCGCCGCCCAGCTTGCCCATGGCGACGACGATCAGCCGCTGGGGCGCGCCGTCGATGGAAAGGGGCTCGCCATGTCTCGCGGTCATGGCGGCGTAGACCCAGTCGTCCGCAGCCCGGATGCAGGCTTCCGCCAGTTCGCTGAGATGTCCCAGCGTCTCCTCCAGGGCGGCCCAGCCCGCCACGTCGCGCCATGTGATGCGCAGCATTTCACGCCGCCGGAAAAGGCGCAGCAGGCGCATCGCCTCCGCCTCGTCCGTGGTTCCTTCGAGCAGCGCCGAAGCACCGGCGAGCAGCTCCCCGGGCGTCCAGCCACGGTGCGCCGTCTCGGCCAGTGCAGCGAGCTCCTCGGCATTCCTCAGGCAATTTCCGGCCACGAATTCGCTTGCCGCCCAGACGACGGGGGCGCTCTCGAGCAGGCGCGGATCTCCGCACACGGCGGCAGCCGTTTCTCGCGCCACCGCTGCGAAATCCCGCCACCGCTGCGGCAGGTCGCGGCGTAGGGCGGCCGGCAGCGCCTCGAGGGCCGCCTCCAGCGGGTCTTGGGTGAGCGCGGCGGTCATGACCGATAAAGCATATCAGGGCCGCGCGGGACGGAAACGGAGCCCAGCGGGGCCGACGCGAAATCGCTGCAGGGCGGCCGAAAAAACGAAGCCCCGCACGGGGCGGGGCTTCGCAATATCGATCGATGGAACCGCGACAGCGATTACATCATGTCGCCCATGTCAGGCATGGCGGGCGCCTTCTCTTCCTTGCGCGGCAACTCGGCGATCATCACCTCGGTCGTCAGCAGCAGGCCGGCGACGGAGGAGGCGTTC
>CAYTXS010000105.1:0-7951 GCA_964441585.1 uncultured Thioalkalivibrio sp.
TGCATGACCAGCATGGCGCGACGCAGTTTCCGTAGTGACCTGGGCATGTCATGGCTCCGCAGGTCCTCGATGAATTGCCGCTTGATGTTGAACGGTCGCCCGCCCAGATCCACGGTCGCTTCTCCGTCGCGCATGATCGAGTCTCGATCACCGCCAAACAACTTCTCGACGTGGTCCGCGCGTGCCGGGGCGGCGATCGTCGCCACCGCAACGCACTCCTCGATGCGCGCCGCCGCCTCGAGTGCGGCGGTTCCGCCAAGCGAGTGGCCGATCAGCACGCGGGGTGCACGGGCTTCGCTCCGCAACCAGTCCGCCGCCGCCAGCAGGTCCTCGATGTTGCTGGAGAAGTTGGTGTCGGCAAAATCCCCGGTGCTCTCCCCGATGCCGGTGAAGTCGAAACGCAGGACACCGAAGCCGCGTTCCGCCAGCGCCCGTGAGATTCGCGTTGCCGCCGCGATGCTCTTGCTGCACGTGAAGCAATGGGCGAACAGCGCCCAGGCGTGCGGCGCGCCGTCCGGTGGTCGCGTGATCCGGCCCACCAGGCGTTGGCCTCCGGTTCCCATGAAGCGAATGCGTTCCTCGACCATCGTCTTGTCCTCCACGTGATTGGCATGCCGCTGCCCATGAGACCCGGCGGGGTGTCAAAAGCTTACGGGGCGTGACGTGCAAATTCACGGGAGCCGGGACGCAGTCAACAAAATACGCCGGGGCTCGGGATCCGAGTTTTCAGCGATCCAGCTCTTCGATCAGCACCTTCATCTCCTCGATCTCGCGGCGTTGCGCGGCGATGATCTCGTCCGCGAGTTCTCGTACCCGCGGATCCTCGATCGTGGCACGTTCACTCGTCAGGATTGCGATGGAATGGTGCGGAATCATTGCCCGCATGTACGAAACCTGGTCCACGGTCACCTGGCTGCGCACAAGCCAGAGCGATGCCGCAAACACGATAGCGCTCAGAACATAGATCGCAACGTTCACGCGACGGTCCGAATACATATTCCACATGAAGCTCAACATGACGATCGCCATGGAGGCTCCCATCAACAGAGCCATATACAGGCGCGTCTCGCTGAAAAAGATGTGCCCGAAACTGTAGGTATTCAGGTACATGAGGCCGAACATCACGACGGTTGACGTAGCGATCATCGCCGCGAATCGCAGATAAGATTTCATGGATGCTCCCTTCTGACACACCAGACAGCAGGGGTCGGCCGCTCAGAAGACGTTCGGCCTGCCCTTGCACGAAGTATAGGCGTGCCAAAGCAGCGTGCCCTCAGGGCAATGCAGCGCAACGCGCAGAGATTTGGAGCCGGCACCACCCCCTGCTGTGACAATGGATCGGCGATCCTTGCCGCGGCTGGTTGAGGTGGATTCCGAGGAAGAGCAGTTCTTGCCAATGCCGCGTTTTGCTATGGGGTCGACGTGCATCCCGGATCTCCGTCTCCGGGCGCGACTTCGCCCGCCACGGAGTCAATGCGGCATGATGTCCCTATTCGATCGCAGAATTGACAGCGCTGTCAGTTTCGTTGAGTATGCGCAGCTATGACGCATTACATAAAGCTGTGCGCGGGGTAGTGTCTTGAACTCCCAGGCGGCGTCGCTGCTGGTCATATTCGGTGCCACGGGCGACCTGGGGCAACGAATGCTGTTGCCTTCCTTGCACAGTCTCGAGCGTGACGGCCTGCTCCCGGAATCGCTGCAGATTCTCTGCTGCGCGCGCAGCAACCTCGATCGCGAGGCGTTTCACACCCAGGTTGCCGAATCGATTGCGCAAAGAACACCGCCGCAGGACCGAAGCGAGGGCAGCGTGCAACGCCTGCTGGACCGGATCGACTATCTTCCGGTCGACCTCGAGGACCAGGAGTCAGTACACCGATTGACCGATCTTGTGACCGAACGACGCACAGGCGACGTGCTGTTTCACCTGTCTACGGCACCGCGCTGGTATGGCCACGTGTGTAACACACTGGGCGCCGCCGGACTCGCCGGCCCCGGCACACGTGTAATGATGGAAAAGCCGATCGGACACGACTTCGCCAGCTCATGTGGCATCAACGATGCGGTCGCCACGACCTTCGACGAGGGCCGGATCTACCGCGTCGATCACTATCTCGGCAAGGAAGGCGTACAGAACCTGCTGGCCCTGCGTTTCGGCAATGCGCTATTCGAACCCTTGTGGAACGCCAGGCATATCGAGCAGGTGCAGATCACCGTGGCCGAGACCGTCGGTGTCGAGGGTCGCGCCGGTTATTACGACGAGTCCGGTGCCATGCGCGACATGGTGCAGAACCACCTGCTCCAATTGTTGTGCCTCACGGCGATGGAGCCGCCCTCCCGATTCGACCCGAGTGCGGTGCGTAACGAGAAGATCAAGGTCTTGCGCTCACTGCGGCCCATCCAGGGCCCCGACATCGCGACCCACAGCGTGTCCGGCCAGTACAGCGCGGGGGCCGTGGACAGCGTGGCTGTGCCCGGTTACATCGAGGAACTCGGCGCGGCGAGCCGCACGGAGACCTTCGTCGGCCTGCGAGCCCATATCGACAACTGGCGCTGGTCGGGCGTGCCTTTTTACCTGCGCACCGGCAAGCGTATGCCGCGCCGCTGCAGCGAGATCTGCCTCCAGTTCCGCGCTGTCCCGCATTCGATCTTCGCGAACGGGGGAGCCCGAGTGGAACCGAATGCTCTCGTGATCCACCTGCAACCGGAGGAGCACATCTCCCTGCACCTCATGAACAAGGCGCCCGGGCTCGATCGCGGCGGGCTGCGGTTGTCCCAGGTCGCCCTGGACCTGGACCTGGACGATGCATTCGAAGATGTGCGCCGGCGCGGCGCCTATGAACGCCTGTATATCGATGCCATCGAAGGCAACAGCACCTTGTTCGTCCGCCGTGATGAGGTGGAAACCGCCTGGCACTGGGTAGACGATATCCTGTCAGGCTGGCGGAACAACGAACATGGCCCGAAACGCTACCCGGCCGGCACCTGGGGACCCAGCAGCGCCGTGACGCTGACCGAGCGCTACGGCCACAGCTGGCGCGAGTGAGTCCCGACGTGAGCTGGACCGAATCGAGCCATGGCGATGCCGAAACACTTGCGACCCGGGTCGCAGGGCAGCTCGAGGCCCTGGTTCGCGAGGCCCTTGTCAGGCGCGGTAAAGCAGTGCTGGCCCTGGCCGGCGGGCGCACGCCTTTTCCCATATATCGCCGCCTTGCAGAGGCCCGGCTGGACTGGTCGAGCGTCTCCCTGATCGCGACCGATGAGCGCTGGGTTCCGGCGGATCATCCGGCCCGTAACAGCAACGAGGTACGCAACGCCTTCGGCGCAGCCGCGGGCGTGAACGTGCTCGAACTGGTCCCTGCAGCCGTGGGATCCGTCGCCGACGCCGAACGCGGCGAGACCGCGATGGCCGCGGTCGCCGGGCCTTTCGATGCCGTCCTGCTAGGGATCGGTGGCGATGGCCATTTCGCCTCCCTGTTCCCGGGCGCGGCGGCGTTGGACGCCGGCCTGGATCCGGCGAGTCGGCGTTCCGCCTTAGTGGTGAACCCGGTCCCGCTGCCGCCGGAAGCCCCTTATCCGCGTGTGTCACTCAGCCTGGCCAGACTGATGCGCACGCGGCGGCTCCTTCTGGTTGCCACCGGTGATGCCAAGCGCGCCGTGCTCGACCAGGCTCAGTCGCAGCACGCTGGGCCGGAGCTGCCGGTTTCGACCCTGCTGCGGCGCGCGACGGTGCCGGTCGAAATCCACTGGAGTCCGTGATGCCGATACATCCTGTCATTGAAGCCGTAACGGAACGGATCCGCATCCGCAGCCGCCTCAAGCGTCGTGCGTACCTCGCCCACATCGACCAGGCGCGCAGCCAGGGACCGGCGCGCGGCAACATCAGTTGCGGCAACCTCGCGCACGGCTTCGCGGCCTCCGCTGACGACAAGCCGGTATTGCGTGGCCTTCGCCGGCCCAACCTTGGCATCGTCACCGCCTTCAATGACATGCTCTCTGCGCACCAGCCGCTCGAGCGCTACCCTGCGCTGATTAAGCTGGCCGCACGCCAGGCCGGCTGCACCGCCCAGGTTGCCGGCGGGGTGCCCGCCATGTGTGACGGCGTCACCCAGGGCCGCCCGGGAATGGAGCTGTCGCTGTTCTCGCGCGACACGATCGCGCTGGCGACGGCCGTCGCGCTCTCGCACGACATGTTCGACGCGGCCGTGATGCTGGGGGTCTGCGACAAGATCGTCCCCGGCCTGCTGATCGGCGCGCTGAGCTTCGGCCATCTCCCGGTCGTCATGATTCCTGCCGGGCCGATGCCTTCCGGCATCCCCAACCGCGAGAAAGCGCGCATCCGAAAACTCTATGCCGAGGGCAAAGCGAGCCGGGAGGAACTCCTGGAGGCCGAGTCACAGTCGTACCACGGTCCCGGCACCTGCACGTTCTACGGCACCGCCAACTCGAACCAGATGTTGATGGAGGTCATGGGCCTGCATATGCCCGGTACGGCCTTCGTCAACCCGAACACGCCCCTGCGTGACGCACTCACCGCGGCCGCCGCGGAACGCGCCTGCGCGATCACCGCGCTCGGCGATTGCTACATACCCATCGGCCGGACCATCGACGAAAAGGCAATCGTGAACGCCATGGTCGGGCTGGCGGCGACCGGGGGGTCCACCAACCACGCCATCCATCTCGTCGCCATCGCCCGAGCGGCGGGGCTGGTGATCGACTGGAGCGATCTCGACGAGATCTCCCGCGTGACTCCGCTGCTGACGCGTATCTACCCCAATGGCAGCGCCGATGTGAATCATTTCCACGCGGCGGGGGGATTCGGGCTGCTGATCCGAGAACTGCTCGGTGCCGGATTGCTCCACCCGGACATCGCCTGCATACACGGCGGCGACTTGCACGCGCAGGCGCGCGAGCCCTGGCTCGATGGTGCACAACTCCGCTGGCGAGAGCCGCCGACAGACTCCCTTGACGTCGATGTCCTGCGAACCGCGGCGGTTCCCTTTGCGCCGGAAGGCGGAATCCGCCTGTTGCAGGGCAATCTCGGTCGAGCCGTGGTCAAGATCTCGGCCGTGGCGCCGGAGCACCGCGCGATCCGGGCGCCGGCGCGCGTCTTCGACTCCCAAGACGCCCTGCTGGAAGCTTTCCGGGATGACCAACTCACGGGTGATTTCGTCGCGGTCATGCGCGGCCAGGGGCCGCGAGCGAACGGCATGCCCGAGTTGCACCAGCTCACGCCCGTTCTGTCGTTGCTGCAGGACCGTGGCCAGCGCGTTGCGCTGGTGACCGACGGCCGCATGTCCGGCGCGTCGGGCACAGTGCTGGCGGCGATCCATGTGGTGCCCGAAGCCGCGGCGGACGGCGCCATAGGCCGCGTGATCGACGGCGACCTGGTCTCGATCGATGCCGAGCAAGGACGACTGGGTGTCGATGTGGAGCCAGGCACGCTGGCTGGTAGAAGGCCCGCCCCGCTGGAACTCGAGACGCACCACATCGGCTTCGGGCGAGAAATGTTCGGCTTGATGCGCAAAGGCGCCAGCAGCGCGGAGCAAGGCGCCTGCGCGTTGTTCGATGGGGATTAGCGCACCGGCGCTGGTCGCCGATATCGGCGGCACGAACGCACGGTTCGCCCTCGCCCGCCTGGACGGCCGACAGCCCACGCTGCACCATCAGGAACTGCTCGCGGCCGAGAATTTCGCAAGTCTCCAGCATGCTGCGGAGCACTACCTTTCCAGCGTCGGCGAAGCACCGGTGCAAGCGGCCATCGCCGTCGCCTGTCCCGTGCGCGACGAGGAAATCCGCCTGACGAACCGGGCCTGGTCGTTCAGCCGCAGCGAACTGAAAGCCTCGCTCCGCGTCGACCGACTGCTGGTGCTGAATGATTTCGGCGCCGCCGCCTGGACCGTTCCCGCGTTAGCCGAAAGTGACAGTCACGCTCTCTACGGGACGCCCCATCTGCGCCACGAAGGCCCCACCAGTGTGCTCGGCCCCGGAACCGGGCTCGGCGTCGCGCTGCTGGTCGGCGATGACGCGAGCGGATGGCGCGTCGTGGAAACCGAAGGCGGCCATGTGAGCTTCGCTCCTCACGGCGAGGAAGAGCGTCACATTGCCGACTGGATGGCCGCACGCCATGGCAGGGTATCCAACGAGCGCCTACTGTCCGGCATCGGCCTGGCGCAGATCGATGCCGCGCTGACGCACCGCGAACCTGGCAAGGTCGAAACGCCGGACGCCAGCCTGCGTGAACCGGCCGCCATCGTGGCTGCAGCGCTCGAAGGCCACGACGTGTCGGCGCGCCAGGCACTGGCCAGGTTCTGCGCCATTCTCGGCAGCGTCAGCGGAGATACCGCGTTGATCCACGGCGCCCGCACCGTGATGATCGCCGGTGGCATCGTGCCGCGATTCATTCCGTTTCTTCGCACCAGCGCGTTTCGCGAACGGTTTCTCTACAAGGGGCGCTTTGCTGCTTACCTGGAATCGGTCTCGGTACGCATCATCATTCACCCGGCGCCCGGCCTTCTCGGCGCCGCACTGGCGCTTCGTGCCCATCATCTATCTGACCCGCTCCAGCCGGACGAGGACCCAGCATGAACGTGTGGAACCCGACAAGTCGTACGAGCGCAGTGGACGCAATTCTGCAGCAGGCCCCTGTCTTGCCAGTGCTGACGATCGAACGGCTCGACGATGCGGTCCCGCTTGCGCGTGCGCTGGTGGACGGCGGCCTGCCCGTACTGGAGGTGACATTGCGCAGTGCGGCCGCTCTCGAGGCCATCACCCTTATCCGCAAGGAAGTGCCTGGCGCGATCGTCGGCGCCGGCACGATACTCGACCCCGCAGGGCTTCGAGCAGCCGTGCAAGCGGGAGCGATGTTCGCGATTTCGCCCGGCGCAAGTGACGCCTTGTATGTCGCTGGGGCGGAGACCGCGATACCCTTCATCCCGGCGATCGCCACCGCGACCGAGTTGTTGCGCGGAATCGCGGCAGGTCATCAACGCTTCAAATTCTTTCCCGCCGAGGCCGCGGGCGGGGTCGCTGCGCTTAAGGCGTTTTTCGGGCCGTTTCCCGAGGTTGGTTTCTGCCCGACAGGCGGCATCGACGCCGCGCGCGCGCCTGTCTACCTGGCGCTGGGCAACGTGGTGACCGTCGGCGGATCGTGGATGGTCCCGGCGGACGCCGTCCGCGCCGGCGACTGGCCGCGTATCAGATCGCTCGCCGAGGATGCCAGCCGGCTGCGCAAGGCGCCTTGAGTACGAACCCGGTCGCGTTATACGTCCCGATCTTCTGGTGAGTGGTGACGCTTTCATGGCTCCCGAGGCGACCCGGCTGTGCATCCTGGACTGAGGCGGCTATCACGTGCCGGGTAGAGAAGGTCAGGCCGCCCGGGGCCCGCTCGCCTCACGCCGTTGCCATACTTTGTTCTGCGCACGACTGAAAAGCGGACCGAAAACCGCCAGGCTGCAATAAATCCAGGCCGACAACGCCACCCAAGCGGCGGGCAATGCCCAGGCCAGCACGACGGACAGCACGGCCACCAGCGCGACGATCAACCACGCGAGGCTTTCGGCACGGGTATCGAATAGCTCTCGAACGGTCATCTGCAATTGCTGGTTACGACTCGCGGCATAAAAATACAACGCGCTGACAAGCAAGCACATGAGTCCGAAGCCGGTACTGTAAATGGTCAGCACCACGCGGAACTCGTGCAGGTTCTCCAGGCGGAAACCTGAGGGTAGCCAGCCGCCGGAGATCGCGAAGAACGCGGCGCCGAACAAGATCTTGAGCGGATAGACGTAGATCATGAGGACGATGATCAGGCCTCCCGTGAGCAGCACGGAAGGCATGTCTTCGAGTCCGTAGCGGTCGCTCCAGGATTGGTGCGCACGCCAGAACAGCAGCAGGATGGCGAAACTGGCCACGAACGCCGGCGCGCCCTTGATGGCGTCGATCAGTTCCGGAT
>CAYTXS010000106.1:0-7917 GCA_964441585.1 uncultured Thioalkalivibrio sp.
CATTTCGTCTTCCAGGTTGACCTGGAGGATCTCTTTTGCGACTTCTGACATGAGGGGGTCGGCCGTTGGTTTTCAGAGAGTTGGGAAGTCCGAACCGCTGCTTGCTGCAGCGCGGAAGCGGCTCCGGATACAAGCGAATAATGTTACCACAGGGAGGCGGCTGCGGAGCGCCCGAAAGCTGCCCGAGGCGCCGTGTGACGCGTTTTCGACGTTCCAGGCAGGGTAGCTACAGGGGTCGGGGCATTTATCGCGCCAGGCGGCCCAGCGTTGCGCATAACGAAATTCAGGGACGCAGCAGTTCGGTTACCGAATCTTTGTCGGGCGGTATCGCGACGCCGCGCTCGGTCACGAGGGCGTCCACCAGGCCGGCCGGCGTGACGTCGAAAGCCGGGTTGGCGGCCGCGGCGCCTGCGGGCAGGCCACCCGCCGCTTCCCAAAGCTCTTCGGGATCGCGCTGCTCTATGGGCACGTCATCACCACAGGCCGTCGCCCCGTCCAGCGTGGATGTCGGCGCCACGACCATGAAACGAACCCCGTGATGACGCGCGTTGACGGCCAGGGAATAAGTGCCGATCTTGTTCACCACGTCACCGTTCGCAGCCACGCGATCGGCGCCGACGATGGCCCAGGTCGGGGGCTCCTTCCGCATGACCTGGGCCGCCGCGGAATCGGCGATGACCGTCGCGGGAATCCCCTCGCGTCCCAGTTCCCACGCCGTGAGGCGTGCGCCTTGCAGCCAGGGCCGAGTTTCGTCCACCCATACGCGGGTCACGAGACCGCGGCGCCACCCCTCGCGGATCACGCCCAGGGCCGTGCCAAGCCCGCCGGTGGCGAGCGCGCCCGCGTTGCAGTGCGTGATCACGCTACCTGGTGTTTCGAGCAGGTCGGCCCCGTATCCCGCCATCGCGACGTTCATCGCGATATCCTCCGCATGCAGGCGCCGCGCTTCATCGAGCAACACGCTCGCGGGATCCGCGCTCTGGGCTGCCGCCTCGGCGGTCTGGAGCATGCGTGCCACCGCCCAGGCCAGGTTGACCGCGGTCGGCCTGGCGCGACCCAGGCGCTCGATGTCGGTGCGGAATCCGGTCAGCCACCCTGCCCCCTCGGCTTCGAAGCGCGCGCGGGCCGCAAGCACGGACCCGTAAGCCGCTGTCACGCCGATGGCCGGCGCGCCGCGGACGACCATGTCCCGGATGCAATGGATAACGGCATCGACATCCTCGCAGACGACGCGACGCACATCGGCTGGCAGGCGACGCTGATCGAGCAGATCGAGGCGGCCGTCGCGCCAGGTCACGGCACGGATTCCGGTCGGATCCTCGGGCTCGACAGGGCTGGGCTGGCCTTTCATCACAATGGCAAACTCGTTCGCCCGGACGCGGGGCGGTAGAATGACTGGCTTCGGCAAGCCGCCGGCATGCGGGGGCGCCGCACTCGAGAGTGATCGAGCATGGAGAAAATTGACACGCTGATCAAGGCCCGCTGGGTCGCGCCGGTCACAGCCGGGCACGGCGTGCTGGAGCATCACGCCGTGGCTGTCCGCCAGGGACGCATCCTCGGCGTGCTGCCCACTGCGCAAGCGCACGCGCAATACGATGCAGCCGAGGTGCTCGAGCGGCCGGGTCACCTGCTCATCCCTGGACTCGTCAATGCCCACACCCATGCGGCGATGTCCCTGCTGAGGGGCCTCGCGGACGACCTGCCGCTCATGACCTGGCTGCAGGAACACATCTGGCCGGCCGAGCAGCGCTGGATGAGCGCGGAATTCGTGGAACACGGCACCGAGCTGGCGATGGCGGAGATGTTGCTGGGCGGCACGACCACGTTCAATGACATGTATTTCTTTCCCGATGTCGTCGCACGCGTCGCTGCCCGGGCGGGGATGCGCGCCTGCGTAGGGATGATCCTGATCAAGTTTCCGACCGTCTGGGCGGGCGATCCTGCGGAATACCTGCGCAAGGGCCTGGAACTCCGGGACGAATACAAGAGCCACCCGCTCGTCACCACGGCCTTTGCGCCCCACGCGCCCTACACGGTGGAGGACGCCCAGCTGCTCAAGGTCCGCAGCCTCGCGGACGAGTTCGAAGTGCCCGTCCATACCCATGTTCATGAAACGGCGGACGAAGTGACCGGCAGCGTGAACGACTACGGCATGCGCCCGCTGGCCAGGCTGCAGAAACTCGGGCTCGTCTCCCCGCTGCTGATGGCGGTGCACGCCACCCAGCTGGAAGATGACGAAATAGACATGCTGGCGGCGGCCGGGTCCAGTGTCGTTCATTGCCCTGAATCCAATCTCAAGCTCGCCAGCGGATTCTGTCCTGTGGCGAAACTGCTGGCCGCAGGGGTGAACGTATGCCTCGGCACCGACGGTGCGGCGAGCAACAACGACCTGGACATGATCGGGGAAATGCGCAGCGCCGCACTGCTGGCCAAGGGGCTCGCCGGGCGCGCCGATGCCGTCTCGGCAGAGCAGACCCTGGCGATGGCAACCATTCACGGCGCTCGCGCGCTCGGCCTGGGCGACGAGACCGGCTCCATCGAAGCGGGAAAGTGGGCCGACCTGTGCTGCGTGGACCTCGCGCGGCCGGGAAGCTGGCCGGTTTACGACCCGGTGGCGCAACTCGTTTACACCGCCACGCGAGACCAGGTGAGCGACACCTGGGTCGCCGGACGCAGATTGGTTACGGAAGGGCGGCTCACGCGCCTGGACGAAACGGCCATCATGGGACGCGCGGCAACATGGGGCGACAGAATCGCAGGAGCAGACAGACAATGAACGAAACGAGCAACGCCAACGTCGATGCCGCCGAGATCGCCCGCTTCGAAGCGCTGGCAGACCGCTGGTGGGATACCGACGGCGATTTCAAGCCGCTGCACGACATCAATCCGGCGCGGCTCGCATTCATCGATGAGCGCGTCGGCCTGGAGGGCAAGCGCGTGCTCGACATCGGCTGTGGCGGAGGCATTCTCGCCGAAGCGATGGCGGCGCGCGGCGCAAAGGTCACCGCCATCGACATGGCCGCCGCCCCCCTGGCGGTCGCCCGGATTCACCAGCGTGAATCAGGCTTCGACATCGAATATCTGAAATCGACGGCCGAGGAGCATGCCCGCGAGCATCCCGAAGGCTACGATGTCGTCACCTGTCTCGAAATGCTCGAGCACGTGCCCGACCCCTCACTTGTCGTGAGCGCCTGCAGCCAGCTGGTGCGCCCCGGCGGCCAGGTGTTCTTTTCGACCATCAATCGCAACCCGAAAGCCTGGGTGATGGCGATTTTTGGCGCGGAATACGTGCTGCGGCTGCTCCCGCGAGGCACACACGAGTACGGGAAGCTGATCCGACCCTCGGAGATGGCCGAGTGGATTCGCGCGGCGGAACTCGAGTTGCATGGTTTTACCGGCATGCATTACAACCCCTTCACCCGCGAATGCCGCCTTGGCGGCAACGTCCACGTCAATTATCTCGCGCACAGCAGCAAACCGGAGGCGCAATGACTGACCGGGCGGCCGTCCTGTTCGATCTTGACGGGACACTCGCGGACACCGCGCCGGATCTCGCCGCCGCGCTCAACGCCCTGCTGGCGGCCGACGGGCGCGCGGCCCTGCCCTTCGAACACGTCCGCCCATGGGTCTCATGGGGCGCCATGAGAATGATCCAGCTCGGTTATGGTGAAACGCTCGACACAGCGCGCATGGCGGAGCTGCGCAACCGGTTCCTGGCATGTTACGAGGCAGGCCTGTGTCGCGAGTCGCGCCTGTTCCCGGGCATTGCGGAAGCGCTCGACGCGTTCGACGCCGCCGACGTCGCGTGGGGCATCGTCACCAACAAGCCGGGCTGGCTGACCGAGCCGCTGCTGGCGGCACTCGGGCTCAGTGAGCGGGCCGGCACCGTCATCAGCGGCGACACCCTGCCCTTCGCCAAGCCTCACCCGATGCCGCTGTTGCATGCCGCACGGGAGCTCGGCCGGGCGGCAAACCGCTGCGTTTATGTCGGCGACAATATCCGCGATATCGAGGCAGGTCGTGCGGCCGGCATGTACACCATCGCCGCGACCTGGGGATATATCCCTGCGGACGACGATCCCGCGGCCTGGCAGGCCGACCGCCTGATGCATGCGCCGGACGGTCTTACGCCGCTGGCGGGCGAACTGGGCGCACTGCTGGGGGTGGCATGACGCCCATCGATCCTGCGATCTGGATACCTGCGGCCATCGGCCTGGGCGGTCTCGCACTGGGGATCGTCGTGACGCTGCTGGTCATGCAACCGCGGATCGGCCGGGCGCGGGAAAAGCTCGCCGTGGCGGAGAGCCGGCTCGAGGCCCGGGCACTAGCGGACGAGGAACGCGACGCCACGCTCGCCCAGGCCGAACAGCGTCTTGCCCACGTGTTCGACACGCTCGCCCGGCGCTCTTTGCAGGACAACAGCCGCAGCTTCCTGGACCTGGCGAAGCAGAACCTCGATGTGCATCGCTCTCACGCCCAAAGCGAGCTCAAGGCACGGGAAACGGCTGTCGAAGCGCTGGTGTCCCCGATCCGCGAGGCACTGAAAAAAACCGAAGACCAGATCGCCGCCATCGAAAAAGAGCGCCATGAGGCCTTCGGCAATATCCGCGGTCTGCTCGAATCGATCAGCCTGAGCCAGCAGACACTGAATGCCGAGACCCGCAATCTCGTCACTGCCCTGCGCCGCCCCGAGGTGCGTGGCCAGTGGGGGGAAATGACCCTGCGCCGCCTCGTCGAACTCGCGGGCATGGTGGAACACTGCGATTTCACCGAGCAGGAACATACCCCCTCGGAAGGCGGTGCACTGCGTCCCGACATGATCGTTCATTTGGCGGAGGGCCGACAGCTGGTGGTCGACGTCAAGACACCGCTCGACGCCTATCTCGCCGCTGTGGAGGCTTCCGACGACGCGACGCGTGAAGCGGCCCTGCAGCGACACACGCGCAAGGTCCGCGAGCGGGTGCGCGAACTGGCGGCGAAAGCCTACTGGTCGCAGTTCGAACGCAGTCCGGAATTCGTCATACTGTTCATCCCCGGCGACCAGTTTCTCAGTGCCGCCCTGGCTCGCGATCCGGGCTTGCTGGATGAAGCCCTGAACCAGCACGTTATTCTCGCGACCCCCACCAGTTTCGTCGCCCTGCTGAAAGCCGTGGCCTACGGCTGGCGGCAGGTCGCACTGGCCGAAAACGCCAAGCAAATTCGTGATCTCGCCAGCGATCTTTATAAGCGTCTCGCCACGTTCACCGGCCACTTGTCGCGCGTGGGCCGCACGCTGTCCAGCAGCGTGGAGGCCTACAACAGCGCCGTGGGCTCCATGGAACGGCAGGTTCTGCCCGGCGCACGCCGCTTCACCGAACTCGGCGTGCAGGCCCGCAAGGAAATGGAGTCTCTGCCGGAACTCGATGTCGTGCCGCGCAAGGTCGATGAGCCCGGGGATCCGGAGGCCTCGTGAGCGAGCCCGGATTCGAGGCCCCCGAGGACGCACCGCCCGGGTCCCCCGTGTGGTACGGCTTGCTGTTCACTCCCGCCGCTCATCGCGAAACGGTCACCGCACTGTGGAGCTTGCGCGCGGCCATCATGGCGTCGGTCCGCCGTCCGTCGGAGCCCGCGGTCGCACAGGCGCGGCTGGAATGGTGGCGGGCCGAGGCGCGCGGTTTCGGCGCAGGTCGGGAACAGCATCCGACCACCCGGCTGCTGGCGGATGCTGCGCCCAGGGGCGCGATCCAGCCTGAGTTTTTGCTTGAGATCGTCGATGCTGCGGCGAGTGAACTGCAGGAGGTGCCGTGCCGGAACTATGCCGAGCTCGCGCTGTATTGCTACCGCGCCAGCGGCGTATTGCATGAAATGATCGTCGGCACCCTCGGCCTCGCGAAACCGGAGAACGAGCGCGCGGCAAGACGTTTCGCACAACGTCTTGGCAGCGGCATCCAGCTGGTGGAGATCATCGCCGGGCTGCGCGGCGATATCGCGGCAGGGCGCCGGTTTTTACCACGAGACTGGATCGTCGAGACCGGCGCGGAAGAACAGGTAGGCGAAGACGGTCGCATCGATCCCGCCACCCGGGCATGCCTCGACCGGCTCGCGGGTGAAGCTCGTATCGCGCTGGACGAAGCATCCAGCAGCCTGCCTGCAGCTGAACGCCCTGCTCAACGTAGCGGCCTGGTACTGGCCGCCCTCTATCGCCGGCAGCTGGCCAGGCTGCACAAGGCGGAATTCAACCCGCAGGCGCTGCCCGGAAACCTGGACAACCTTTGGACGGCGTGGCGCGCGGCGCGACGCGCCGGCCGCGTGAATGAGAGCGATACAAGACATGGATAGCCAACAAATCAGGCATTACGAACCGTCACCGGGCTCCCTGCAGGACCGGGTCATTCTCGTCACGGGGGCTGGAGCGGGCATCGGCCGCGCCCTGGCGAAAGCAAGTGCCGAACTCGGCGCAACTGTCATCCTTCTCGGTCGGACCGTCAGCCATCTCGAGTCGGTCTATGACGAGATTTGTGCCGCTGGGGGACCCACGCCTGCCATCTTTCCGCTCGATCTCGAACGCGCCGCCGGCGCCGATTACGACCGGCTGAGCGCAGCAATCGAGGAACAGTGGGGACGACTGGACGGGCTGGTGAACAACGCGGGCGTTCTCGGGGCACGTACCCCTATTGAGCATCACGATGTCGCCCAGTGGCAGCGCGTGCTGCACGTGAATCTCACCGCGCCGTTCATACTCTGCCGCTGCCTGCTGCCGTTGCTACTCAAGTCGCCGGACGCTTCGGTAATCTTCACTTCCAGCGGTGTGGGCCGGCGGGGCAAGGCCTACTGGGGCGCTTACGCCGTCTCCAAATTCGGCGTCGAAGGGTTGAACCAGGTACTGGCCGACGAGTTGGCCGGCAAGCCGGGCATACGCGTTAATGCCGTCAATCCGGGCGCGACTCGCACCGCAATGCGTGCCGAGGCCTATCCTGCCGAAGATCCGGATCGACTCAAGACCCCAGAAGAGATTCTTGGGCCGTATCTCTACCTGCTGGGTTCGGACGGGCGCGGCACTACAGGGCAGAGCATCGACGCGCAGTAGAAAACGCCTCCGGCCTCAGCGCGAAGTCCTCTTGCGGCGGGGTTTCAAGGCGCGTGCATCCACGACTGCAAGTTTCGGTGCAGGCAGCCCGACACATTCGTAAAGTGCCGTGATCTCGGTTGCATCGAGGTCGCGGAAGCGGCCGCGACTCAATTGTCGGTCCAGCGAAACCGGGCCGTAGGCCACACGCGACAGGCGGCTCACCGTGAACCCGACGGCTTCCCACAGGCGCCGGACTTCGCGATTTCGCCCTTCGCGCAGGGTGACGTGATACCAGCGATTGCGTCCTTCCCCGCCGCGCGACTCGATCTTGTCGAAGCGCGCCATCCCGTCATCGAGCTGGACTCCCGTGAGAAGGCGGCCGAGTGCCTCTTCTTCAGGCTCGCCCAGCACCCGTACGGCGTATTCCCGCAACACCTCTCCGGACGGATGCATGAGCGCATTCGCCAGCGCGCCGTCGGTAGTGAACAACAGTAACCCGGTCGTGCTCACGTCCAGGCGCCCGACCGCGATCCAACGCTGACCGCGCAGATGAGGAAGCGATTCGAAAACCGTCCGGCGACCTTCCGGGTCCCGCCTTGTGCAGACCTCGTCCGCCGGCTTGTGATAAGCGAGATAGCGATGACGGGAAGGCTCGTTGAGCCGGACCGGACGACCATCGACCATGATTTTCTCGTCGCCCGAGATGCGCTCGCCGACCTCTGCCGGACGCCCGTTGACCATGATTCGGCCGTCCGCGATCCACCGCTCGATCTCACGCCGCGACCCGACACCGGCATCCGCCAGCAACTTGTGTATGCGGACGGGCTCGGCGTCAGGCGCCGGTCGCGTCTTGCCGCGTGTCAGCGTCG
>CAYTXS010000107.1:0-7867 GCA_964441585.1 uncultured Thioalkalivibrio sp.
TCACCATCCTCGTAGCGTGGCTTACGCCTTAGCGCGGCGTCGATCCAGCCCCACAGCATCGCGAGGCTGCCGAGTACGTAGGGCTTCTGATTGGCGCGTGACGCGGCGCTCGCAGCCATGAACAACAACCCGGTGCCCATGAAATATTGCCCGAAGCCGTGCCGCATACGCCCCGTAAAGATACCCTGCTGGCTGGAGCCCATGGGCCGCAAGTGCACGAAGCGAAGATCCGGCTCGTCCCAGCTGCACGCAATCCATCCGTGCATCCGGCAGCGATGGCAATCGATACCGTCCCACATCACTTCGCGCACGAAACCGCCGATTGCCTCGAAGCGATCTACGCGGTAGAACTTGGTCATGCCCAGGGACGTATCGTCTCCATGGCGCTCGTTGACCAGGCCGCCATCCTCTTCCAGGTAGGCCTTGCCGCTACAGGTCGCGATGAGAGGGTCCTGCTCCATGCGTTCCATGAGTATCTCGAAGTACCGGGGCGGCAATCGCAGGTCCAGGTCGAGCTTGCAGAGGAATTCATAGTCGGTGGGCTCGATCGCCGCGTAACCGGCATAGAAGGCATCGATGACACCCGGACCCACCGCCCGGTGACCGCGATCCTCGCGGCTGACCACCTGGATCCAGTCATAGCGGGCCGCGTAATCGGCCAGGATCTCCGGTGTATCGTCGGTGGACCCATCATCGACAATAACCCAGCGCGCCGGCCGGACCGATTGTCCGACCACCGAATCCAGGGTCTGCCGCATGTAACGGGACTCGTTTCGGCACGGCGAGATAAGGACGTATTTTCGGCTGGATTGCACTGCGTGTTCCCAGGATATGGCCTTATGAGAGAGCAACGCGAGACTATAGTGGAGAACGATGCGACGGATGAAGAACCACATCGCACTTTGACCGCTGAGCCGGAGAGACCCTCCGTATACCCCCGGGTTATTGCGAACCATGTCACGATAGCGATCGTATTCACCCAGTATGCTTAAATATCAGGCTGTTCCAAGCGCGATGGCGATTCCAGGACCCGGATGATGACAGAAGTCGGCGACAGCGATATTGCGATAGTCGGCGTGGCGCTGCGCGTACCCGGCGCCTCCACACCGGAAAAGTTCTGGGACAACCTGGCCCAGGGCGTGGAATCCTTGCGCAGCTATAGCGACGAGGACTTGCTGTCCCGAGGAGTATCCCGGGCCAGTCTCGCCGATCCGGACTATGTCCGGGCGGGGATGCCCCTGGACGACGTCGAGCACTTCGATCCCGAGTTCTTCGGCTTCAGCCCCAAGGAAGCCGCCATCCTCGACCCCCAGCACCGCCAGTTCTACGAGGTTGCATGGGAGGCCCTCGAGCGCGCGGGCCATACACCCTCCGTCTTCGACGGCCAGGTCGGCGTGTTCGCCGGCAGCGGTATGACGAGCTATTTCTCTTTCAATCTCTTGTCCAACCCGGATCTTGTCGACCAGGTGGGGCTGTTTCTGCTCCGGCATACCGGAAACGACAAGGACTTCCTGGCTACGCGCGTGTCGTATGCGTTCGACCTCAAGGGCCCGAGCGTCAACGTACAGACTGCGTGCTCGACGTCGCTGGTGGCAACGCACCTCGCCGTGCAGAGCCTGTTGTCCGGAGAGTGCGACCTGGCGCTCGCGGGCGGCTCGACCATCGAGCTGCCGCACCGGGTCGGTTACCATTACAAGGAAGGCGAGATCCTGTCCCCCGACGGACATTGCCGCGCTTTCGATCATCGCTCCAAGGGCACGGTGTTCGGCAGCGGCGTCGGGGTCGTCGCATTGCGCCGCCTCGCGGACGCGCTCGCCGATGGCGACCATATTCATGCTGTCATCAAGAGCACCGCCGTCAATAACGACGGCTCCGGCAAGGTCGGGTACCTTGCCCCGAGCGTCAACGGCCAGGCCGCCGCCGTCGCAGAAGCGCTGGCGCTCTCAGCCGTCGATGCGGACAGCATTTCCTACGTCGAATGCCATGGCACCGGCACGCCGGTGGGCGATCCCATCGAGATCGCCGCATTGACGCAAGCCTTTCGCGAATCCAGCGACCGGACCGCCTACTGCAAGGTCGGCTCGGTGAAAAGCAACATCGGCCACCTCGATACGGCCGCCGGCATCGTGAGCCTGATCAAGGTCGCACTGGCGCTGGAGCACGGCAAGATCCCGGCCTCGCTGCACTTCGAGGCACCCAACCCGGCCATCGGTTTTGACGGCAGCCCGTTCACTGTCGCCGCCGCCACTGAGGAATGGCGCTCTTCGCCAGGCGCGCCGCGGCGCGCGGGCGTGAACTCGCTGGGCGTCGGCGGGACGAACGCGTTCGCTGTGCTTGAGGAGGCGCCGTCGCGTCCCGCCGCCGCCGCCGACGCCCGCCCGCAATTGCTGGCGCTCTCGGCCCGCAGCCGGCGTGCCCTGGACGATGCCTCGAACCGTCTCGCCGACTGGCTCAAGGCCCACCCGACGCAGTCCCTCGCTGATATCAGCCACACGCTGCTCAACGGGCGCGAGCCTTTCGAATACCGCCGCGTCCTCGCGGCCTCGTCTCACGATGAAGCGGCTGCGCTGTTGGAAACGCCCGATGCGCGCCGGGTCTTCACGCTCGCCGACGAAGTCGAACGCCCGTCGATGGTGTTCATGTACCCGGGGGGCGGCGCGCAGTATTTCCGCATGAGCCGCGGCCTGTATGACGAGGAACCGATCTTCCGTGCCGAGATGGACCGCGGCCTCGCACTGCTGCGGTCGCGTTTTGGCGTCGATCTCGGCCCGGTCTTTCTCGCCGCGGAGGCGCAGCGCGACGCCATCGTCGAGCAACTGGCCAAGCCGTCGGTGCAGCTCCCACTGATTTTCCTGATCGAGTACAGTCTCACGCACCTGTGGGCACACTACGGCGTGAAGCCGGATGCAGTCTTTGGCCATAGCCTCGGCGAGAACACGGCCGCCTGCATCGCCGGCGTGCTGTCCTTCGAGGATGCGCTGGGACTGGTGTTGCTGCGCGGCCAGCTGATGGATGAGGTGCCCGAGGGCAGCATGCTGAGCGTCTCGATGCCCGCCGACGAGCTCGCGCCCTGGCTCGACGGCAAGCTCGATCTCGCCGCCGCCAACAGTCCGCAGCTGTCGGTGGCGTCCGGGCCGATCGAGCTGCTTGACGACCTCGCGGCCCGCCTCGCGGCCGAGGGCATTGAATCCCAGCGGGTCAGGATCAATATCGCCGCCCACTCGCGCCTGCTCGAAGGCATCCTGGAACGGTTTCGCGCTTACCTTAAAAGCATTCGCCTGCACGAACCGAAGCTGCCGATCATCTCCAACCGGACCGGCGCGTGGCTCGAACCGGCGCGCGCCCGGGACCCCGAGTACTGGGTCGAGCACCTGCGCAACACCGTGCTGTTCGCCACGGGCGTCGATACCCTGCTGGAAAGTCCGGGCCGGGTGTTCCTGGAGGTCGGCCCTGGCATGACGCTGGGCGCCTTCGTGCGGCAGAACCCGGCGGCGCCGGCCCAGCGGGTTTTCGCCTCGCTGCGACATCCCGAGCATGACGTCTCCGACGACACATTCTTCCGGACCGTGGTGGGCCGTCTCTGGGCGGTCGGCGTCAAGGTCGCCCTGGAACGGCTCTGGCCCGCCCCAAGAATACGCGTACCGCTGCCGACCTACCCTTTCCAGCACGCGCCCTACTGGATCGAGCCGGGCGTCGGCAAGGACCGCACCGTGCAGAACGACACGCGGCCGATGCGCCTTGAAGACCCGGACACCTGGTTCCGCCAGCCGCGCTGGGTGCAGCAGGGCATTCTCGAGATCGACGATGCACCATGCACCTGGCTGGTATTCCATGGCGGCGACGCGATCGGCGAGGCGCTTGTCGCGCAGCTGCGCGAGCGGGGCCACACCGTCGTCACGGTCAAGGCCGGCGACACCTTCGCCCAGGCGGGCGAGCACGCGTTCACCATTGCGCCGGAAGCGGCCGGGAGCGGCTACCCTGAACTCATCGAGGCACTGCAGGAACTGGAGCTGGTGCCGGACCGGGTGTTGCATGCCTGGCTGCTGACGGCCGACCGCAGCTTCCGCCCGGGTTCCACGTTTTTCCATCGCAACCAGGAATACGGTTTCTATTCCCTGCTTCACCTCGCCCAGGCACTGGGCCGCGCCGGGCTCGAGGACCATGACATCCACTTCGTCGTGGCGGCGAACGGCGTCATGCGGGTCGCCGACCAGGGCGGATCCTGCCCCGACAAGGCGACGGCGCTCGGTCCGTGTGCCGTTATCCCAAGGGAGTTTCCGCGCTTCACCTGTCGTTTCGTCGACCTGGAACTACCCACGGTGGAGGGCAAGCGCGGGCGACGCAAGACCGCCGAGCCGTCCGTTGCACCGGTGACCGAAGCGCTCGGCGCCGAACTCGAAGCGGCGGCGAGCTCCGACGTGGTCGCGTGGCGCGACGGCGTGCGCTGGCAGCGGCACCTCGGGCCATGGAAACAACCGGCCGGTGGGGGTTCGCCGCGGCGGCTGCGACGAAACGGCGTATACCTCATTACCGGTGGCCTGGGCGGGATCGCCGGCGTGCTGGCCGACTGGCTGACGCGGGAATACGAGGCGAAGCTGGTGCTTGTGGGCCGCACCCCGTTGCCCGACCGGGCCGACTGGGACGACTGGCTGGCGCGGCATCCGGCCGAGGACTCGATCAGCCGGGGCATCCTGCGGGTGCGCGAACTCGAGTCGCTCGGCGCCACGGTCCTGCCGATGGCTGCCGACGTCACCGTCGCCGAGCGCATGCGCGAAGTCATCCGGGAAGCGGAGGAACGGCTGGGGCCGATCAACGGCGTGTTCCACACGGCCGGCGTCATCCGCGACAACCTGATCCAGCTGAAGAGCCAGCGGGACATCGAGGAAGTGTTCTCGGCGAAGGTCTACGGCACCATGGTGCTCGACGAAGTGTTCCGCGAGACGCCACTGGACTTCATGGTGCTGTTCTCATCGACCAGTCTCTACGTCGCCCCGCAGGGACAGATCGACTATGTCGGGGCCAACGCCTTCCTGAACGCCTTCGCGGACGCTCACCAGGACCAACGCCCTTATCCGGTCACGGCGATCAACTGGGGCATCTGGAAAGACGTCGGGATGATGGGCGCGACCCCGCAAGCCGCCGCCACACCGGCCATGTCGCCGGACCCGGACCTGTCGCATGCCACGCCCTCGCCGGCCCGGCATCCCTTGTTCCGCGAGCACTACTCGATTCGCGACGGCGTGACCGAGGTCCACCTGCTCGACGGCGTTCTCGACACGCGGAACGACTGGGTCCTCGACGAGCATCGACTCGGCAATGGCGCGGCCCTGCTGCCCGGCACCGGCTACCTGGAGCTGATCCATGCGGGGCTCGAAGAAGCCGGGGTTGACAGCCCATGGCAACTCACTGGCCTGGCGTTTCTCAACCCGCTGTTCGTCGCCGACGATGAAACGCGCGCAATCAGGCTCCGCCTGCAGGGACGGGACCGCCACTGGGAGGTCGAGATCCTCGCCGCACGACCAAACGGCGACGGACCGGCGTGGGAGGCCTGCGCGACAGCACGCGTTTCCCGCGATGCGCCGGCCACGCCGGAGGCTATCGACCTGGGCGCCATACAGGCGCGTTGCGACGAGTCCCATGAAGCTGCCGGCGGCACCAGCGCCCTGCGGACCCGCCAGGAAGACCATGTCCGCTTCGGGCCACGCTGGCGCGTACTCAAGCGCCTCGACCTGGGCGCCAAGGAAGGACTGGCCAGGCTGCAATTGCCGACAACATTCGCAAGCGACCTGGACGAATTCCCTTTGCATCCGGGACTGCTCGATATTGCGACGGGTTGCGCCATGGACCTGGTGCCCGGCTATGCCAGGCAGGACGTGGCGCAGAACCTCTGGGCGCCGATCTCCTATCGTGCCATGCACTTCCACGCGCCGCTCCAGGCCGAGATCGCCAGCTGGATCCGGTTGAGCGAAAGCCGCGTCGCGGACGGCTTCGTCGCCTTCGACGTCACCATCACCGACCCGGAGGGCCGGGTCCTGGTGGAGGTCGAGCAACTGACCTTGCGGCGTATCGACGGCGCCCTCGAGATGCCCCGTTCCGCCCAGTCCGGCGAAGAAACGCCGCGCGGCGACACGGAGGTGGTGGAGAAGCCGCGCAAGAAACCGGCCTCGCCAAGTGAACTCGCCCTGCAGCACAACGTCACGCAGGGCATCGATGCCGAGCATGGGATCCGTGCGCTGTCACGCCTGCTGGATACCGAGGACATGCCGTCGTCGCTCATCGTCAGCTCGATGGACGTTCGTGACCTGTTGCGTCAGGCCGAGGCCATCGGAGAGGCGGCCAACGCCTCTTCGGATGCCCGCTTCACCCGGCCCGAGCTGGACAGTGACTTCGAGGCCCCGCGCGACGATCTCGAGAAAGGCATGGCCGAGCTGTGGGGCAAGCTGCTCGGCGTCGAGGGCGTCGGCATACGCGACAGCTTCTTCGATCTCGGCGGGCACTCGCTGATCGCCGTGCGCCTGTTCAACGAGATTTCCGATCGGTATGCGGTGGATCTGCCCATGTCGGTACTGATGCAGTCGCCGGCAATCGCAGACCTCGCGGAGCTGATTCGTGGCGAGGCGCCGGACCTGGCCGCGCCAGGTGGTGAAGGCGACGCCGCGGACTCTGGCCAGAAGGGCAAACGCCTGCCCGAGTTTCGCCATATCGTGCCGATGCACGTCGGACCAGTGGCCGCCGGCACCCCGCTGTTCATGGTTTCGGGGATGTTCGGCAACGTGCTCAACCTCAGTCACATGGCCCACTTGCTCGGCGAGGAACGGCCGTTCTACGCGCTGCAGGCCCGTGGACTTTACGGTGACGCCGAGCCCCATGAAACGTTCGAAGAGATGGCGACCGATTACCTCGCCGAGATCCGCAAGGTACAGCCCCATGGACCCTACCTGCTGGGCGGGTTCTCAGGTGGCGGGATCGCGGCCTACGAAATCGCCCGTCAATTGCTGGCCGAAGGCGAGGACGTGTTGCAGGTGATCTTGCTGGATACACCGCTGCCCGAGCTTGCGACGTTCAGTTTCGGCGACAAGGTATCGATGTTCATGCAGGGCCTTCGCGCGGAAGGGCTGCCGTTCATCGGCAAGAAGATCCGGATCAGGATCGAGTGGGAGAAACAGCAACGCGCGAAGCGGAAGAGCGACGGCCCGGCCGAACCTGTGGACGCGCTGCAGTTCCAGTCGCAGCGGATCGGGGATGCCTTCGTCCGCGCGATCACGCGCTACGAGATGCCACAGGTTCCCGTACACGTGGCGCTGTTCCGGCCGAAGCTCGACGTGCATTTCCACTTGAAGGGTAATCGTCGAGTAGATGGTGACCGGAACTATGTCTCCGAGGACAACGGCTGGACGCCCTACGTGGAAAGCCTGCGTGTATTCGAAGTACCCGGTGACCATGACGGCATGGTGCTCGAACCGAATGTCCGCGTACTCGTGGCGTCCCTGCGTCGATCGATCGATGACGCCGAGTTGCGATTCACATCTCAGCCCGGCCATGCCTCGGCATCGGCAGTCTCAGCCGCAGCTGCACGATGAACGAAGAAGAATCGACCTGGTGGCTTCTCGGGCTGCCGATCGACTGCGTGACCATGGAACAAGCCAAGGGCCGCATACTGGAAGCTGCCCGCACACGAACCCCGCTCGTGTTCGCCACCCCGAACGTCAACTTCCTGGCCCTCGCGCGCCGGAAATTGGAATTTCGAGAGGCGATCCTGCGAACTAACCTGAGCCTGGTCGACGGAATGCCACTGGTCTGGCTTGCGCGAATGCTGGGGATCCCTGTCCCGGAGCGGGTGGCTGGATCCAACCTCATCGAGAGCCTG
>CAYTXS010000108.1:0-7828 GCA_964441585.1 uncultured Thioalkalivibrio sp.
CGCGAGCCGCGATCACCCAGGCGGACGGGTCCTTTTCCTCGATGATCGACATCTCACCGGCGCATTGCCCGGGATGCAGGATCGTCAATGCCGGGCTGTCCGCCGATTCCAGCCGCACTTCAAGGGCGCCGGACAGGATGACGAACACCCGGGTATTGCGGACGGTCGGCGAGATCAGGACCTCTCCGGCCTTGACGTCCTGGCGGTGGGTGCGCGCCAGGAAGGGTCCGACCGAACGGATATCCACGCCATTGAAGAGCAACAGCCCGGAGAGAAAATGGCGGATGTCGGGTGCGTCGACGAAATCCACGGCAGCAGAGGTCCCCGAAACCGGGTTGGCGTTAATCATCGTGCCTCATCTTCCGTATTCGGCGGTGCAGCAGCCATGACGCAGTTGGCAATTCTGTGCGCTGAACCGGGGGGAACTCAGCATGGGCCGGCGGCCTCGTGCTGACCCAGCGCCCAGGCGACATGCTCTCGGACGAGCGGCGAATCGTGGTCAGCGCGGCTGAGCAGGGCATTGCGGGCGGCCGAATCCGGCGCTGCATTGCCCAGCGCGATCGCGATATTGCGCAGCCAGCGTTCATGGCCGATCCGCCGGATCGCCGAGCCGCGCGTCCGCTCGAGAAACTCTGCCTCGTTCCAGCTGAACAGGGCGACCAGGCCGGTGGCATCGAGGCCGTGGCGTGCGCGAAAATCAGGCGCGGCCGCCAGCTGCGCATAGCGGTTCCATGGGCAGACGAGCTGGCAGTCGTCGCAGCCGTAGATCCGGTTGCCCATCGCCGGGCGCAGCCGCAGGGGTATAGCGCCGGGATGCTCGATGGTCAGGTATGAGATACACAGGCGCGCATCGAGCTCGTAGGGTGCGACGATGGCCGCGGTGGGGCAGGCCTCGATACAGGCCGTACAGCTGCCGCAGTGCGCGGTGCCTGGTTCGTCGGTCGGCAGCGGCAGGTCGGTGTAGATCTCGCCGAGGAAGAACCAGCTGCCTGCCTCGCGTGACAGCAGGTTGGTGTGCTTGCCGATCCAGCCGAGCCCCGCATCGCGCGCCAGGGCTTTCTCCAGCACCGGGGCGCTGTCGGTGAACACCCGATAGCCGAAGGGGCCGATAGTGGCGGCGACGCGGTCCGCGAGCCGCTGCAGCCTTTGCCTGAGGACCTTGTGATAATCACGCCCCAGCGCGTAGCGGGAAACATAGCCCAGGCTTTTATCGGCGAGCACGGCTTCGGCGGGCGCGGCTTCGGGCGGATAATAATCCATGCGCGCAGAGATCACCGTGATGGTGCCGGGGATCAGCTCCGCCGGACGGCTGCGGCGCGTGCCATGGCGCGCCATCCAGTTCATCTCCCCGTGGCGCCCGAGTGCCAGCCACCGTTTCAGCCAGGCCTCGTCATCGGGAAGTTCGACACGGGCGATACCCAGCGCGCCGAATCCGAACTCGCGGCCCCATGTCACGATATCGCGCGCCTCGATCATGGTTGCGTCTCCATGGACGACAGTATAATCAGGGACATGTCCTCGATGCCCCGCGAGCTTTGGACCGCCGGCCAGGTGCGCGAACTCGATCGTCGCGCCATCGAGGTGCATGGCGTGTCCGGCCGGGAACTGATGGAACGGGCGGGAGCGTTCGCATTCCACGCGCTGCTGCACCGGTGGCCGGCGAGTCGCGCACTGACCGTCGTGTGCGGCGCAGGCAACAACGCCGGCGACGGCTATGTGGTCGCGCGCCATGCGCGGCGAGCGGGACTGAGCGTGCGGCTGCTGTCGGTGACGGACCCGGCCGAACTGTCGGGCGATGCCGCCGCAGCCAGCGCAGATTTCTGTCGCGAAGGCGGCGAGATCCTGCGCTGGGACGGGACGGGCGAGCCGGGCGGCGACGGACCGCTCATCGACGCCTTGCTGGGCACGGGTCTCGCGCGCGAGGTGACGGGCGCGTTCTCATCCGCCATCGAATCGATCAATGCCGCAGGGCGTCCGGTGCTTGCGCTGGATCTACCGAGCGGGCTGCATGCCGACACGGGACGCGTCATGGGCGTGGCAATCCGCGCGCGGGTGACGGCATGCTTCATCGGGCTGAAACTCGGGTTGTTCACCGCGCACGGCCCCGAGCAGGCCGGGGAAGTGCTGTTTTCGTCGCTCGACGTGCCGGCCGGCCTCGCCCGCGGCATGGTGCCGGCCGCGCGGCGCCTCGATGCCGCGGTCCTGCCCGACTGGTTGCCGCGCCGGCCGCGGGATGTCCACAAGGGGCATTTCGGCCATGTGCTCGTGGTCGGCGGTGATCGGGGAATGGGCGGTGCCGCCCGGCTCGCCGGCGAGGCGGCATTGCGGGTCGGCGCCGGACTGGTCACGGTTGCGACGCGCGCGGACCACGTGGCTGCGCTGGTTGCCGCGCGGCCGGAACTGATGGGCAGAGGCGTGGAAGACCGGGCCGGCCTCGAGCCGCTCCTGGAGCGCGCCACCGTGGTCGCGGCGGGCCCGGGACTGGGCCGCTCCGGCTGGGGTCGTGAGCTGCTCGAAGGTGTGCTCGCGTCCGGATTGCCCTGCGTACTGGACGCCGATGCGCTCAACATTGTTGCCGAGACGCCCCGCTGGCTGAGGGAGTGCGTGGTGACGCCTCATCCGGGCGAGGCGGGCCGCTTGCTGGGCAGCGACGCCGCGGCGGTCGAAGCAGACCGGGCCGGCGCGGTGCGCGCACTGCGCCAGCGCTACGGCGGGGTGGCGGTGCTCAAGGGCGCGGGCACGCTGGTGTGTGGCGCCGGCGAGACCCTGTGGCTGTGTGACCACGGCAACCCCGGGATGGCGAGCGGCGGCATGGGCGACGTACTCACCGGCATCATCGCCGGCCTCGCCGCCCAGCTGGGCGACCTGGAACGGTCCGCCAGTGCCGGCGTGCTGCTCCATGCGCTGGCGGCGGATGACGCGGCACGGGCGGGCGAGCGGGGCCTGTTGGCCGGTGACCTCCTGGGCGGGCTGCGGGCTTGGGTGAATCCGGCCGATGCGCATCAGGCTCGCTGATCCGGCGGCGACCGAAGCGCTGGGGCGCGCCCTGGCCATGCCGATGGCCGAGGCGTCGAGCCGGGCACCGTTGGTGGTGCACCTGGCCGGTCCGCTGGGCGCAGGGAAGACGACGCTGGTGCGCGGGCTGTTACGGGGCCTCGCTTACGAAGGACGCGTCCGCAGTCCGACATTCACATTGCTGGAACCCTACGAGCTGCCGCCGTGTGACGTGCTGCATCTCGATCTCTACCGGCTGGCCGACCCCGGGGAGCTGGACTATCTCGGCCTCGTGGACATGCTCGCGCCCGGTACTCTGGTGCTGGTCGAGTGGGCGGAACGGGGCGGGACCCGGCTGCCGGATGCGGATCTGCGTATTGCGCTGGATTATGCCGGCACAGGGCGCGCGGCGGACTGCGAGCCCGTGAGCCCGGCGGGCGAGGCGGTTCTTGTTGCCGGGTCGAGGCTCGGGCAATAGAAAGACTCGCAGGTTTCGTTCGCAGCCATCTGTTTATTCAATAGATATTGCCATTGGCAAGAGAATGCGTTTAAAGTTGGCTCCCGATATCCAACCGAACTGTTGGAAATGCCACGGAAAACGCTCGCCAGCCTGTTCCTTTTGACCTGCCTGTTTGCCTCGACGCTGCAGGCGGCGGTGGAAGTGCGCGACGTGCGCCTGTGGTCCGGGCCGGACTCGACGCGCGTCGTGCTCGATCTCTCCCGACCGGTCGAGCATCGGCTGTTCAGCCTGCAGAACCCGAGTCGCGTGGTCATCGATCTGTCCGCGACCCGGCTCGCGATGCCGCTGACCGACCTGCCCGCGGGCGCGGGTGCCATTCGCTCGGTGCGCGGCGCCAACCGTCCCGACGGCGCTGCGCGCCTGGTGCTAGATCTCGACGCGATGACGAATGCACGCAGCTTCCTGGTGCCTCCCAAGGGTCGCTACGGGCATCGGCTGATCGTCGAACTCGATCGGCAGCGCCGTCCTGTGCAGCGCGCGACGATTCGCGCGGACGAGGGCAGTCGCGACCTGGTGATCGCGGTGGATGCCGGGCACGGCGGGGAGGATCCCGGCGCGGTGGGACGCAACGGCACCTACGAGAAGGATGTGGTGCTGGCCATCGCCCGACGGCTCGCGGCCCAGATCGATCGCGAGCCGGGGATGCGCGCCGCCCTGACGCGTAACGGCGATTATTTCCTCAGCCTGCAGCAGCGCGTCGAGCGCGCGCGTGAGCACGGCGCCGACCTGTTCATTTCCATCCACGCGGACGCCTTCAACAATCCGAAGGCGCGCGGCTCCTCGGTCTACGTGTTGTCGCCCAAGGGCGCGACTGACGAGGCGGCTCGCTGGCTGGCGGCGCGGGAGAATGCCGCCGACCTGGTGGGGGGCGTGAGCCTGGATGACAAGGACGATCTGCTTGCCTCGGTACTGTTGGATCTGTCGCAGAATGCTTCGATCGGCGCCAGCCTGGACGCGGGCGACTTCGTGCTGAATCGCCTCGGGGCGGTGAATCGGCTGCACAAGAGCACGGTGCAACAGGCCGGCTTCGTGGTCCTCAAGGCGCCGGACATTCCCTCGATCCTCGTGGAGACGGCGTTCATTTCTCATCACGAGGAGGAGAGGCTGTTGCGCCAGCCGGGCTACCAGGAAAAGTTGGCCACGGCGCTCATGTCCGGCTTGCGGGAGTACTTCTACGCCAATCCGCCGCCGGGCACCTGGGTCGCTCAGCATCGCGCCCGTGGCGGCATGCCACGCGAGATCGTGATCGCGCGGGGCGACACGCTTTCGGGCATCGCCAGCCAGTACAACGTCAGCGTCCCCGTCCTGCGCCGCCACAACAACCTGAAAAACGACAAGATTCGGGTCGGCCAGGTGATCGCTATCCCCGGCGGCTGAAAGCCTCCGGCGGGCGCCCCGGGCCCAGGCCGCAGGCGGCGAGCGGCGGTCCCTTTGGTATGCTTGCGCGTGCCCATGCCCATACGCCAGCTCCCAGCTCAACTCATCGACCAGATCGCCGCCGGCGAGGTGGTGGAGCGTCCGGCATCCGTGATCAAGGAGCTGGTCGAGAACAGCCTCGACGCCGGGGCCACCCGCATCGAGATCGAGGTCGATGCAGGGGGGCTGCGGCGCTGCCTGGTGCGTGACGACGGTTGCGGCATTCCCCGGGACGAGCTCGCACTGGCGTTGTCCCGCCACGCCACCAGCAAGATCAACAGTCTCGAGGACCTCGAGCGTGTCGGCACCCTGGGGTTTCGCGGCGAAGCTTTGCCGAGCATCGCCTCCGTGTCCCGGTTGTCGGTGACGTCGCGCCTCGCCGGCGCGGAGGATGCCTGGCTGGTGGAGTCCGACGGCGGGCGCCTCGGTTCGCCGGCGCCCGCGGCCCACCCTCAGGGCACTACCATCGTGGTGCGCGACCTGTTCTTCAACACGCCTGCACGCCGCCGCTTCATGCGCGCGGAGCGGACCGAGTTGTCTCACGTCGAGCGCGTCGTGCGTCGCCTGGCCCTGTCGTGTTTCACTACGGGCTTTCGTCTCGGCCGCGACGGGAAGGTGCTGTTCGATCTACGCCCGGCGGCCGATCCGGCCGCCCGGCTGCGCCGGCTCGGAGAAGTGTGCGGCGAGCTGTTCGCGGCACAGTCGATGGACATCGACCAGGGAGCCGCCGGGTTGCGCCTGACCGGCTGGCTGGGCTTGCCGACCTTCTCGCGCTCGCAACCGGACCTGCAGTATTTTTTCGTCAACGGGCGCATGATCCGCGATCGCCTCGTGACTCATGCGATGCGCCAGGCCTATGCCGACGTGCTGTTTCATGGTCGCCATCCCGCCTACGTCGTGTACCTCGAGATGGATCCCGCGCTGGTTGATGTGAATGCGCATCCGACCAAGCACGAGGTCCGTTTTCGCGACGCACGCAGCATCCACGGGTTTCTCTACCGGGCGGTCGAGCAGGCCCTCGCCGGGACCCGTCCGGCCGCCGGCAGCGCGCCACCGCCCGCGACCCCGCGCTTCGCCTCCGAAACCGACAACAGGACCTGGAGCGCCCCGGCACGGCAGGATGCGATGCGGTTCGCCGCCCGCGAGCCCGTCCCTCCGGAATCCTCCTGGCCGGCGTTCACCGGCCCCGGAAGCGAGGACGACGTCCACGACCGCAGCCAGGCGGCGCAAGACGACACGCCGATGCTCGGCTACGCCCTCGGGCAGTTGGGCGGAATCTACATTCTCGCCCAGAATCGCGACGGGCTGGTCATCGTCGATATGCATGCCGCCCACGAGCGCGTGCTCTACGAACGGCTGAAGCATTCCCTGTCGGGCGCGGGCGCTCCCGGCCAGCCGCTACTCGTCCCAATCAGCCTGCGGGTCTCGACGGCCGAGGCGGAACTGGCGGAGGCCTTCGCGCCGGACCTGGCGCAATTCGGCTTCGAACTCGACCGGCGCGGGCCGGACGTGCTGGTGGTGCGCCAGGTGCCCGCTCTCCTGCAGTCTGCGGACGTCGAGTCTTTGTTGCGTGACATCCTCTCCGACCTGGCGGAGCAGGGCAGCAGCCGCAGGCTGGAAGAGCGTATCAACCAGTTGCTCGGCACGATGGCCTGTCACGGGGCGGTGCGCGCCAACCGGCAACTCACCAGCGCGGAAATGAATGCATTGCTCAGGGACATGGAGCAAACGGATCGCGCGGACCAGTGCAATCACGGCCGGCCGACCTGGACGCAGTTGAGCGTTCCCGAGCTGGACAAGCTTTTCCTGCGTGGCCGCTGACAACCCGTCCTCGGACACGGCGAGGGCAATCCTGCTGATGGGGCCCACGGCCGCCGGCAAGACCGCTCTGGCGCTCGAGCTGGCGCGTGCGCTGCCCGCCGAGATCATCAGCGTGGATTCCGCCCTGGTTTACCGGGGCATGGATATCGGCACGGCCAAGCCCCCCCCCGCGGTGCGAGCGACAGTGCCACACCATCTCATCGACATCCTGGATCCCGCCGAGTCTTACTCGGCCGGCCGCTTCCGCCGCGATGCGCTGGCTGTGATGGGCGAGGTGCGCGCGCGTGGCCGGATTCCGATTCTGGCTGGCGGCACCATGCTGTATTTTCGGGCGCTGCAACGCGGCCTCGCCACCCTGCCCGAGGCCGACGCCGCGGTCCGGGCCGACATCGATAACGCGGCTGCCCAGGCCGGCTGGCCGGCCCTTCATGCGGAACTCGCATCCGTGGATCCCGTGGTGGCGGCCCGCATCAATCCGAATGATTCACAACGCATCCAGCGGGCGCTGGAGGTGTGGCGGCTCACCGGGACGCCGTTGTCCCAGTTGCAAGCCGCCGCGGCGCGAGCGTCGACGGGTTGGAGCTTTCTCAAGCTGGGCATGGCTCCCGCCTCGCGGCCGGAGCTGCATGCCGCGATCGGGCGACGCTTCGAGGCCATGATGTCGGCGGGATTTCTCGCGGAAGTCGAGCGCCTGCATGCGCGGCGCGACCTGCACGCCGCACTGCCGTCGCTGCGGGCAGTGGGGTACCGTCAGCTCTGGGCTTATCTCGAGGGAACATGCACGCTCGAAGATGCGTGCCTGGATGCGGTCACCGCCACGCGTCGCCTCGCCAAGCGCCAGATGACCTGGCTGCGCGCCGAAGCCGGCCTGCGCTGGCTGGTCGGAGGCGGGGCCGACGACTTCGAGGAAATTCTGGCCTGGTGCGGTTTGCAGGGGGCCGGTTGCCGCACCGGAATGTGATAACCTTTCATTTCGGGCGCTTTAGGCGCGGGCCCGCTTGCGCCCGGGCGGTGAAGACAAAACCGAAAACAACCAGATCGGTCCGACAGGAGAGTGCATCCAATGGCCAGAGGGCA
>CAYTXS010000109.1:0-7643 GCA_964441585.1 uncultured Thioalkalivibrio sp.
CGGGTCTCGATTTCCTGTCGGGCCACCAGACACGGGCGCCGCGATGGGTTCGGCGACTGGCGCTGGAATGGCTCTGGCGGATGGTGGGCAATCCCGGCCGGCTGATGCGGCGCTACGCGGAGTGCTTCGCGATCCTGCCCCCGGCCGCCCGCGCCGCGCTGCAGACCCGTCACCAGCAGAGGGGCAAGCGATAATGCAGATCCCCATCCCGGGCCCGCAAGCCTATGTGATCCTGTTCCTCTGGCCCGTCGTCGTCGCCATCCTGTTCCGGAAGCTGCCCCTGCAGCCGGCACTGATCTGGTCGCTGCTGGGGGCCTACCTGCTGTTGCCGACCGCCTGGGTGGTCAACTTCGATCTGCCGCTCCTGCCTGCGCTGGACAAGAACACGCTGCCGGTTCTGGCCGCCGCGGTGGCGGCGCCCCTGACGCTGTACCGGATCGAAAAGATGCAGCGGAGGATGCGCAGCATATCCCAGGACAAGTTCATCCGCCCTCCGGTGCTGCCGGGATGGCTGCCGCGATCGACGCTCGGGATGGGCCTGTTCCTGGCGGTGATCGGCGGCATCCTCATGACGGTCCTGACCAATCGCGACATGTTGGTCTACGGCGCCACCGCCATCCCGTCGATGCGCCCCTACGATGCCCTGTCGATGATCCTGGAAGCGCTGGCGCTGCTTCTGCCCGTGCTTCTGGGACGCAAGTTCCTGGCCAACGATGCCGGCCACCGGCACCTGCTGACGGCGATGATCGTGGCCGCGATCGCCTACTCGTTTCTCGCCCTCTACGAGATCCGCATGTCGCCGCAGGTCAACAACCTGGTCTACGGGTTCTTTCCGCATTCCTGGGCGCAGCATATCCGCGGCGACGGGTTCCGCCCGCTGGTGTTCATGGATCACGGCCTGGTCTGGGCCATCTTCCTGTCGATGAGCATCCTGGCGGCCGCAATCATGGCGCGGGCGACCAAGGATGCCGCCCGCATGCGCTACATCGCGGCGGCGATCTTCCTGTTCTTGGTGCTGGTGCTGTCGAAGTCGCTCGGCGCGCTGATGATCACGATCGTGCTGCTGCCGGTGGCGCTGCTCATGCCCGTGCGGCTGCAGCTTCTGGCCGCCGCCCTCATCGCGGCGCTGTCGTTGACCTACCCGATCCTGCGCGGCGCCCACATGATACCGACCGATGCTTTCGTGGAGACGGTGGCCACGCAGATCGACCCGCGCCGGGCGCAATCGCTCGAGTTCCGGTTCCACCACGAGGACGCGCTTCTGGCGAAGGCGAACGAACGTCCCGTCTTCGGCTGGGGCGGCTATACCCGCTGGCGCATCTATGACGAGCAGGGCAACGACCTCACCGTTTCGGACGGCGCCTGGATCATCAAGATCTCGCAGCGCGGCTGGGTCGGTTATGTCGCGCAGTTCGGCTTCCTGTCGCTGCCGCTGATCCTCTTCTTCTTCCGGCGCAAACGCTACGACGTGGAACTGGTCACCTCGGGACTGTGCGTGGTCATCGCGGCCAACCTGGTCGATCTTCTGCCCAATGACAGCCTGTCGCCGCTGCTGTTTCTGGCGGCGGGGGCGCTTCTGGGGCGCATCGAGCTCCAGCGCAAGGATGCGGTGCAAGCGGTGGTGGCGGCGCCCCGCCCCGTTCACATCCGCGGGGCGCCGGGCACCGCCCTGGACCAGGCCGGCTCCGTCAAGACGCCGCACAGCCGGTTCGCGCATGTCAAGCGGCGCGGCACCTGAGCCCGGGGCGCGGGGCGTCAGTTGTAGGGCATGTCGCCTTCGGCCTGCTCTCCGGCGATCTCCAGCAGATCGATCAGCCCCTCGACCACCGGCCCGGGTTCCAGCCCCTGGGCGGCCATCGTCGTGCCGGGCACCACGCTTTGCGGATCGACGATGTAGCGGGCCAGGGACTCCCGGTCCCAGACCCCGCCATGGCTGGCCATGGCGGAGGAGTAATTGTCGAAATAGGCCCCGCCGATCTCCCGTCCGACAACACCGGCCAGCGAGGGGCCGGCGCCCTGGGCGTTGCGCTCGAAGCTGTGGCACTCGTTGCAGGTGCGGGTGGCCTGGGCGACCTGCGCGAAGAGATCGGCATCGGTCCGCGCCTCGAGCGTGGCCAGCGCCCGACCCAGCACGTCGACGCGCTCCTGGGCGCGAAACACCACCACGGCGTTGCGGTGGTCGATCAGCACGGCGATGCGGTCGGGACCCCATTGCGTGACGTAACGGATGCGCGCGTCGAGGCGGATGCGCTCTGCGAAGACGACATGCCCGTCCTCGATGCGGATGCGGAACAGGCTCTGGCCATGCTCCGGGCTCGACAGGGACCCGGCCAGCAGGTCGCCGTCCCAGGTCGGGTGGAACCCGTCGATCGCGGCCAGCGCCGAGACCCCGGCCGACGGCAGCCAGGCATGAAGCGGTGCGGTGTGCAGGACGTGGCGCCCGTCTTCGCCCTGGTTGGGGAAGGGCAGCCCGCTGTAGAGCGTGCCGTAGGTCTCCAGCGGCCAGCCGTAATTCGCATCCTCCTCGATGAGGTTCAGCTCATCCCCGCCGCGGATCATGTGCTCGGCCGTCCAGAGCCGGCCCTCGGTGTCGATCGCCACGCCCTGCATGTTGCGATGGCCGGTCGAATGGTGCCGCGCCTCGCGGGTGGCGAGGTCGATGGCGACCAGCTTGCCGTAATCGTTGTCGGGCGACTGGATACCCACATCGTAGGTATGCACCCCGTCGAGGTGATATTCGCCGCTGCCGTAATAGAGCGTCGAGGGCGCTTCGAACGCCATCCGGCCGCCGGCCATGATGCCGTCGAACGCGGTCCATGTGGGGTTGAGCTCCAGGCAGGGACTGGTCTCGAAGATCACCTCCCAATCCTCGGCCGCCGCCGCGAAACTGGCCGCCGTCTCCCCGCGCGGCACGTCGATCCAGGCCACGCGCGAGCCGTAGCACACCGCTTCGGGATCGAAGAAGGAATAGGACACCGCCAGCCCGTGCAGCGGCCCGCTATCCACCAGCATCAGGTCGTTGAACCGCTGCCGGTCGGGGCGGTGGAAGAACCGCGGGTCGTCCTCCGCCGCCACATGGGCCTCGTAGGCCTCCAGTCCGTTCTCGGGCGTCTCGATCGCGGTCGGCAGAACGCCCTCGCCCTCCACCAGCCTGCGGATCGTGCCGCGCCGGTTGAGCACCAGGAGATCGTCTCCCCAGGGCGCCAGGGCGCCGCCGGAGGTGAACTCCTGCCGGGGAATGTCGTAGACGGTGCCCACCAGCCTGACATTGGTGGTCTCGATCACGCCCACGCGGCGTTCGAGCTCGGAGGGTTCGCCGCGCAGTTCGGCGAGGTTGCGTTCGACGCGCTCGGCAAACCCGTTGAACGGGCCGACCCCGAAACGGCTGATGAGAAATCCGCCCAGCACGAGGCCGCCGGCCACGGCGCCCGAGACGGCGAGAACGAGAAGGATCTTCAGCGGCTTTCGCATGGGTGGGTCTCCGGAGAGTGGGCAGGGGGAAAACGGGGCAGGGGGCTTACCTCGAGAGGGCCTGTCTGCGCATCCGGCCCAGGGCGATGCGTATCCGGCGCATCAGGGGATGCCGGGGGAACATGAAATACCTGTCCCAGGGATATCGCTGGTCGTCCTCGTAGCCCGTGAGGAAATGCGCGACCTTCGCGTCCGAGCGGATCGCCTCGCGCCGGGCATTGATCCGGTCGTCCCAGATCTGGACATGGAAGACCCGCCGCGCGCTGGTATTGGCCAGGCGCAGCCCGTAAAGGCCTTTTTCCCGGCAATGGTGCTCGACGATACCCTCGCAGGCGAAGCGTCCGTATTCCGCCTTCAGGTCGCTGCGGGTGCGGAACAGCTCCAGCCAGAACTCGGGGCGCATGATGACGAAGTTCAGGCTGATCCTCTGGGTGCGGTAGAGATCGGGATCGCGATAGGGCGTGTCGGCCCGGAAAAGCCGTGTCGATCCGGTCAGAAAGACGAACCCCTCGTGTTCCATCGTGTCGATGAGCGGATTGAGCCAGTCCCCGGGCTCCTTCTGGTAGGGGATCGTGTCGAGGCTGATCTTCAGGCAGTACGCCTCCTCGACCTGGGCGAATTGCCACTCCAGAACGGGCAGGTCGGACTTGCGGATATCCTCGGTCAGCGTGTCGGGCGCGATGACGAGGGTCGTTCCCACCTCCTCGGCGAGGTCGCGCAGAAGCGCCTTGTTGCCCTCGTTGTATCCGCAATAGCAGATCAGCCGTTTCGGCGGGTATGGCATGAACGCCAGCCAGTCCCTCAGAACCGGAAGGGACTCGGCCGTGATCAGGTTGGTCAGAAGGGCGTAATCGCGTTGCATGGCTCGGGTCTCGTCAATCAATCCGGGCGGCCGGAGCGCGCGGGGCGTTCCTCGGGAAGGGTCGGAAAAGGCTGGTATCTATAGGCATCAATCTTGCATGTCCGGCATTGGAATGAAAGCGCGGCAGGGGGGTCATCCGGGCCCGGCCAGGGCCACGAAATCGGTCCAGACCGCGGGATTGCGCCACAGGGTGAGGGTCAGGATCAGCACCGCCAGACAGGCAAAGCCCGCATCCTGCCGCCAGTCCCAGGCGCCGTAGCGGAAGGTCAGCCGCACCAGCACAGGGTAGATCAGCGTCTCGGCCACCAGCGCGGCCCCGATCACGCCGGGAATGCCGAAATGGATCGCCCCCAGAAGCATCAGGCAGATGCGCAGGGCGGCGCCGCAGATCAGCAGCAGCGCGAAGGTGCGCGATTCCCCCGCCGCCAGCAGCACCGGATCGTGTCCGGACGTGATGATCCTGAACATCCATACGAAGCCGATCGCGGTCAGGATCGGCCCGGCATCGTGGTAGCGCGGATCGTAGAGCAGCCGGATCACCTCGGGGCCAAAAATCACGAACGGGGCGCTGATCGCCAGAACGCCCCCCGTCAGGATCATGCGCGCGCGCAGGATCTTGGCCCGGTTGGCCGGGCTCTCGGCGGGTGGCGTATTGCAATAAAGCGGGTAGAGAACCCTTTCGAGCAGGGCAGTCTTCAACAGATAGGGCATCGAGGCCAGCATGAAGGCGATGGTGTAGAAGGCCAGGTCGCTCAGGCTGATATACTTGCCCAGGATCGCCCGGTCGCCATGCTTGAGAAGGAACCCCGCGATCGTGCTGAGAAAGATCCACTTGCCGAAATGGAACAGCTCGCCGAAGGCCGCGGGCTCCAGCGCGGGGCGCGCCATGCGGCCTGGTAGCAGGACATGGGACAAAAGCGCCTTGGACCCGGCCTGCACCAGCCCGCCGATCACCAGGGCCCAGACCGACTGCAGCACGAAGGCCAGGGCGACCATCACCACGATGCCGAGCGCCTGCGTCCCCAACTCCAGCGCGGTGAGGCGGCCGAGGACAAGCTTGCGGTTCACCGTGACGATGTTGATCGATGACAGGCCCAGGAAAATCGCCGTCAGGCCGACCACCGGCAGAAGCTCGCGCAGTTGCGGCTCGTCGTAGAAGGCCGCCGCGGGCCCTGCCAGCGCCACCGCCCCCAGCCACAGAACGACACCGCGCAGCACCTGCACCGTCCAGGCGGTGTCGAGAAACCCAGGGTCGTCGCCCCGCTTGCTGCGGATCACCGAGGCGTTGACGCCGAAATCCGAAAACATCTGCAGCCCGGTGAGAAACACCTGCACCAGGGCCATGAGACCGAAAGCCTCGGGAAACAGGATGCGCGTCAGGATCAGGTTGGATCCCAGGCGCAGGGCATTGCGGCCCCCGAAGCTGACCACCGTCAGCATCGAGCCCCGCATCGCGCGGGCACGCAGCGCGTCGCCCCGCAAGCCGCCTAGAAGCTTCTGCACGCCATCCTGTCCCATCTTTCGCGGCACACGTGCCTGGCCCCCCGATCAGGCACGGTTGTAGATGTCCTCGTAGCGCACGATGTCGTCTTCGCCCAGATAGGCCCCGGTCTGCACCTCGATCAGGTACATCGGCAGCTTGCCGGGATTGGCCATGCGATGGACCGCACCCAGCGGGATGTAGACGCTCTCGTTCTCGGTCAGAAGGCGGGTGTCCTCGCCGATCGTGACCTCAGCGGTGCCGGCGACCACGATCCAGTGCTCGGAGCGGTGATGGTGGCTCTGCAGGCTCAGGACACCGCCGGGCTTGACCATGATGCGCTTGACCTGGAACCGGTCGCCCAGGCACAGCGTCTCGTACCAGCCCCAGGGCCGGTGAAAGCGCGGGTAGTCGTCGGCCTGCGCCGCCTCGGCCGCGCGCAGCGTGTCGACCACCGCCTTGACGTCCTGGGCGCGGGACTTGTCGGCCACCAGAACCGCGTCGGGCATGGCCACGGCGACGACGCCGTCCAGCCCCAGCCCCACCAGACGGATGCCGTCGGATTCCGAGCGCAGGTAGCTGTCGCGGCAGTCAAGCGCGGTGACGGGGCCCGAGGTGGCGTTGCCGTCTTCGTCGGGCCCGGCCGCCTGCCACAGCGTGTCCCAGGCGCCGAGATCGGACCAGCCACTGGTCAGCGGGACGGCGGCGACGCGGTCCACCCGCTCCATGATCGCGTAATCGAAGGAAATCGCCTCGGCCCGGCCATAGGCCTCGGCGCCCAGACGGAAGAACCCCAGATCCTCGGCGCCCTCGGCGATGGCCGCGCGGCAGGCATCGATCATGTCGGGGGTATGGGTCTCATAGGCCGCGATCAGGTCGGAGACCCGCATCAGGAAGATGCCCGCGTTCCACAGGAACCCGCCCGAGGCCAGCATCGCCTGCGCGGTCTCGAGATCGGGCTTTTCGCGGAAGCTTTTCAGCGGCACCGCGCCGGGACCGTCCGGGGCGGCGTCGAGTTCCAGATACCCGTACCCCGTCTCGGGGCGGTCCGGGGTGACGCCGAACGTCACGAAAGCGCCTGTTCGAGCCGCATCCGCCCCTTCCGCCACGACCGCGCGGAAGGCGTCCGCATCCGGGATCACATGGTCCGACGGCGCCACGAGCATCAGCGCGTCGGGCGTGTCCTCGAGCATCAGCGCGGCGGTCAGGATGGCCGGCGCCGTGTCGCGGCCCACGGGCTCCACCACCACGCGCGCATCCGCAAGACCGGTCTCGGCCGCCTGTTCGATGGCCAGAAAGCGGAACGCGTCGCCCGTCATCACCAGCGGCGCGCCGAAACCTTCGGCGGCGAACCGGCCGAGCGTCATCTGGTAGAGGCTCTCGCGGCCCAGAAGGGGCGAGAACTGCTTGGGATAGGCCTTGCGCGACACCGGCCAGAGCCGCGTGCCCGAGCCGCCGCACAGGATGATAGGATGGATCAAGGGTTCGACTCCCGCTGCTTTCAGGCGCCAATGAGCATGCCTGTGATGGCCAGATCAATGCGGCACCCTTGAGACCTTCGCGGGACATTGCCGTTTCGCGGGGTGGCGGCTGCCCGAATTCCGCCCCGGAAACGTGCCGGATCCGTCACGTGAATCCCGTTGCATTGACGGGGGTTCCGGCCTTAATGCGGCCCCGTGGGGGTCAGGGATCGGCCCGCCCGGAAAGGTCGTTCGTCCATGCGCTTCACCCCGACACCGCTTGCCGGCGCCTATGTCGTGGACCTCGAGAAACGAGGCGACGACCGGGGCTATTTCGCCCGCGCCTTCTGTGCCCGCGAGTTCGCCGAAC
>CAYTXS010000110.1:0-7621 GCA_964441585.1 uncultured Thioalkalivibrio sp.
ATCGACAGCACCGAGGTGATCTGCGGACGGTAGATCTGCAGGTGCGGCGACAGCGGCCGATTGCCAGCAGCCATGGGCGAGATCCTCCTTGCCTGGACCTGGAGCCGCCCTGCCGGACCTCGGTGACGCATGGCACGCGTCCCGTGGACTCGGCGGGGTCGGGATAGTTATCAGAAATCGATACAGCGCCCGTTCTTTTCCCAGTCGCCGTAACGCACGGGTTCCGGACCGGCGCGTCCGCCAATCTCTTTCGGTGGCGCGGCCTCGGTGGTTTCGTCGGCTGCGGGCGTAGCGGCGTCCTGCTCGGGTTCGGGCAAGGTCTCGACCGCTTCGTTCTTATTTTCGTCGGGTGACTCGGACATAGCCGTGAATTCTGCCACGCACCGCAACATGAGGCCAGACCCGCGGCACTCGGGGTAGAATCAGGTCGCATTCAAACTCGCTTCCGGAGTCCCGCCAGACATGACGCCCCGCCCCTTTCCGTTCGACAGCCTGCGCGCCCTGGCCGTCAGCGGACCCGACGCCCGCACGTTTCTGCAGAACCAGCTTTCGTCCGACCTCGACGAAGTGACCGGGACGCGCGGCCAATTGTCCGGATGGCACGACCCGAAGGGACGCGTGCTGGCATTTCTGCGGATTCTGCCCGCCCCCGAGGGCTTCCTGCTGCTCATGCACGCCGGACTGCTGGAAACAGTCCAGCAGCGCATGCGCCTGTTCGTCCTGCGGTCCCGGGTCGAGCTGCGATCCGGCCCGCCCGTCTACGGCCTGCCGGACGCCGCAGGCGCCGCGGCGGGCGTGCTCGGCGGCCTGTCCCTGGAGCGAACCCCGTTGTCGGCAACGTGCAGCGAGCAGCTCAGCGTCCTGCGCCTCCCCGGCGACGCCGGATGGCTGCTGGCCGGTGCCCTGGGCGCCGCCGGCGACGGTCCGGATGCCGCAGCCGAGAGCGCATGGGCGCGCGCGGAGATCGAGGCGGGGCTGCCCGAGGTGTATCCCGCGACCAGTGGCCAGTTCGTGGCCCAGATGCTGAATCTCGACCGGATCGGCGGCGTCAGCTTCACGAAAGGGTGTTATCCCGGCCAGGAGATCGTGGCGCGCGCCCATCACCTCGGCCGCGTGAAACGCCGTGCGCGCCTGTTTCGAGCCGCAACCCCACCGCCGGCACCCGGTGCGAGCCTCTCGACTGGCGGCGGCACCGTGGTGCGTGCCGCCCCCGTCGGCGACGGCTGCTTGGTGATGGCTGTCGTGGCCGAGGATGCGTCCGGGCCCTTTGCGCTCGCGGACGGTGCGACGCTCACGCCCTGGGCGGCGGAGTCCATGTAGCTCAGCAGGGTGTTTCGAGCGCAGCGCCGGCTCCGCGCTAATTGGCGGAGGGCTCTTCCGGCCGCATCTGCGGGAACAGCAATACGTCGCGAATGGACGGCTGGTCCGCGTAGAGCATCACCAGGCGGTCCACGCCGATGCCCAGCCCGCCCGCCGGCGGCATGCCGTACTCGAGCGCGCGCACGTAGTCGGCATCGTAGAACATCGCCTCCTCGTCACCGGCGCTCTTCTGCGCCACCTGCGCCCTGAAGCGCGCGGCCTGTTCCTCGGGATCGTTGAGTTCCGAGAAACCGTTGGCGAGTTCCCGTCCCGCGATAAACAACTCGAAGCGGTCGGTCAGGAACGGGTCCGTGTCGCGGCACCGCGCGAGCGGGGAAACCTCCAGCGGATAACCCGTGACGAAGGTCGGCTGCTGCAGGTCGGGCTCGACCGTCCTCTCGAACAGTTCGAGCAGCAGCTTGCCGGCGCCCCAGCCGGGCTCGACGTGCATGTCGAGCTGCGCTGCAACCTGTCGCAGGTGGTCCACGTCGCGGTTGCGTGCCGGATCCAGTCCCGGGTTCGCCTCAAGCACGAGCGCTTCGAGCGCCACGCGCCGAAAAGCCGGCTCGAGGTCCACTTCCACCCCCTGCGACGCCAGCTTCAGCGTGCCGAGCAGCGCTTCGGCCATGGACCGCAACAGGTGTTCCGCAATGTCCATCATCGCCACCTGGTCCACCCAGGCCTGGTACAGCTCGAGCATGGTGAACTCGGGATTGTGCCGGGTCGAGAGACCTTCGTTGCGGAAGTTGCGATTGATCTCGTAGACGCGCTCGAATCCCCCGACCACCAGCCGCTTGAGGTACAGCTCCGGCGCGATGCGCAGGTACATGTCGATGCCGAGCGCATTGTGATGCGTGACGAAAGGGCGGGCATTCGCGCCCCCCGGGATCGGCTGCATCATGGGTGTTTCCACCTCGAGAAAACCCTGGGCGTCGAGATAGCGGCGCATGAAAGTCACCATGCGCGAGCGCAGCCTGAACACCGCCCGGCTGTCCGCGTTCATGACCAGGTCGAGATAGCGTTGCCGGTAGCGCGTTTCAGTGTCGGCGAGGCCGTGATATTTCTCCGGCAGCGGGCGCAGGCACTTCGAAAGAAGGCGCGCGCTGGTCACTTTCACCGACAGCTCGCCGGTGCGGGTCTTGAACAGTGTGCCCTCGACCCCCAGCAGGTCCCCGAGGTCCCAGGTCTTGAAGGCAGCGTAGACCCCTTCCGGCAGCGTATCGCGCTGCATGAACAGCTGGATCGCGCCGCTCATGTCCTCGAGGCGCGCGAAGCTCGCCTTGCCCATGACGCGCTTGGCCATCATGCGCCCGGCCACCGCGACCGGAATGCCCTCGCTCTCCAGCACCTCAGCCTCGTGCTCGCCGAATGCGAGCTGGAGATCGCCCGCCAGCGCGTTGCGGCGAAAGTCGTTGGCGTAGGCCTCACCGGCCTGGCGCTGCGCTTCCAGCTTGCGGCGGCGCTCCGCGATCAGTGCGTGCTCTGGCTGCTCGGACATGGTGACTCCCCGTCGCCGACTTAAAGGCCCTGTTTCAGGCTGGCCTCGATGAACTGGTCCAGGTCGCCGTTCAGCACGGCCTGGGTGTTGCCGACCTCGACGCCCGTGCGCAGGTCCTTGATGCGGGACTGGTCCAGCACGTAGTTGCGGATCTGGTGACCCCAGGCGATATCGGACTTGGTGTCCTCCACCGCCTGGGCCTGGGCGCGCCGCTCCTGCATCTCGAGCTCGTAAAGCTTCGCCTTGAGCTGCTTCATGGCCGTGGCCTTGTTCTTGTGCTGACTGCGGTCGTTCTGGCACTGCACGACCGAATTGGTCGGCAGGTGCGTGATGCGCACCGCGGACTCCGTGCGATTCACATGCTGTCCGCCGGCGCCGCTGGCGCGGTAGACGTCGATGCGCAAGTCCGCCGGATTGATGTCGATGTCCACCTCGTCATCGACTTCCGGGGACACGAACACGCCCGCGAAACTGGTATGGCGCCGGTTGCCGGAATCGAAGGGCGACTTGCGCACCAGCCGATGAATACCGGTTTCGGTGCGCAGCCAGCCGTAGGCATAGGGCCCGGTCACCAGCACGGTGGCGCTCTTGATACCGGCCACCTCGCCTGCGGAGGCCTCGATGATCTCGGCGGAGAAATCGTGCGCCTCGATCCAGCGCAGGTACATCCTCAGCAGCATCTCGGCCCAGTCCTGCGCCTCCGTGCCCCCTTGGCCCGCATTGATGTCGAGGAACGCATTGCTGGCGTCCATCGGGCCCGAAAACATCCGCTGGAATTCCAGTTCCTCGATCTTCTTTTGCAGGCCGTCGGCATCCGCTGCAATGCCTTCGGCCGTCGCCTCGTCGTCCTCTTCGGCGGCGAGCTCCAAGAGTTCCGTCGCGTCGGTCAGTCCATCGGCGAGTTCATCGAGCACGTCCACGACGCCCTCGAGCCGGACGCGTTCGCGCCCCAACGCCTGGGCTTGCTCGGGCTGGCTCCAGACGGCGGGATTCTCCAGCTCGCGCCGGACTTCCTCGAGGCGCTCGCGCTTGTGAGGGTAGTCAAAGATACCTCCTCAGGGCATCCGCCCTGGAGGAGAGATCGGCCAGTTGCTGGCGCAGGGGTGAGATTTCCATGTTCGACGGTCAATCGTGGCAAGGGATCCAGCCGGAAAGCTTAGCATGGGCGGCAGGCTCACCGGCGCTTCGACGCGTGCAGCAGGCCGGTCAGGCGGGCTCGAGGTAATCGATGACGAGCTGGGCGGAGCGGACGCCGGCATAGTCGTTGACGCCGAGCCGATAGGCGAGGCGCAGATGCGCAGGCCGCGCGGCGCCGAGGCGCTCCGCCTGGCGGAACGCGATGCCGTCGAGCGTTCGTCGCCCACCGGCGGTACGCAGGCGAAGCTTGAGATGATCGAGTCCCACGACCCGCGCCTCGAGCAATTCGAAAACCCCGTCGAACAGCGGCTCGGGAAAACCCTGCCCCCAGGGAACCGCATCGCGCAGCAGTTCGGCGGTCGCCAGGCCGAAAGCGTCTTCAGGCAACTCGCCATCAGAGAAGATCGCGCCGTCGAGGACCCCCGGCTCGAGCCGTGCGGTGACTTCGGCGGCCAGAGCTGCGCGGAAGGTCTTGAGACCCTCCGGCGCCATGCTCAGGCCCGCGGCCATCGCGTGTCCGCCGAAACGCTCGATCAGGCCCGGGTGACGCGCATCGACATCGGCCAGGGCATCGCGAATATGCAATCCGGGCACGGAGCGCGCCGAGCCCTTCAGCAGCCCGCCCTCGTCGGCGGCAAACGCCACTGCAGGCCGGTGGTAGCGTTCCTTCATTCGGGCCGCGACCAGCCCCACCACCCCACTGTGCCAGCCCGGGCGATGCACGCATAGGACCGGAGGCAGCACGCCCGTCTCGGGCTCGAGGCCCGCGATGGCCTTCAGCGCTTCCTGTTGCATGCGCGCCTCGATTTCCTTGCGTTCCTCGTTCAGGCTCGACAACAGGGTGGCCAGTTCAACGGCCTGCCCGGGGTCGTCGCTCAGCAGGCACTCAATGCCCACCGACATGTCGTCCAGCCGCCCGGCCGCATTCAGTCGCGGGCCAGCGGCGAAGGCGAGGTCAGTGGTGACGGCCAGGCGCGGATCACGTTTGCCGGCCGTGAGCAGGGCCGTGATCCCGGGCCGGCAGGCACCGGCCCGGATGCGCCGGAGGCCCTGCTCGACGAGAATGCGGTTGTTCCGGTCGAGGGGCACGAGGTCGGCCACGGTGCCCAGCGCCACCAGGTCGAGCAGTCCCGGCACCAGGCTGCGAGCAGCACCCAGCTCCCGCGCCAGCGCGGCCGCCACGTAGAACGCCACGCCGACTCCCGCGAGACAGCGGCTCGGGAAGCCTTGGCCGGGCAGCGCCGGATTGACAATCGCCGTGGCGTTCGGGAGAGAGGCGCCAGGAAGGTGATGGTCCGTCACCAGCACGTCCATGCCCATCTCCCGCGCCAGTGCGACGCCCGGGTGGCAGTTGATGCCGCTGTCCACCGTGACCAGCAGCGCAGGATCGTGTGCCGCGGCGTCACGCACGAGGGCCGGGCTCAGGCCGTAGCCGTGCACGAAGCGATCCGGCACGAGATAAGACACGCTCCCGCCGAGCGTGCGCAGCACCCGCACCAGCAACGCCGTGCTGGTCGCGCCGTCGGCGTCGAAGTCGCCGACCACCAGGATCTTGCTCCCGGCGCCGAGGTGGCGGGCCAGCAACGCCACGGCCGTTTCGACACCGTCGAGACTGCCGATCGGCGCCAGACCAGCCAGGCCGAGATCGAGCTCCGCAAGGCTACGGACTCCGCGAGCCGCGTAGAGCCGCGCCAGCACGACACCGGCTTCGCTCAGTGCAGCCACGGCATCCGGATCTGCCGTGCGGCGGTGGATGGGGCGGCGGCTCAACACAGCTGGTGCACCGGACGGGGCCGGCGCCAGAAACGCAGCGCGGCGAAGCGGCTCGTCTCGTGGATGGCATTTCCCGTAACGACGCGGATTCCGCTTACACCGCCGCGCAGCAGCGCATCGAGCAGCGGAGCGGTCCAGTCGGCTTCCACCGCCTCCCATGGCGCCGTGCCGACGGATTCCGCGGCAACGGGCCAGGCGAATCCGGCGGGCGCCGCTTCGGGCGCGTAGCGCGGTCCCTGGACACCCCCGATGATGCCGAGGCGCCCGAGACCGGCGAGATACGGCTCCCCAGGCGACGGCGCGGACCACAGGGACGCATCCGGCGCGGCACTGGGACGAGTCGGACTCGATGAGCGGGCATCGTTATCGGCTTCGGCGTCGCCACCACCCACCAGCCCCCCGCCCCACGGATGCAGGCCGGCGATCGTCGCGGCGCCCTGCGCGCGCCGGGCCTCGTTGACGGGATGCGCATGGAACAGCATTTCGACTTCCGAGAGCAACAGCCGCAGGGCCGGCTCGGGCGGCGCCGGGCGCGCCTGCTCCGCCAGCGAACGGGCCGGAACGCCGAAACCACGCCATTGCAGCGAACCCCAGCGGGCGGCGTCGATGAGCAGGTACCAGCGTTCGGGTGTGACAGCCGCGAGGCGCAGGCCGTCCGCCGCAAACAGTTCGCCGCAGGCCGCGGCCAGCGCACGCGCTTCGTCCATCGTGATCCCGAGCGCAGCGGCCGGCAGCCGTAGCATGCCGTGTTCCTCCACTCGCGCACCCAGCGGCTCCACGCGAAGGCAGGCATGCCCGTCAACGGGCAACTCGGCCATCGCGCTCACGGGCGCGACAGGCCATTGGCCGGGCTCCACGCCGGCAAAGCGGGCCAGCGCGCACCATGAGTCATGCTCCAGCGGATGCCTCCGGCCTCGGGCAAGCAGGCGCTCCAGCGCCGGCAGGCGCGGTGCGTGGGCGGGCCAGCCGGATTCGATTCCGGGAACCAGGAGGGTAAACACGTTGCTCGCGAATGCCTTGTCGTGCGTCTGAATTTGGTTATCGTAGTGGCATGAGATTCACACTCGACAATCATCCCACAGCCAACCTCGTCACGGGGGTCGCCCGGGACGGCATTCATGTCGGCGAGCGGTTTTTCTCCAGCAGCCTGATCCTGAGCGCGAGCGAGCTGTTTGCCGACTGGCCGGCGACGGACGTCGCGACCCTCGATCTCGAGGCGCTTGCGCCTGCATTGCAGGTGCACCCGGAGATCCTGATTCTCGGCACGGGCACGCAGATTCGCTTTCCGGAATCCGCGCTGTACGCCGCCCTCGCCGCGCGCGATATCGGACTGGAGGTCATGGACACCGCCGCCGCCTGCCGGACGTACAACGTGCTGGTCACCGAGGAACGGCCGGTGGTCGCCGCGCTGATCCTCTCCTGACGATCAGCGCGGCGACCGGCCGTTGCGGAGCGGGCGCCCCGCATCCGGCAGCGCGGTAGAGGCGCTAGTCCAGCAAGGCCTCGTGCGAAAGCCCCTGGTTCTCCATGAAGCTGCGCAGGCGGGACAGGGCGTCCATCTGGATCTGCCGGACCCGTTCGCGGGTGACGCCGATTTCCGCGCCCACCTGCTCCAGCGTCGCCCGCTGGTGGCCGTGCAGGCCGAAACGGCGCTCGACGACCGCCCGCTGCTTGTCACTCAGGCGCCCCAGCCAATGCTCCACCGCGTCATGCACGTCGTCTTCCTGGCAGGTCTCGGCCGGCTCGGTGTCCTCCTCGTCCGGAATGAGATCGAACACGCTGCGTTCGCCATCGTGGCTGAGCACGCTGCCGCTCATGACCTGCCGTTCATGCAGGCCCAGCATCCGATCGACG
>CAYTXS010000111.1:0-7607 GCA_964441585.1 uncultured Thioalkalivibrio sp.
CCTGCGAGGGCGGCGCCAAGCCCATGTCGGCCGAAGAAGCCGGCCAGCTGCTGGCACGACTGCACAATGACTGGTCCCTGAGCGAGGACGGCACCGAGATCCGCCGGGATTTCCGCTTCAAGGGTTTCTACCGCACGATGGGCTTCGTCAATGCCGTCGCGTGGATCGCCAACCAGGAGAACCACCATCCCGATCTCGAGGTCGGCTGGGGACACTGCCTGGTGAAGTTTTCCACGCACGCCATCAACGGGCTGTCGGAGAACGACTTCATCTGCGCCGCCAAGGTGGATGGGCTGCTCAAGGACTGAGCCTTGCGGAGGAACGCGGCACCGAGCGATGCGCGGCGGGGGCGCCTGGCGCAGGCGGGCGAAGCGCTAGACCGCCAGCAACGCCACGTCGTCCGGCTCGATGGCCTCGAGCCGCGTGATCTGCGTGGCGGAAAACGCCAGCGCCGCGGCGCGTGCGCGGCCGTCCCGCTCCTCGTCCAGCGACCACTGCGCGTGTTCGCACAGCAGCGCCAGGGCGGTGGCCCGTCCCAGCGTCAACGCGAAACCCCGGGCGTTGGTTTCCAGGGCGGCGCGGCCCGCGCTGGCCGCCGTGCGGTGCCATGCGAGCGCCCGGTCCGCTGCCGTGCCGGCGATGCTCGCCGCGGCCACCAGCCGGTCGTCCCGGCATGCGCGCGCGCAGGCGGCGATGCGCCGCCGCAGCACGGCCAGTGGCTCGCCATCCCCGCAGGCCTTCAGCAACTCGAGTGACAAGACGTTCGTGGTGCCTTCCCAGATCGGCAGCACCTGGCTGTCACGGACGATGACCGGCAAGCCGGTGTCCTCGACGTAGCCCGCGCCGCCGAAGCATTCGATCGCCTCGGTCGATACCGCCACCGCCTGCTTGCCCGTAGTCAACTTGGTGAGCGACGTCATCAGCCGCAACAACGCGCGTTCGTCGTCGTCGGCCTCGCCATGCTCCGCGTGGCCGAGCAGCCGGATCAGCTCGAAGCACAGGTGGAACGCGGCCTCGTACTCGGCCTGCATCGCCGCGAGTGTCTGCACATGGAGCGGCTGGCGGGACAGCGGCTGGCCGAAGGCGGTGCGGCGCCGGGCGTAATCCCGGGCCAGCGCGACGCCGCGGCGCATGAAGGAGGCGGCGCAGACACTGTTCCAGGTCCGCGTCAGGGTCAGCATGGGGACGATCTGGCGGATACCGTCGCTGAGCCCTGCCACCGGGATCGCCGGGGTGCCGTTGAGCATCAACTCCGCCGTCGGTACCTTGCGCGTGCCGAGCTTGTCCTTGAGCCGCAGCACCTCGATATGATCGAGTCGGCCGCCGGCATCGCGGGTCTCCACATAGAAAAGGGCCAGGCCACGGCCACCGGCATCATTGCCCTCGGGACGGGCGAGGGTCAGCGCCATCTGCGAGGTGGCGGCCGAGGTGAACCACTTGCGTCCCCACAGGGTCCAGCCGTCGCCCTGGCGGCGGGCCACGGTTTCCGATGCGCCGACGTCGGATCCGCCGGTGGACTCCGTCATCCACTGGCCGCTCGTCCAGAAGCGGGCCGGGTCGCGCGTGGTCAGGTGAGGAACCGCATGCGCCGCGAGCTGCTCGTTGCCGGAATCGATGAGCGTGCGCGCCGCACCGTCAGTCATCGCCAAGGGGCAGCTGTAAAGGTCTGTGGACGGATGGAACAGGTGCACCATGGCGAACTGCACGGTGCGGGCCAGCGCACCGTAGGTCCCTTCATAGCCTGTCGCGACCAGCCCGAACTCCGCCGCGAGGCGCTCCGCGCGACGCCATACCGGCGTCAACTCGATCTCGTCGATGCGCTTGCCCCAGGCATCCCATTGCACGAGCCGCGGCTCGTTGAGCCGGTCGGCGAGCTGCATCCGGTAGAGCTCGCCGCCGGCGAGGCCGCCCATCTGTCGAAGGCTGTCCTCGACCTCGGCGGGAATCGCGCCGCCGAAGCGGCGCGCCAGGACCGAACGCAGCACGCGATCGTCGTCGTACTGGTTGGCGAGTTCGGGCGGATCCTGGTTGAACGGCTGCATCGGCGCCGCCCCTAGATGCCCATCTTGTTCAGATGATCGAGAATCCTCCCGAGCACCAGGGTCATGGTGGGATGGCTGCGCTGGAACTCGTCGATATGCTCGCGCAACTGCTCCCGGAGCGTCTCTGCGTGCTGGTCGTCAGCGGCCGCGACGCCACGTTCGATCTCGGCCTGGAGCGCATCGATGCGCGCCCGCTGGCCGGCATCGAGCTCTCCTGCGTCCGCCACTTCCCGGCGCAATTTCGCCAGCAGCGCCTCCATTTCCTCTCTGGATGTCGTCGGCATGGTCATGACTCCAATACTAAAACATTGTCAGGCGGCGACGCCGGATCGAGCGGCCGCCGGCAGGTCGCCTTCGAGTCCCATCGCGCGGCGTACGAACACGCCCTTCAGCGGAGCGAGTCGATCCACGATCGTGAACCCGGCCCGCCGCACCGAGCCGGCCGCCGGATTGTCGTTGCTGAACAGCCGGTTGATCGCATCGAAGGCGCGCATTGCAAGAAAATTCTCCGGCTTGCGCCAGCGCTCGTAGCGCCGAAGCAATGCCGGATCCCCGGGATCACGCCCTGCGGCGAGCCCGCCAGCCACGATTTCGGCCAGTGCAGCCGCATCAAGGAATCCGAGATTCACGCCCTGCCCGGCGAGCGGATGCACCGTGTGTGCCGCGTCCCCGACCAGCGCAAACCGGCTGCGGGTGTAATCCGGCGCATGTCGCATGCGCAACGGGAAGGCCGCCCGCGGACCGGACTCGATGACCTGGCCCAGGCAGCCGTCGGATGCTTCCGCGACCGCGGCGCGGAAGGTTTCGTCGTCCATGGCCAGCAGCGCCTCTGCCTCGGCGGGCGTCGTGGACCACACGATGGACACTTGCCCGTCGGCGAGGGGCAACAATGCGATCGGCCCGGTCGGCAGGAACCGCTGCCAGGCGGTTTCGTCGTGCGGCAGCTGACAGCGGATATTGCAGACCACCGCCTGCTGTTCGTAATCGTGCCCGCGCACGCTCAGCGCCGCCATTTCGCGCGAGGCGGATCGGGCGCCGTCAGCGCCGACGACGAGCCGAGCCGACAGGCGCCGACCATCCTCGGTGCCCAGTTCCGCCCGCTCTCCATCCAGCGCGAGCGACGCGAGGCTGGCGCCGTCGAAGAACCTGACGTTATCGAGCCGCAGCAGCGCATTGCGCAGCGCGAGCCGGACCAGTTCGTTCTCCACGATGTGTCCGAGCACCGGTGCGGCGATGTCCGCGGCGCTGAAGTGCACCGCACCGGGACCGCCGGCGGGAATCGCGCCGTCCCAGACCCGCATCTGCGTATAGGGACCGATCCGACCGGCGGCAATCTCTTCCCATGCACCGCAGGCCGCGAGCACCTTCCGGCTGGCCTCCGACAACGCGGACACGCGCAGTCCGGGGTCATCGCCGGCCCGCCACTGCGGCGGCGGATCAGCGTCCAGCACGGTGATGGCGGTGGACGGTGAGGCGCGCGCCAGCAACGCGGCCGTGGCGGCGCCGACCATGCCGGCACCCACCACCACGATGTCGGGCTCACGTCTCATGGTGCCAGGGGCCGACCGAGCGCCAGCCGCGGCAGGCGGCCTCCCAGTCCCATGCCCCGACGTGCGACTGCGGCACGGGCGGCGGGCAGCAGATCCAGGCCGACGAGCCCGAGGCGCCGGCCCGCCCGCAGGGGCGCGAAATCGCTGGTGAACAGCTGCACGAGGCTGTCGGTGTCGCGCACCGTGCGGGCGCGATCCTCCTCTCGCCATTCGGCGTACTCTTCCAGCAATTCGGACGCGCCCGGATCGCCGTGGCGGGCGACGAGCTCGGCGAGCACGGCGGCGTCGCGCAGCCCGAGGTTGAATCCCTGGCCAGCCACCGGATGGATGCCGTGGGCCGCGTTGCCGACCAGCACCACGCGGCCCGCGTGCCATGCCTCGGACTGGACGAGGGACAAGGGGTAGCGGGCTCTCCGTCCGACCTTGCGGAACACGCCGAGACGGTAGCCGAACGCCGCCTGCAGGGCAGCGAGAAAGTCGGCGTCGCTTTTCTCAGCCTGTGCCACGGCATCCGCCGGCGACAGTGTCCAGACGATCGTGGCGCGTCGCTCGGTCAACGGCAGCACGGCCAGCGGACCGCTCGGCGTGAATCGCTCGAATGCCGTGCCGGCCGGATCCGTCGCGGGCGTCAAGTTGGCGATCACGGCCGACTGCGCGTAATCGCGGACCTGGTGAGCGATCCCCGCCATGGTGCGCAGCGGGGATCCGGCACCGTCGGCGGCCACCAGCAGCTTCGCCGCCACCGACACCGGCGCAGCGTCGCCCCGATCGATGCGCAAGTCGATGTGCGCCGCACCCTGCTCCAGGCCGACGACCTTCGCCGGCGCCCAGGCCGTCAGCCCGTCTGCAGCCTCGATGCTCTCCCAGAGCGCTCGGCCGATGATGCGATTCTCGACGACGTAGCCGAAACTTTCGAGGTCATGGTCGGCGGCGCGCAACCGCGTCGCACCGAAAGCGCCGCGTTCCGACACGTGCACGGCTCGGATCGGCGCGGCGGCCGCTGCGAGCCGCGGCCAGCACCCGATGCCGTCGAGGATGCGCCGGCTGCTTTCGGACACCGCGGTCGCCCGATCGTCGTAGCTCGGCTGGGCGGCATCCGCCGGCGGCCGTGCCTCGACCACGAGGACACGCAGCGGTAACGCTGCGAGCGCGACCGCCAGCGATGCGCCGACCATGCCGCCGCCGGCAATCACCACGTCGAAAGCTGAATCGTCAGGCATGTTTTCTAGGCCGCGTTCATGAGTCGTTCGATCTCACCCGGATCTTTCGGCGCATCGCGGGACAGCACGTCCGGCGCATCCCGGGTCACGAGCACATCGTCTTCGATGCGGATCCCCATGCCCCACCACTTTTTCGGCACGCCCCGGGTGCCGGGCGCTATGTAGAGTCCGGGCTCCACGGTCAGCACCATGCCCGGCTCGAGAATCCGCCACTCCTCCCCTACCTTGTAGTCGCCGACGTCGTGCACGTCGAGTCCGAGCCAGTGGCCCGTGCGATGCATGTAGAAGCGCCGATAGTCACCGTTCTTGACGAGGGTGGGCACACGCCCCTTGAGGAGGCCGAGACGCACGAGACCGCGCGTCAACACGCGCACCGCCGCCTCATGAGGTTCATTCCAGTGATTGCCGGGACGCACCTTGTCGATCGCCGCAAGCTGCGCTTCCAGCACGACCTCGTAAAGCGCACGTTGCTCGTCGCTGAAACGCCCTGACACCGGGAAGGTCCGGGTGATGTCCGAGGCGTAGCATTCCAGTTCACAGCCCGCGTCGATCAGCAGCAGGTCGCCCTCCTTGAGCCGGGCCCGGTTCTCGACGTAGTGCAGGATGCAGGCATTCTCCCCGCCGCCGACAATGGGCTGGTAGGACACGGTGGCGTCGTGGCGACGGAACTCGTGAAGAAACTCGGCCTCGATCTCGTACTCGGTCATTCCCGGGCGGCAGTAGCGCATCGCACGCACATGCGCGGCCGCAGCGATCTTCGCCGCCTTGCGCATCGTCACGATCTCGCTGCGACTCTTGAACAACCGCATGTCGTGCAACAGGTGATCGAGGGCGACAAACTCGTTCGGCGCCGTGACACCGTTCTTCGCCGCTGAGCGCAGCTGGTTGATCCAGCCGAGCAGCCGCTGGTCGAACTCCGCGTTGAACCCCATCGCGTAATAAACTCGCTCGCAGTTCTCCAGCAGGCCCGGCAGGATGTCGTCGATGTCCGAGATCGGGAAGGCGTCATCCGCGCCGAAATCTCTCACGGCGCCCTCCGGCCCGGCGCGCCGGCCATCCCAGGTCTCACGCTCCGGATCCCGGTCGCGACAGAACATGACGAACTCGCCGTGCGCCCGCCCCGGCGCGAGCACGGCCACGGCCTCCGGTTCCGGGAACCCGGTGAGGTAATGGAAATCGCTGTCCTGCCGGTAGGCATGCTCGACATCGCGGTTGCGCGTGCGGGTCGGCGCCGACGGCAGGATCGCGATCCCGCCCTTGCCGATCATCCGCATGAGTTGTCTGCGCCTGCGGCCGAAGTCCCTGATGTTCATTGTCGATGGCGCTCCGGTGCTTATCTTGATGCCGTCAATGATAACCGGGCGGCGGACGACACTCGTCATATACCAGCTGGACGGCGACCCGCACGTACTCCTCGAGTTCCGCGAGCGCGCTCTCACCCGCTTCCTCGGCCTCCTCCTCGGTCACGCCGGCGCGGCCGATTTCAGAGAAATCGGTCAGCACCTCGCGGACTTCGTCCGGCAACTCCTCCATCGGGCGCAGCCCGCGCACCGCCAGGCCATAGAGGAAGCCGTTGCACCATGCCGCCAGGGCGGCGGCCCGGTCGTCGATCGGCGCGTCATCGTCGGGCAAGAGCAACTGGAAAGACATCTCGCCGCCGCGCAGCGCAGCGGCCGTCGCCTCATACAACGACTCGAGCAGCCCGCGGGCGTCCTGGCGACCACCGAAACTGTAGTCCTCGATATCAGCGAGCGTGTTGTGGATCCAGGTATCCAGCGCCTCCTCGACACCCGCACACAGCAGGCCGCACAGCGTGCCATGCGCCTCCGCCGCGACCGGGCCGGCAGACTCGGCGCCGAGCGCCAACTGGAGTTCAGCGTAGTCGGGAATCTTTTCGCGCACATGCCTTACCTGCTGCCGGCCGGGAGCATCGGCCATGACGCGATGCTAACACCGCCCCAGGCGCTCTCACAGGCACCGCGGCGACGCGATTGACCGCCTTCGGGGCCGTCACTATAGTTGCCGGCATGGACGAAGGCACGGCGCACGGAGTGGACGTGGAACTGAAGCGGCTCGAGCGGCGGCTCGAAGAGCTCGTCGCAGTCTGTCGGCAGCTGAAGGAGGAAAATCGCTCCCTCCGGCAGCGGCAGGACACGCTGATGGTGGAGCGCGCTTCCCTGATGCAGAAGAACGAGCAGGTCAGGACGCGCGTCGAAGCGATGATCGGTCGTCTCAAGACCATGGAGCAGGGTTCGTGAGCGAGGAAGCGGCGCGCGTCAGTGTCCGGATCCTCGAGAAGGAATACCAGTTCGCATGTCCGGCGGCGGAAAAGAACGACCTGATCCGCTCGGCGGAATACCTCAATGCGCGGATGAAGCAGATCCGCGACACGGGTAATGTCGTCGGGACGGATCGGATTGCCGTGATGGCCGCGCTGAACCTCGCCAACGACCTGCTCAAGGGGCGCAACCGTGACCAGTCGCTGGAGTCCCAGGTCGGAACACGACTGAAAAACCTGCGTGAACGCGTGGAAATCGCGCTTGAGGATGGCAAGCAGCTGGAACTATAGCTGCCCGCGGCAAGTCTTAAAGTCTTGGCGTCTCCTGCGGTGTTCGATTCGGGCCGGGATCCTCTCGACCCTAATTAACTACCCTGGGACCGGAATGTGTCGGTACCGGTGCGCAAGCCCGCTTCTGGCGGAAAGCCTGAGGTACGACTACTGGTCCCACTTATTGCTCTGGTTCGAGAGCAATGGTCTGTAACGGCACAGGCGGGAGGCGCCACCTTATTTTTTC
>CAYTXS010000112.1:0-7589 GCA_964441585.1 uncultured Thioalkalivibrio sp.
ATGAACTCGAAGAAATCCATCGAGTCGGTGATGCTCTTGACGATCTGCTTGTAGGCATGCTCGAAGGGCGTCGACTGGGCAAAGCCGATATTCCAGTATTCGGGGTGATGCAGGTCGGCGAAGCCACCTTCGGCGAGCGCGCGAACGAAGTTCAGCGTCAGCGCAGCGCGATGATAGCCCTCGAGCATCAGCTCCGGGTCGGGAACTCGGTCGGCCGATGTGAAGCCGTTCCTGTTGACGAGGTCGCCGCGGTAGCTGGGCAATGTCTCCCCGCCGCGCGTCTCGTTATCAGCGGACCGGGGCTTGGCGTACTGGCCAGCCATCCGACCCACACGGATAACGGGACGCTTGAGACTGTGCAGGAGCACCACGCTGACCTGTAACAGGATCTTGAGCTTGCGCGCGATCTGGTCCGAGTTGCAGTCGGCGAAATTCTCGGCGCAATCGCCACCCTGGAGCAGGAAAGCCTCGCCGCGCTGCGCGCGGGCGATCTTTTCCTGCAGGGCCTCGACTTCCCAGGACACGACCAGGGGCGGCAGGGTGCTGAGCCGCTCCACGACGGAAGCGACAGCGTCCGCATCGGGATACAACGGCTGCTGGCTGGCCAGCTTGTCCTGCCAGCTTGCCGGGTGCCAGTGCGGCTGCTCTGTCTTTGCGTCCATGCCGTCATCCTACCGCGCATTGTCGCAGTGCAAAAGCCGTCCTGCCGGCGCCTCGGCTGGCGCCGTGCGGCGAGAGTCGGGATAATTGCGGGATATCGTCAGGCTTCCCCCGGGACAAACGCGCCCCGCAGGCAAGGGACGGGCCGGACACGTCTCAAAAAAACAATCCTGGAGTCACCTTGATGCATCGAGTACTCGTTCTCGGGGCCGGCAAGATCGGAGCCCTGATTTCCGGCCTGTTGGGCGAATCGGGCGATTATCATATCGATCTTGCAGACCTCGACGGCGCCGCGGCGGAAAGCGTCGTAAAGGCCCACGGCCTGGCCAACGTGCGGGCTTTTGCTCTCGACGCCACCGCCCCGCAGGACCTGGCCGCCCACCTCGATGCGCATCCCGTGGATGCAGTGATCTCGGGGCTGCCCTATTTCTGCAACGTGCCGGTGGCGACGGCCGCCCGGCAGCGTGGCATGCACTATTTCGATCTCACCGAAGACGTCGCCGTCACGGAGGAAGTCCGTTCGCTCGCGGCCGGCGCATCCACGGCTTTCGCCCCGCAATGCGGCCTCGCCCCCGGCTTCGTCAGTATCGCGGCCAATGAACTCGCAACGCATTTCGACGAGATCCACACCGTCAAGCTGCGCGTAGGCGCCCTGCCCCAGCATCCGAACAACGTCCTGAAATACTCGCTGACCTGGTCGACGGACGGACTGATCAACGAATACGGCAACATGTGCCAGAGCGTCGAGGACGGCAGCATCATCAACGTTCTGCCACTCGAAGGGCTGGAGGAAATAGAGATCGACGGCAACGTCTACGAGGCCTTTAACACCTCGGGCGGCCTGGGTTCGCTCGCCGACAGCTGGCATAGCCACGTCAACGAGATGAACTACAAGACCATGCGCTACCCCGGCCACTGCAACCAGATGCGGTTGCTGATGAACGGCCTCAAGCTCAACCATGATCGCGACACCCTCAAGCGCGTCCTTGAGAATGCGGTGCCACGAACGCTGCAAGACGTGGTGATCGTCTATGTTTCGGTGGTCGGCCTGCAGGACGGCGAGTTGCGCGAGGAAAACTACGTCAACAAGGTCTATCCCCAGATCATCGCCGGGCGGCTCTGGTCCGCCATCCAGGTGACGACCGCGGCGGGGGTCTGCGCCGTCGCCGACCTGGTCATCTGTGACCCTGAGTCGCATCACGGTTTCGTCACGCAGGAAAGCTTTCGCCTGAAGGATGTGCTCGACAACCGCTTCGGCCGGTTCTATGCCCATGGCGGCACCAATGAAGTATCGGCGCGAATGATCGCGACCGGGGCCGTGGGCCATCAACGTGCAAAGGGAGCATGAAATGCTGGAGATACTGAAAAGCCTCGGCCTCGGCGAGGAGAATTCGGGCGCCTGGGCGGGTTCCCGCGAGTTGCCGGGGCAGGGCCCGGTCATCAGTTCGATCAACCCCGCCAGCGGTGAGGCGATCGCACGAGTGCGCACCGCCTCGCCCGGGGAGTACGAGGACATCGTCGCAGCCGCACGCGAAGCGTTCCATCTGTGGCGGGCGATTCCCGCGCCACAACGTGGCGAGGCGGTGCGACTGTGCGCGGAAGCCCTGCGGCGACACAAGGATGCCCTGGGTAGCCTGGTCAGCCTGGAGATGGGCAAAATCAAGGCCGAAGGCGACGGCGAGGTCCAGGAGATGATCGATGTCGCCGATCTTGCCGTCGGCCAGTCGCGCATGCTCTATGGCCGCACCATGCATTCCGAGCGGCCCGGTCATCGCATGTACGAGCAATGGCATCCCCTCGGCGTGGTCGGCATCATCAGCGCCTTCAATTTCCCCGTCGCCGTGTGGAGCTGGAACGCGCTGGTCGCGGCGGTGTGCGGTGACGTGTGCATCTGGAAGCCTTCCCCGAGCGCGCCGCTGTGTGCGATCGCCGTGCAGAAGATCTGCAACGAAGCGCTCGCTGGACAGGGCTTCCCGCCGATCTTCAACCTGTTCGTCGAATCGGATGTCGCCATGGCCGAGACTTTCGTCGACGACGAGCGCATCGACCTCGTGTCGTTCACCGGTTCCACTGCAGTAGGCCGGAAAGTCGCGCAGCGCGTTGCGGCGCGCCTTGGCAAGTCATTGCTCGAACTCGGCGGCAACAACGCCATCATCGTCGATGAGCGCGCCAACCTGGAGCTCGCAGTGCCGGCGATCGTTTTCGGCGCCGTCGGCACCGCCGGCCAGCGTTGCACGACGACGCGTCGCGTGTTCGTGCACGAAAAGCTTTTCGACGAACTGGCCCATCGGCTGGTGCACGCCTACGAACAGGTGCGCATCGGCGACCCGCTCGATCCACGCACGCTTATGGGGCCGTTGACCAGCGCGGCCGCCGTGTCTCGTTACGAGGCGGCGATCGAGAGAGTCATCGCCCAGGGCGGCCGGGTGCTGACCGGCGGTCACGTCCTCGATCGTCCCGGGCATTTCGTCCAGCCCACCATCGTCAAGGCCAGAAATGAATGGTCGATCGTGCAGGAGGAGACTTTCGGCCCGATCCTGTACCTCATTCCCTATCAGCACCTGGACGAGGCGATCGCGCTGAACAACGGGGTCCGGCAAGGCCTGTCGTCGGCCATTTTCACGGACGACCTGCCCACCGCCGAACGGTTCCTCGGCGCGATGGGGAGCGACTGCGGCATCGCCAACGTGAACATCGGCACTTCCGGCGCAGAGATTGGCGGCGCGTTCGGCGGCGAGAAGGACACGGGCGGTGGGCGCGAGGCCGGCTCCGACTCGTGGAAGGCCTACATGCGACGCCAGACCAACACCATCAACTTCAGCCATGAACTGCCGCTCGCGCAGGGAATCCGCTTCGACCTCGATGGCTGAGCCGCACCGGTGACGCCGCGGCCGACGCGGCCGCGGTCGGTTCAGGTCCGCAGCGTCTCGAAGCGGTTCAGCTCGCGGTTCTTGCGCACGTTGTCGTGCGCGAAGACCTGCCCGTTCATGGCGATCCAGACGCCTGGCGGGCAGGTCTGCACCGCGGCGACTGCCATGCCGATATTGAATACCGCGTCCGAACTCTGGAAACGGGCCGGCGTCAAGGCGCCCGTCAGCACGATGGTTTTTCCCGGCACGGCCGCCAGCGCGGACGCGGTTTCCACCATGGTGTCCGTGCCATGAGTCACGACTACCCGGGCTTCCGGCCGCGCGGCTATGGCTGCGCGCATCGCGACCCGGTCCTCTGCGTCGATTTCCAGGCTGTCTTTACGCATCAGGGGAACGACGTGGGGGGTGAAGCCGACGCCGGCCTCACGAAGAATCGTATCGATTACGGTGTCGCCGACTTCGAAGCGGCTCATGGCGTCGAAATAGATCTTGTCGATCGTCCCGCCGGTCGTCACAAAAACGATATCCATCTTGTCTTCGCTCGATCCTGTTGGCCTGTCGGCCCCCACGGGGCCGCATGGACACCCGCCCGACTGGCGCGGGTCCGGGCGGGAAGATAACATGATGCAATGAAGACGCTGCGCGCTTTCTTACTGTGCCTCGCCTGCTTTGCCGCCCTGGCCGCCCTGGCTCAGAGTGACCCGGGGCGGGACACGCAAGGTGGCGGCCGTGCGTTGTTGCTGGAACTGAACGGTCCCATCGGACCGGCGCTGAGCAACTACCTCGTGGACGGGATCGACAGCGCCGGCGACGAGGGATTCGATCTCGTCATTATCGAGATGGACACGCCCGGGGGCCTCGACACCGCCATGCGGGACATCATCAAGTCGATCCTCGGCTCGTCCGTCCCGGTGGTCACCTGGGTCTCGCCGAGCGGCTCCAGGGCCGCCAGCGCGGGGACCTACATTCTTTACGCGAGCCATGTCGCCGCCATGGCACCGGCAACGAATCTCGGCGCCGCAACGCCCGTGCCCGTCGGCGGCGGCGGCAGCCGGCCCGCCCCGACGGACGATGCGTTCGATCCGGGCGGCGACTCCGCCCCCGCGGATGGCGAACCATCTGCCGACGGGGAATCCGCTGCCGCAGGGGAAGCGGTTGCGAACGGGCCCGGAACAGATGAAACGACTGGCGGCGACACCGCCGAACCCGTCCCGAACACCGGAGGGCCGGAGGCCAAGGCGATCAACGACGCCGTGGCTTACATCCGCTCGCTCGCCGAGCAACGGGGACGCAACGCCGACTGGGCTGAACGCGCAGTACGCGAGTCCGTCAGCCTCACGGCCGAGCGCGCTGTAGAAAAGAATGTGGCCGACCTCATCGCCGTCGATCTGACCGGGCTCCTGACGGCCATCGACGGACGGGTGGTAACCACCGCCACCGGCGAAGTCCAGATCCGCAGCGCCGGTGCCGCAGTGGAGCGGGTCGGGCCGGACTGGCGCACCCGGCTGCTCGCCGTGATCACGAGTCCCACCGTGGCTTACATGCTGCTGCTCGCCGGCATCTACGGACTGATCTTCGAAGGCTACAACCCCGGTGCCGTCATCCCCGGGGTCGTCGGGGCCGTTTGCCTCTTGCTCGCACTTTATGCACTGCAGGTGCTGCCCGTGAACTACGCCGGGCTCGGCCTGATCGTGCTGGGCCTGCTGCTGATGATCGGCGAGGTCTTCGTACCCAGCTTCGGTGCGCTCGGACTCGGGGGGATCGTAGCTTTTGTCGTCGGCTCGATCATTCTCATGGATACCGACGTGCCAGGTTACGGGATCCCGACCGGGCTGATCGGCTCGATCGCCGCCGTGGGCGGTAGCGCCGTGATGGCCGTCATCTGGATGGCGATGCGGGCTCGCCACCAGCCGATCGTCAGCGGTCGCGACGATTTGATCGGCGCCACCGCCGTGGCGGCGGAGGAATTCACAGATCGCGGCCATGTGCGGGTCCACGGCGAGCTATGGACCGCCGAGACTCGCGGCGCCGTCCGCAGCGGCCAGTCCCTGCGCGTCAACGGAATGCATGGGCTCGTACTCGAAGTCGAGCCCCTCGAAACGAAGGAGAACTGACATGACCGGTATGATGGGATATTTCAGCACCCTGTTGCTGGGCGCCGTCGTCCTCTTGCTGCTCAGCGCGATCAAGATCCTCAAGGAGTACGAGCGCGGGGTCATCTTCCAACTGGGGCGGTTCTACAAGGTGAAGGGCCCGGGCCTGATCATCGTCATCCCCATCATCCAGCAGATAGTCAAGACCGACCTGCGCATCGTGGTGATGGATGTGCCGTCGCAGGACGTCATTTCCCAGGACAACGTGTCGGTGAAAGTAAATGCGGTGGTCTATTTCCGCATCATCGACCCGGAGCGCGCCATCATCCAGGTCGAGAACGTCTACGAGGCCACCAGCCAGCTGGCGCAGACGACGCTGCGCTCCGTGCTCGGCAAGCATGAGCTCGACGAAATGCTCTCGGAGCGCGACAAGCTCAACACGGATATCCAGTCGATTCTCGACGAACATACGGATAACTGGGGTATCAAGGTCACCAATGTCGAGATCAAGCACGTCGACATCGACGAAAGCATGATCCGCGCTATTGCGCAGCAGGCCGAGGCCGAGCGCTCCAGACGTGCCAAGGTCATCCATGCGGAAGGCGAAATGCAGGCCTCGGCGCGGCTCGTCGAAGCCGCCCAGCAGCTCTCGACCCAGCCGCAAGCCATGCAGCTGCGCTATCTGCAGACCCTGAGCCACATCGCGAACGAGAAGACCAACACGATCGTCTTCCCGCTGCCGCTGGATCTTATCGGGCCGTTGATGAAAGCCGTGCCCGGCACGTTCAAGCCTTCGGGACCGCCGGCCAGCGAAGAACGTTAAGCTTTGCCGCCTGGCTCGGCCGCAGCGAGCCAAGCCACGGAAAGGGCTCCCGGCCCGAGACGCACCGCCATGGTCGCGCTCATCACCGAAAGGTGCAGCTCGGCGCCAACGCCGACGGCTCGTGCCTCCAGTGCCTGGAAGGCCGGCATTTCGCGAATCACGCGAGGATCGCCGCCGAAGCTCAGCGCGACGGCGCGCACGCCCGATTCACGGGCGATCCCGTCCTCCGCCCTTTTCAGGGCTGCCGCGCAGGCTGCGGCGAAACCACGCGGACGCGCCACCGTGCGGTAGCAGCCTCCCTTTATCTCGATGACCGGTTTGAGCTCCGAGACCACGGCCCGAATCCGGTCGAGGCGGCTGATCGCGCTGCGTTCGCCATCCAGGCCGCGTTGGCCGAGAAACCACGGATCCGCCGCGACTACGAGGCACACCGTCCGGGCTGCCGCCTCGCGCAAGGCCCTGCGGATGGCTTCGAAGCCCAATCGTCCTTCCCGCAACAGTTGCGTCGCGTGGCAGGCCAGCACTGCCTCCCCCGCGCAAACTGAGCAGCTGTCCAGCACGCGCAAGGCGAAGCCGCCGTCATGCCTTCCCGCTTCACGGCGCTCGCGATAGTGCTGCAGGATCGCATACGATGCCTCGGTCGCGCGCTCGAACAGGTCGTTGAACTGTGCACAGGCACTGATCACGAGGATACGCTCGTAGTCGGACACCAGCTCATGCAGAAAGATGTCGCTGATCTCGGCGGCGCCGCATGCGGTGGAGTAACCGGCCAGGGCCCGGTCCGCGATATGTCGTCGATACAGCGTCATGGTCCGATCCGGATCACGCTCATCCAGCCAGGTCTTTCCGTCGATCTGCAGCACGGCAGGCAGAACACGGATGCCGTTCGACTCCAGGTAGGCGTCGGGCAGATCGCAGGAAGCACCGACGACGACGCCGATTCTCATGTGGCCGGAACAGGTTCGTTCATCTTCCGATTGTGGTTGGCGTGATCAGCGTACGTCAATCGGCGGGCACGACGCCGGCCTGCAGGGACCGCACTGCAAGCCACTGCTTGTCCAGGCGCGCATGCGAGACTCGTCCTGCGACGCCCAGCTGCTGGGCGAAGAGCTGCACGCGGTACTCCTCGACCATCCAGCGATA
>CAYTXS010000113.1:0-7570 GCA_964441585.1 uncultured Thioalkalivibrio sp.
GGCCACTCCGGTCAGTACGGCACGCAGTCGCATCGGCAAGCATCCTCCGGGTCGGAACGGTGGCGGGAAATCGCGTCGGTATGGTAATCAGGGAGCCTGTAAAAAGCCAACCGCGGCGCGGACCCCCCGGCTCGAAGAAGGTCGAGCCATGGCCGTCGCTCCCGGCGCAAACCGTCATCGCTCGTGGAGAAACCCGGATGTACCCGAAAACCGTACTCGCTGTCCTCGTCTCGCTCGGCGCCCTGTTGCTGGCACTGCCTGTCGCGGCCGACGATGACGAAGTCGTCACGGCCACCGGCCAGGGCCTGGTCGAAGTCATCCCGGACATCGCCCGGCTGTCCTTCGGCGTCACGGCCCGCAAGCCGGCCGTCGAGGCAGCACGGGACGAGGTGTCCGAGGGCGTCGCTCGGTTGATCCGCCTGGCCCGCGAACTCGGCGTGGCGGACGACCATATCGCGACCGCGGAGATTTCCGTCAGCCAGGATTTCAGCTGGGACCCGGAGACGCGCGAACGGCAGCCGGAAGGATTCGTCGTCTCGCGCCAGGTGATGATCCGCCTGACGGACCTCGACAAGCTCGGTGAGCTGACCGAGCGCGCGCTGGAGCTCGGGGTCACCGAGGCTTCGCCGCCGGCCTTCGACAGCTCGCGGCGCGAGGCCCTGGAGAACGAGGCGCTCGCCGCGGCGGCCCGTCATGCACGCGGCCGGGCGGAGGTCATGGCGCGGGCGCTGGGCGTCAGGGCGGGTGAGCCGGTCCGCATCGATGGCGGCCTGAGCGGACCGGGACCGCGCCCCCTCGCACGCATGGCGATGACGGAAGCCGACGCGGCGGGTGGCGCAGAGACCTACCAGCCGGGCCTGATCCGCATCACGGCCAACGTCACGGCGAGCTTCGAGATCAAGTCGAACTAGCCTCGCGACAGAAGCTGACATAGCGGCTGGGGTGGACGTTGAGCGGATTGTCGACGATGCCGCACACGTGGGGCTTGACCAGTTTCTTGCTGACGTAGAAGAACAGCGGCATCAGCGGCGCGGCTTCCAGCGCGCGCGCCTCGGCCGCAGCGAGCGCCTTCATCCGCGCGAGCTCGTCGTCCGCCGTCCGCGCCGCAGCAAGCAGTTCGTCGTATCGCGCGTCGGCCCAGCCCGTGCCGTTGACCGGGTTGTCCCCGGCGAGGATCTGGAGAAAACTCTCGGGCGCCGCGAAATCGGCGATCCAGCTGCCCCGGTAAACCTGCGTCACTTCGCCCAGGCGCACATTGTCCAGCAGCACCCGGAACTCTTCGCCGACCAGCCGTGTTTTCACGCCCAGGCCTTCCTGCCACATTGCACCCACCGCCACGGCCAACCGGTCGTGCAACTCACCGGTGTTGTAGCGGATCTCGAGTTCCAGCGGCCGATCCGGGCCGAACCCGGCTTCGTCCATCAGGGCGAGGGCGCGCTCGATGCGGTCCCGGCGCCGGGCCTCGCAGGCAGGATCAGGTGGCGACGGATAGCCCGGCATGACGGGCGGCACCAGCGTGCAGGCGGGTTGCTCGCCCGCTCCCGTGATCCGGCTCGCGATCAGGTCGCGGTCGATCGCCAGCGACAGTGCGCGCCGCACCCGCGGGTCGTCAAGCGGGGGACGACGCGTGTTGAAACCGTAGAAGTACACCGCGAGATATGGGCTGACCCGGAACTCCTGCGCCAGGTGTTCGCGCAACCAGGGCACGCGGGAAACCGGCACGGTGTAGGTCATGTCGATCTCGCCCGCCCGGTAGCGCGACAACTCGCTGGCCTGGTCCCCCAACGAGAGATAACGGACCCGGTCAATGGCCACCGTGGCGGCGTCGCGATACGCAGCATTGCGCAGTAAAAGCACGTGGGAGCCGGGTACCCGTTCCCCCAGCAGGAAGGGGCCGCTCGACACCAGGCCGTCGTTGGGCACGTCGCTGCGGCGCGGTGAGGCGGCGGGATGCGCGAGCAGTGCGGGCAACCACGGCAAGGGGGCGGCAAGACGAATCTCGAGCTGGTCTTCCGCAACGACGGAGACCCCGATTTCCGCAGGTGCGGCGCGGCCCGCGAGCGCATCGGCCATGCCCTCGATGGAGAGGAAAAGCGCCCCGTGTGGCGAGGCCAGGGTGGGATCGCCGAGTGCCTGGAAGGTCGTGACAAAATCGGCAGCAACCACCGGCCGGCCATCCGACCACCGCGCCGCGGGATCGATCTCGAAACGCCAGGCCAGCGCGTCGGCCGACTCCGTCCAGCGCCGTGCGGCGCCGGGCACCGGGACGCCCGCCGCGTCCAGCGACACCAGCCCCTCGTGCAGATCGCGCATGATATTGAGCGCCGGCTCGCTGCGCGCGTACAGGGGGTCGAGCGACTCGGGGTCCGCGCTGTTGCCGCGCACGAATTCGATCGGCCGATCGCTCGATGCCGCTTTGTCACTGTCCGGCGCCGGCTGCAGCGCGAACCATGCGCCGCCGGCCAATCCGGCAAGCGCAAGCAATACCCCCAGGACGCCGCCGCGACGCAATTCAGTAACCTCGGTGTGCGACGTCGATCGACAGGTGGCGCGAATAGTTGCGCGCGAGCACGTTGGGCGCGAACCCCGTCACCCATGGCTTGATGAGTATTTTTCCGACCGGGTGATAGATCGGCAGAATGGGATACTGCGCGAGCATACGTCGCTCGGCTTCCTCCAGCAGGGCGCGTCGGCCCGCCGGATCATTCTCAGCCGCTGCGGCGGCGAGCAGGCGTTCGTACTCAGGGTCATCGAAGCCCGTGTCGCTCACTGCGCCGTTGACCGACAGGGCCTCGAGAAAATTGGACGCATCGTTGTAGTCGCCCCGCCAGGCGAGGCGGAGGATCTGCCACGCATCCGGCTGCTTGCGCCGATTCAACATGACGCGGAATTCCTCGTTGTAGAGCGTGGCCTCGACATCCAGGTGCTCGCGCCACATCGATGCCACGGCAGCCACTACCCGACGCAGGTTTTCGTCGGTGTTGTAATGCACTTCCACCCGCAGGGGACGCTGCGGCCCGTAACCGGCCTCGGCGAGACGCGCACGCGCCTGGGCGACCCGCTCGGCCATCGGCCAGTCGTGCCACGGAAAGGATTGCGCGCTGTAATTCGCGACGCCGGGAGGTACCAGCCCGTAGGCGGGATGATCGCCGAGGCCCGTGACCAGGCTCGTGATCTTGTCGCGATCGACCGCCATGGCAAGCGCCTCACGGACCCGCAAATCGTCGGTCGGGGCGCGAACGGTGTTGAACAGCCAGAACTGGGTGGACAGTGCAGGGGCGGTGTGCAGTTCGTCCGGCAGGTTCTCGCGCAGCCACTGGAAACGTGCCATCGGAAACTGCACTGTCAGGTCCAGCTCTCCGGCGCGGTAGCGATTCAGGGCAGCCTCCGGGGTGTCGAAAGTGTAGTAGCGCACCACGTCGATCTGCGGCCGCTCGCGAAAATACGTGTTCCGCCGCAGCTGCACATGACTCTGCACGACCCATTCGTCGAGGCGGTAGGCGCCGTTGGAGACCTGTCGGCCGGGCCGCGCGAACTGGGCACCGTGTTCGACCAGGCTCGGGCCATGCGCCGGGAAGGTGACGGGGTGGGTGAGCAGCCCCAGAAGATAGGGTGTCGGGCTGTTGAGGCGCAGCACCAGGCGGCGGTCGTCCAGGGCGTCCGCGCCCAGGGCAGCGGGTGGCCGATCACCGGCGATGATCTCGAGCGCCCCCGCCAGCGGCGCCAGCAGGGACGCGCTGGAATTTGCCGTCGCCGGATCGACCGCACGCCGGAGTCCGGCCACGAAATCCGCCGCGATAACCGGTTCGCCGTTCGACCAGCGTCCATCGGGCCGCAGGACGAATGTCCATTCGAGGCCGTCGGGAGACACTTCCCAGGACTCGGCCGCCCCCGGGACGAGATCGCCGGATGCCGTTTCGCCCACGAGCCCTTCGTAGAGGTCGCGAATGATCTCCCTGCTAGTCTCGTCCTCGGCGCGCTGCGGATCGAGCGTGTCCGGCTCGGGGCCGTTGGCGCGACGCAGGACGACTTCCGCGGGCGCCTCGCGTTCCGCCGAGACCGCCTCGGCGTCGGCGTCGGGCGACTGAGGCCCGGGCCCGCAACCGCCAGCAATCGCCAGCGCGATAGCGGCCAGCAGCACCCGGCCCCCGCGCAACCGCCTGTTTACGACCATCCTCACTGCTCCGCCACGGCCAGGTAGAAATGACGGCTCGGATGCAGGTCCATCGGATTGGGTTTCCAGCCCCGCACCTCGGCTTTCACGAGCCGGCGGCGTACGTCGAAATACAGCGGCACGATCGGCTGGTCCTCCAGCAACAATCGCTCGGCCTCGGCGAGCAGCGTCAACCGGCGGCGCGGATTCAGCGCCTGCAGGGAGGCCTGCAGCAATTCATCGTAGGCGGCGCTGCGCCATCCCGTGTCGCTGGCCCCCGTCTCGCTGTCGAACAGGCCGAGAAAGCTGTAGGGATCGGCATAGTCGGCGGCCCAGCCGGACCGGAACACCATGGTGGTTCCTGTGTCGGCGCGCGACTCGAGGAACTCGACGAAAGGTTCCTCGCGAAGCCGGGTCCGCACGCCGAACGCATCACGCCACATCGCCGCGACCGCGATCGCCAGCCGACGGTTATTCAGCCCGGCGGGATACAGCAGTTCCAGCTCTAGCGGAGTCTCCGCGCTGAACCCGGCGGCCGCATACAGCCCGCGCGCCTGCTCGAGTTGTTCGTGGCGCGGCAACTCGGCCCACTCCGGCACCTGCAACTCGTAGCCATCCATCGGGGGCACCCAGCCGTAAGCCTGCATCTCTCCCGCCCCGGTGACCGCACGCACGATCAGATCCCTGTCCACCGCCATGGCCAGCGCACGACGCAGTCCGGGCGCAGCTTCGAATGGCGGCCGCGTGACGTTGAAGCCGAGCCAGGTGATTGCCATGCGCGGCGTGATCACGAGTTCATCGGCACGGCGCCGCTCGAGCCAGCCAAGACGGTGATGGGGCACGTCCGCGGTCCAGTGAAGCTCGCCGGACTCGAAACGCTGGAGTTCGACGTCCTGGTTCTCGATCGGATAATAGATCACCGCGTCGATCGCGATGTCCTGGCGGTCGGGATAGTTGTGATTGGCCGACAGTTTCACGAATTGACCCGGCTGCCACTCGGACAGGTGGAAGGGTCCGTTGCTTATCATCCGGCCCGGTAACGCGAAATCGTCGCCATGTTTTTCATAGCCGGGGCGGTACAGCGGTGCGCTGACGGGATGGCTGAGCAGCTCCGGCAACCACGGGGTGGCTGCCGCGAGCTTCACCACGACCGTGTAATCGTCCGGCGCTTCGACGCCGAGCTGTTCCGGCGGCAACCGCCCGGTCATGACCGCGCGCGCGTTCGATATCGGCGCGAGCAGCCCGGCGGTGGCCGAGCGGGTCGCCGGATCGAGCGCCCGTCGCAATCCCGCCACAAAGTCCGCCGCCGTGACAGGATCGCCGTTCGACCACCGTGCATCGCGCCGCAGCTCGAAGCGCCACTGCAGGCCGTCGATGCTCGTTTCCCACCGCGTCGCCACCCCGGGGATCGAGGTGCCGTCGGGCGCGGTGGCGACGAGTCCCTCGAACAGGTCGCGCAATATATTCATGGCCGGCACGGACACCGCGCGGTGGGGATCCAGCGTGACCGGTTCGGCGCCGTTGCCGCGCTTCAGCACCTGTACGCCCGGCTTCATCTGGACGCCTTCGGGGCTCTCCGGCGGGCTGCAGGCGGACAGCGCGAGTATGGCCAGGCCGGCCGCGCAAAGCGCGAAGCTGCGCGTCATTTTGCAACGCAGGCTGGCGCCGTGCAGCCGCATGGCGTCAGGCCACCTCGCCGTCAGGACGCCCGTGACGCTTCAGATGCACCATGAGCAACGACACGGCGGCGGGCGTCACGCCGGGCAGCCGCGCAGCCTGGCCCAGGGTCGCAGGTCGCGCGTCGAGCAGTTTCTGTCGTACCTCGTTCGACAATCCCCGCACCTGGTGATAATCGAGGGCATCCGGAAGCATCGCGCCCTCCTGGCGGCGCTGCCGCTCGATCTCCTGTTGCTGACGCCGGATGTAACCCTCGTAACGGGCGCGCACTTCGATCTGCGCGCCGATCCCCGGCAAGGTGCCAGCATCGCCGACGCAGCCCAGCGCGGCGAGGTCCGCATAGGCGACACCGGGACGACGCAGCAACTCCAGCGCGCGGGTCTCCCGTGACGGGGGACCGCCCGGAAAAGCCGCAGCTTCGTCGGCCGTGAGCGAGGCGGGGCGCACCAGGCAGGCCGCAAGCCGTGCGGTTTCCGCCTCGATGGCGGCCTGGCGATCCGCAAACGCCGTCCAGCGCCGCTCATCCACGAGGCCCAGTTCGCGTCCCCGCGGCGTCAGGCGCTCGTCGGCATTGTCTTCCCGCAGCAGCAGCCGGTATTCGGCGCGACTGGTGAACATCCGATAGGGTTCCACCGTGCCGCGCGTGACCAGGTCGTCCACCAGCACGCCGAGATAGGCTTCGTGACGCGCGGGTATCCACGCCGGCTCGCCCCGGACATCCCGCACGGCGTTGATCCCGGCGAGCAGGCCCTGCGCCGCGGCCTCCTCGTAACCGGTGGTCCCGTTGATCTGTCCGGCGAAGAACAGCCCTTGCAGCGTCCGTGTCTCCAGGCTCGGCCTGAGATCCCGCGGATCGAAATAGTCGTACTCGATCGCGTAGCCGGGCCGCGTGATATGCGCGGCCTCGAAGCCGGGGATGCTACGCACGAGTTCCAGCTGCACCTCGAAAGGCAGGCTGGTCGAGATCCCGTTCGGATAGACCTCGCGCGTCTCGAGACCCTCCGGCTCGACGAACACCTGGTGCGAGGTCTTGTCGGCGAATCGCGTGATCTTGTCCTCGACAGAAGGGCAGTATCGCGGTCCGACGCCGGCGATGGCGCCGCTGTACATCGGGGAGCGGTGCAATGCCGCCCGGATGATGTCGTGGGTGCGCTCCGTGGTCGCGGTGATCCAGCACGGTACCTGACGCGGATGATCGGCCGGCCGGCCGAGAAAACTGAACACGGGGCGCGGCGAATCTCCCGGCTGCTCGCGCATGCGGCCGAAATCGAGGCTGCGAGCGTCGAGTCGCGGCGGTGTCCCCGTCTTCAGTCGCCCGACTCGCAACCCCATATCACGCAGCCGGGCCGCCAGGCGATTGGCCGGCGGGTCGCCAGCCCGTCCGGCGGCATGACTCGACTCCCCGACGTGGATGCGCCCGCCCAGGAAAGTCCCGACAGTCAACACCACGGCATCCGCGCGGAACACCAGGCCCATCCCCGTCACGACGCCTGCAACGCGCTCGCCCGCCACCACGAGGTCCACGACGTCCTGCTGGAACAGTACCAGGTTGGCCTGCGACTCGACCAACCGACGGATGGCGCCGCGATACAGGCTGCGGTCGGCCTGTGCGCGCGTCGCGCGCACCGCCGGACCCTTGCGGGCGTTCAGTGTGCGGAAGTGAATCCCGGCGGCATCCGCGGCGCGTGCCATGGCGCCGCCGAGCGCGTCGATCTCCCGGGCCAGGTGGCCCTTGCCGAT
>CAYTXS010000114.1:0-7522 GCA_964441585.1 uncultured Thioalkalivibrio sp.
CGCGAACCCGACAGCCTGCGGGTGGTGTTTCCGATCCACGACGAACGGATTCCGTTCTGAGCGCGAGGGCTTTTCTCGCCGTCGTGTTGCTTCTTGCGGCATCAGGCTGCAGCCGGGTCGACACGCTGCGCTTCGCTTACGCGAACGAGGGCACGCCGCTCGAGTGGCCGGCGGGCGCCACGGTGACGCACGTGGCGCTCGAGCCGACGCCCGGCGCGAGCCCCTGGTTGCAGGTGTCCATCGACGACAGTGACCCGGTGCCGTTTCTCTTCCAGGCATCGGCCGGCGCCATCGCGCTGACCGGTGCCCGGGCGGCCGGTTTCGGCCCGATCGGCGCGGGAAGGCTGAAATTGAACGCTACCTTGTTGCCCGGGGTTCGCGGCGGCATGTTGATCAAGCAACGTGGGCTCACGCTCGGCGGCATCGCACTGCGGGACCAGAGTCTGCTCCTGGTGGATCCGTCCGACTGGCCCCACGGCCAGCCGGGCGGGGGAGCCGCGGGCGTGATCGGCTATGATCTGCTGCGGCGTTTCGTGGTGGAACTCGACGTGAGCGGGAGACGCATGTCGCTCCATCGGCGCAACAGCTTCGACGTCGGCGGCATGCCGGTGGTCAGCCGGCTCGCCGTTTTGCGGCGGGTGCCGTATTTCGAGGCCTGGGTTGAGTTCGAACAAGGCGAGGGACGCTGGGTCAGGTTGCAGTTCGAGCCGGCGAGCGGCAGAGGACTCTGCCTCGACGAGCCGGTGCAGTCGGCGGTGGCTTCGGTCGGCGGCTTGCTCATCCCGGTCGAGCCGACGCCCTGCGAGGCGTCTGCTGGTGTGGCCGGCGAGCCCGGTGACGCCGATCCGGGTTCGGGACGTGACGGGGTGTTCGGTGCCCAGGCCCTGGGTGCGCTGGTCGTCGCAGTAGATTACGAGAATGGCCGGATCGGTTTCCGGCGCAGGGAATGACCGCGGCATGGATTTGACGGGCACGCCACGTCGGGCATCATGCAGGGGAGATTTATGCAGATTTCGAGTTTTCGCCAGGCCAGGCTCGGCCTGTTCTTTCTGGGCGCCACAATGGTGTCAGGCATGTCGATGAGCGCAGATCGTGTCACCGGTCCGGAGTTCGTCACTCGCTCGGAGGTGATGGCCACGCACGGCATGGCGGCGACCAGCCATCCGCTGGCGACGCAGGTCGCGCTCGATATCCTCAAGGCGGGCGGCAACGCGGTGGATGCGGCCATTGCAGCCAATGCCATGCTCGGCCTCGTGGAACCGACCGGCTGCGGCATCGGCGGCGACCTGTTCGCCATCGTCTGGGACGCCGAGTCGAAACAGCTGCGAGGGCTGAACGCCAGCGGGCGCTCGCCCCAGGGCCTCGAATTGCAGTGGTTCCTCGACAACGGCTACGAGAGCATTCCGAAGCTGGGGCCATTGCCGGTCAGCGTGCCGGGGGCGGTGGACGGCTGGTTCGAACTGCATGAGCGATTCGGGCGGCTGCCGATGCAGAAAGTCCTCGCGCCGGCCATTCGCTATGCCTGGGAGGGCGTCCCGGTCCCGGAAGTGATCGCCTATTACTGGGAAAAGAACGCACAGCAACGGCAGAAGTATCCCGGCTTTGCGGAAGTCTTCATGCCGGGCGGGCGAGTTCCGGCCAAGGGCGAGGTGTTTCGCAATCCTGCGCTGGCCAGCACCTATGCCCGCCTCGCTGAAGAAGGACGCGATGTTTTCTACCGCGGCGAGATGGCGCACACCATGGCGGATTACCTGCAGGCGAACGGCGGCTTCCTGGCCTACGAGGACTTCGCCGCGCATCGCTCCGAGTGGGTGGCCCCGGTCTCCACGAATTACCGCGGCTACGACGTCTGGCAGCTGCCGCCGAACACCCAGGGAATCGCCGCGCTGCAGATGCTGAACATTCTCGAGGCGTGGGACATCGCTGCGATGGGTTTCGACAGCCCCGACTATCTGCACCTGCTCGTCGAGGCCAAGAAGCTCGCTTTCGAGGATCGGGCCCGCTTCTATGCCGACCCGGCCTTCTCCGACGTTCCTACCGAGGCGCTGATCTCGAAGGGTTACGCCGAACGCCGCCGGGCCCTGATCGATGCGGATAAAGCCGCACAGGCCTTCCCGCACGGCGATCCCGCGGTGCTCGGGCAGGGCGACACGATCTATCTCACGGTCGCCGACGACGACGGCAACATGGTCTCGCTGATCCAGAGCAACTACCGTGGCATGGGTTCGGGCATGACGCCGCCGGGACTGGGATTCGGTTTGCAGAACCGCGGCGAGATGTTCACTCTCGAGCCCGGACACCCAAATGTGTACGCACCGGCCAAGCGCCCGTTCCACACGATCATTCCCGCCTTCGTGACCCGCGACGGCAAGCCCTGGCTGAGTTTCGGCGTGATGGGCGGCGGGATGCAGCCCCAGGGCCACGTGCAGGTGCTGGTCAACCTGATCGATTTCGGCATGAACCTGCAGGCGGCGGGCGATGCGCCCCGCGTGCGGCACGACGGTTCCAGCGAGCCGACCGGCGAGCGGATGACGGACGGCGGCGTGGTCCGCCTCGAGAAAGGCTTCCCGGCGGCGGCCATCCAGGAACTCGAAAGGCGCGGGCATCGGGTCGAAGTGGCCAACGACGGGGGTTATGGCGGTTACCAGGCCATCCGCAAGTATGGCGAGGTCTGGGTGGGTGCCTCCGAGTCCCGCAAAGACGGCCACGCCGCAGGTTACTGAGCGGCGATTCGCGAAAACCAGCAAAGGGAAAAGCGGTACATGAAAGCCTTACCTGTGCACGAGGGCGCCTTCAGCGTGTTGTTGATATTCGACTGCCCGCCAGGCGAAAGCGAGCGCTTCGCGAACGAGCTGTCCGATTTCATCGAGCGCCGCGTGCGTTATCACCCCGGCTTCCTTTCCGCGCTGGTCTATCTGAGCGAGGATGCTGCCAAGGTGGTCGAGTTGTTCCAGTGGGCCCGGTCCGAGGACTGGGAGCGCTACCGCGCGAGCGCCGATGGCCGCGACGCAGTCCAGTGGCTGACGGGTCATCATCCGGCTATCCAGTATCTCGAACTGGTGCGCGGCGTCGTCAACCCGCCGCCCGGCGACAGCGGGTCCTGGCCTACACCGGATCCGTGACGGGCCGGGATATGTTCTGCCTCGTGGCCGCCACGGCGGTCGCCTGGCTGTTTCACCTGTATGTCCGGCTCCTGCCGACGGCCCTGGTCGTTGCCTGCTGGGCCCTGCTCACCGGCGCGATCGCCGCAGGGCTTTTCCAGCGGGCCCGAATCCGGCGCCGCGCCCTGTTGTCCGTTTACGTCGCCGCCGGCAGTCCCTGGCGGATGCGCCTGCGCGGCGGGATCCTCATGGGACTTGGTGCGCTGGTGCTGGGCGGGCTCCTGGCCACGGTGCTCGCGCTGGGCCTCGCCCGCCTGGAGCCAACCGCCGCCTGGCTCGTGCTCGCCGCAGCGATGCCGGTGCTGGTTGGCTTGCGCCGGATCCTGCATCGTCGCCTCGCGTCGCACGTCGCCGCAGCTTATCTGCCCCTGTTGAGCTGGCGGGCGGCGGCCCTGGCGACGGGCCTGGTGTTGCTGGGCGTGCTGGTCGCGCTCGCGGCTCGGCAAGTCTATCCTGATTTCTCCGGCGTGAGCCTGGAGCGGGCCGCCTGGCACATGGCGGACCAGCAGCATGCGCGCAGTGCACTGGCGCAGGCGCTGTTGCAGGGCATGGCGGCCTTCGACGGCCTGCGCCTGTGGCTGGCCCAGCAGCTGATGCCGACGCCGGGCACCTCGGTGCTGCAGATGCTGGGATGGTTGCTGGTGTTTGCAGAGGGATTGCTTTTCGTATGGTCTTACCTGCTGATGGCTTACGGAGTATTGACGATGGTGGGGACGCATGACTGCGGCGAGCGCTGATCGCATTCCCGTCGGGACAGGGAAGGACCGGCTGTGGTTGCTGGCGAGCCTCCTCGCCCTCGCGGTCCTCGCGGTGCTGGTCACCGGCACGACACAGCGCGGCTGGACGCCGGGTGCGCGGATCCACGTCCAGCTCGGCGCGGACCACTATCGGGTGGAAACCGCCGAGGCCGCGTCCCTGGAGACTTTTTCGCGGGATTATTTCGCCACGGGTGCTGCGGCCGCGCGCACGGTCCTGCAGCGCGAACTCACAGCGAGCGTGACCCAGACCTTCGACCAGGTCCGGGAGCGGCTGCCGGAATTTGCCGACTGGTATTACTCGCTGGGCGGGGAGTACAGCCGCCTGTCGATGGCGGCGCTGGCGCGGCTGAATCTCGCCGAGGACGGTTACGTGGCGCGCCGGGTGGAGGAGATGCTGTTTCCGGAGCCCGCCTGGCAAACAGCCCTGGCGCAACTTTCGGCTGACGCCGCCGGGCGCCTGCAGGTGCAGGGGCAGGCGCTTCGCGAGGGCTGGCTGGCCGAACTGGCGCGTCGTCTCGAACCGGACCGCGTGCCGGCGCCGTTGCCCGGGGGCGCCCCTGCACCCGTTGTGACGTTCCGTCCGGCAGTCTTCGCCGCGACCCTGCAGGCTCAGGAGCAGGAGATTTTCGCTGCGCGGCTCGGCCTCAGCACGGTGGCGGCGGCCGGAGTGGCGGCCCGGGTGGCCTGGCAGAGCGCTGCTGCGCGACAGGCGGCCGTCATGGGGCGGGCTGCCGGTGCGCGCGTCGCCGGACGGGGGCTCGGCCGTGCAGGGGCGGCGGCCGGCGGAGGCATGACCGCGTGTGCCGCGGCGGGACCCTACGCCCTCGGTTGCGCTGTCGTCGCCGGCGCCGTGGCCTGGCTCGCGACCGACTGGGTTCTCCTGCGCGTCGATGAGGCCTTGCATCGCGATACCTTGCTGGCAGCCCTCGAGCATGGCCTCGCCGAGGTGGAGCAGCAGGTCCAGGTCGCGATGCTGGCGGCCCACGACGAGGCTGCCGCCGCTTACCGGGCCCATGTGGATGAAGAGATCGCCATGACCTTCGAGCCGCTGCGCGCAGGCGTCGCTCAGCCTTGAGTTCACAGCAATACAACCTGGCTGCAGACCTGCGCGGCACGGCCCGGCTGGCCGTGGAGGCGACCAGCCATGTCACGGCACTGGTCGAGGCGATGCATGCCACGATCGCAGGCCTGGCCGGTCACGTGCCGGGCGCCGGCACGGAACGCACCCGGGGCATCACGGGACTCGTCTATCGCTCCATCGGCGGCGTGACGCGCGTGGTGGGCACGGGAATGGAGCTGGCGCTCGGACCGCTCAGCAGGCTCACCGGCACCCGCGAAACCGTTGCCGGACGCGACACGGCAGTGGCCATACTCAATGGTGTGCTCGGCGATCATCTCGCGGCGACCGGCAATCCGCTCGCCATTCCGATGAGCCTGCGGCACGACGGCCGATCGCTCCCGCTGCAGCCCGGTGCAATCCGGGCGGCGATCCCCGTGCCCGCCACGCGGGTGCTGTTACAGGTGCATGGCCTTTGCCTGCACGACGGCCACTGGCGTCGCGACGGCCGGGATGGCTGCGCGGCGACCGCCGCGGCGCTGGGCTACACACCGCTGCAGCTGCACTACAACACGGGCCTGCCGATCGCCGCCAACGGCCGGCTCCTGGCGGAACGACTGGAGGCGCTGCTGGCTGCCTGGCCGGTGCCCATCGAGTCCCTGGCGATCGTCGGCCACAGCATGGGCGGGCTGGTGGCCCGCAGCGCAGCACATCACGCCATGGCGGCCGGCCAGGCCTGGCCGGCACGGCTGCGCAAGCTCGTGTTCCTCGGTACGCCGCATCATGGCGCGCCGCTGGAGCGCGCCGGCAATCGATTAGACCTGCTGCTGGGAGTCACGCCCTACACGCTGCCGTTTACGCGGCTCGGGCGGTTGCGCAGTGCGGGCATCACCGATCTGCGCTACGGCAGCCTGCTGGACGCCGACTGGGCCGAGGCCGACCGCTATGGCCGCGTGCCGCCCGATCAGCGGGTCCCGGTGCCGCTGCCGGCAGGCGTCGAGAGCTACACCGTGGCCTCGCTGCTCGGCGAGGGGGAGGACAGCCCGGCCGGCCGACTGCTGGGCGACGGCCTCGTGCCCTTGGCCAGCGCGCTGGGGGAACATCCCGAGCCGCGCTACGCGTTGTCGTTTCCCGCTGCTGCGCGCTGGGTCGGCCGCGGCCTGGGCCACCTCGAGTTGATGTCCGCGCCGCAGGTGCTCGCCGAGTTGCGTCGCTGGCTGGCTCGCTGACCCGCTCCGGTCAGCCCTGTCCAGGATCGCGCGAGTCACTTAACTCCGCCGTGCCCTCGGCCCGGTCCGCGTCGAAAGCGGTGACGCGCAGGTTCACCAGTTGGTCGAGTTGCGCCGCCGACGCGCCGGTGACGGTCAGCACGGTGTCGCCGACCCTGGCGACGCCTGTGCCGGCCGCGGCATCGAAACCGGTCAGGTAGACACGGATCTCCTCGCCCGGCGCAAACGCCGGCTGCGTGCTGCGGAAACGCCAGTTGCCGAACAGGTGCCTGATCATGCCGCGCGCCCTCCCTTGCTCACCCGGTCCGAGGTGTATTCCCGACCGAAACCTGTCCAGGCGGCGAACAGGAACACCGCCACCAGCAGCCAGCCGTGGAACACCCAGGGCCAGGCCTGGATCGGCTCGACCACCATGGCGGGCGTGAACCAGTCGTAGGTCTGTACCAGGCTCTGCATCTGCGTGTAGCCCACCAGCACGCCGCCGGCCCAGGGGAAGATGTAGCCGAGCGCGGAGGTGTTGGCGTCGAGGATGTTCGCGCGGCGATAGCCGTTGAGGTTGAAGCGCTTGCCGATGGTCGCGATGTACGGTGCGATGGCGATCTGGGCGGCCGTGTTGATGGTGATCGCTGCGTTGATGCCGGCGGTCACCGTGACCATCGTCAGCTCCGCCGAGCGCACGCTGCGCGCCACCTTCGCCAGCAGCCATTCCTGCAGGGCATGGAAGCCACCGCCGCGAATCATGACCTGTGCGCCGCCCAGCACCAGCAGGATGAGGACCGCCAGCGTGGCGAAGCCCACCGGTCCGTCATACAGGCTGCCGCCGACCCCGGCCTCCGTCGCCGCCACGACCTGCACCAGTGGCCAGCCGCCGAAGGTCGCGGCCGCCCAGCTGTCCGCCGCGACGCGGAACGCCAGCATGTCGGTGCCTGCCGCGAGTCCGAACACCAGGTTGATGGCGATCGCCAGTACGAGGCCCGCGGAGATCGCCTGGATGATGTGCCGCCCGCGGATGGCGAGACCGATCACGACCGCGATGGGCAACAGGTGGAACAGGCCGCTGGCGTTGCTCTGCGCCCGGAACAGCGCCGCGGCGTCCGCGTCGATGGCGTTGCCGGTGGAGAACCAGCCGAACACCAGGTAGGCGATGAAGGCCAACGTGGCGGCGATGATGGCGTACTTGAAGCGGCTCGCGACGACGCCGCCGACGTCCGAGTCCTGGGTCACGGCGCTGACGATGGTGGTGTCGCTGACGGGCGCGAGGTTGTCGCCGAACACCGCCCCGGAGAGGATCGCGCCGAACATCAGCAGCGGATCCGC
>CAYTXS010000115.1:0-7442 GCA_964441585.1 uncultured Thioalkalivibrio sp.
TGATCACCAGGCCGGACAACGCCAGCACGGCCACCAGGTTCACGATGGTCATGAACGCCATGGCCAGGTCCGCCATCGCCCACACGAGCGGCAGGTTGAGCTGCGACCCGGTATAGATGCCGACCAGCACCACGCAGCGGTAAGCCGTCAGCAGGCGCTTATCCGGGTGGATGAACGCGATGCTCGTCTCGCCGTAGTACGTGTTGGCCATGATCGAGGTGAAGGCGAAAAACAACAACGCGATGGCCATGAACGCCGCGCCCCAGTCGCCGACGAGAGCACTCATCGCCGCCTGGGTCAGCGCCATGCCGGTGACGCCGCCGCCCGCCTCGAACTGACCGGAAACGAGAATGATGGCCGCCGTGCAGGAACAGATCACGATGGTGTCCGTGAACACGCCAAGCATCTGGACATACCCCTGGCTCGCAGGATGCCGGACGTCCGCCGTGGCCGCGGCAATAGGCGCGCTGCCGGATCCCGCCTCGTTGGAGAACAGTCCGCGGCGCACGCCGTTGATCAGCGCCTGGGCGATGCCGTAACCCAACACGCCCCCGGCGGCCTGGCCGATTCCGAAAGCACTGTCGATCACCAGGCGAACGATGCGCGGCAACTCTTCGATGTGGCTGAAAACCAGCCACAGGGCGGTGCCGAGATACGCCACCGCCATGAATGGCACGATGATCTCGGCCACCCGCGCGATCCGTCGGATACCGCCGAAGATCACCAGCCCCGCCAGGAACGCCGTCAACAACCCTGTCCAGGCCGTGTCGATGCCCGTGACCTCCTCGACGGCCGCGGACATCGAGTTCGACTGGACCCCATTGAAGGCCAGCGGATAGGAGACGATGAGAAATATGGAGAACAGGATGCCCATCCATCGTTTGCCGAGCCCGTACTGCATGTAGAAGGCCGGCCCCCCACGGTAACTGCCGTCGCCATTGGGAACCTTGAACAGCTGTGCGAGCGTGGATTCGAAAAAACTGGTCGCCATGCCCAGCATGGCTGTGACCCACATCCAGAAAATGGCCCCGGGGCCGCCGAGTTCCAGTGCGACGGCGACGCCGGCGAGATTGCCGGTGCCGACCCGCGCGCCGAGACTCGTGCAGTAGGCCTCGAAGGATGAAATGCCGCCGTGCTCGCGTCGGAAGCTGCGCTTCATGACGCCGAAGGTGTGGGGGAAATGGCGCAGCTGGATGAAGCCCGACAGCACCGTGAAGAGCACCCCGGCGCCCAGCAGGAGCCAGATCAGCAGGGAACCCCACATGAGCTGGTTCGCGGCATCAATGAACTCTTTCAAGGAATTGCCTCGCGCCTCGCGATCGGTCGGCCTGCCAGTCTACGCGATCGGTCGCCGCTGCAAAGACTCAGTCGCCACGGTCGGGCGCCGGATACGCGAAACGCAGGAATGCATGCTGCTCGAAAGGCTGCCAGGCATCCTCGGCCTGCGCCAGGCGGTCCGCGATCGCCCACAGCGCCATGGGGTTGTGCCCGAGCCCGCAATGACTGCCATACACACGGATATTCTCCGTCCGCGGCGTCGGATGCTCCAGGGAGCAACGCCAGTGGACGACACCGTCGGTGCGCGTATAGATCGAGGTGGACGGGACCGGCGGCGGACGTGACAGGCGCGTCAGCAAGGCGGGGTCCATATGCGCCTCGCGTTGCCCGCTCACGTCCTCGTAGAGGAGCGTGACCGCGGTGCCCTTGTGGCTGCGGAATGGCGTGCCGAGCGTGATCACGAGGCGAACATCGTCCTGCGCCAGCCAGGCGAGTTCTCGCGCATATAGGCCGCCGAGGCTCCAGCCGATCACACTCACCTTGCGACCGTAGCGCAAGCGCAGCTCCCGCAGCCTCGCCAGGAGTCGCTCCTCTTTCTCGCCCACGCCGCCCAGGTTACGTCCGAGCTTCCAGCGATGCGCCGCATAGCCGAGTGACTTGAGGAACTGGCGTAACGGGAAGGTCGAACTTCCGTTGGCGAGGAATCCCGGCAGCACCAGCACAGGGTGCCCGTCACCCATCGGGGCCTGGCGCAACAAGGGATACAGCCAGGCCATCGCGCCCAGCTCGAGCACGGCCCGCCCCTCCAGCAGCTGCCAGATGAGAGCCGGAGGGCCGGACTCCGGTTCAGCCTGCGCCATTGGCTCGCTTCGGCGGCGCCTTGCGGCTGCGCGGGCGGGTCGTTTTTGTCTTCACCGCGGTCGCACAGGCCTCGCGCAACTCCGCAAAGCTTGCACGGATATCGCCTGCAAGACGCTCCACGTCGGGCGCCGCCTCATGCGCGGAAGTGATACTGATCGACAGGTCATTCATGTAACTGGTGACCACGATGATCAGGCCGAGCCCATCCAGTACCGGCGCCGTGCCGAAACCCTCGAGCAGGCGCGCCGTACCCAGGTACAGCGGGACGCGCGGGCCCGGCACGTTGGTGATGACGAGATTGAACGGCGGGCGGTGATAACGCGCCAGATGCAATCCGGAGTACAGGCCGGCGGCGGCCGTGGCGAGCGAATACGGTACGAAACGCGACGTATCCGCCAGCGTCGCTGCGCCGATGGCATGCGTGTAAGCCTTGCTGTCCACCGCATGGGCATGGATCCGACGCAGGCGCTCGACCGGCTTGCGCGTGCCGACTTCCAGCGGGATGAGCATGGCGGAGACCCTGTTGCCCCCCTCGTTCACCTGGTGGCGGATCGAGATCGGCGCCATGGCGACCAGGTCCTTGTCCGGCAGACGGCCGAAAGCCTGCAGGTAACGGCGCAGTCCGCCGCTGCATACCGCGAGGACTATGTCGTTCACCGTGGCGCCGTCCACGGCCCCCCTGATCATCCGTATGTCGTCGAGCGGCAGCTTCACCGCGTCGAAACAGCGCCGGGAACTGATCGGCACGTTGAACGGGCTGCGGGGCGCCTGGAACAGCATGGGCGGCGCGTGGTGATCCCGTGCGATGAATTCACGGCCGGCACCCAGCCCGCCACGCACCAGGTTCGCAGCCCAGTTGAGCGTCTCGCCGGGTTCACGGAAGGCGCCGCCCAGACTACGTTTCAGAAGACCGAGCGCTCCGGGCACAGGCCTCGCCTGCGCCGCAGGCTTGGCGGCCGCCCTGCGCTTGCGCCGTCGCGGCTCGCTGCTCCAGACCGCATTGAACATGTCGAGCGTCCCGAGACCATCCGCTGCGGCATGGTGAATACGGGAAATGACCGCAAAGCTGCCCGGCGGGAAGTCACCGGAAGCATCCAGGCCGGAAACAAAATTGAGATGCCAGAGGGGACGCTCGGGATCGAGGGGGCGGGAAAACATTCGCGCAGCCAACTCGCGCAGCCGTTCCCAGTTACCCGGCCTGGGCAGCGCGGAGTGCTGCAGGTGCAGATCGAGATCGAAGTGCGGATCCTCGATCCAGAACGGGCGGCCCAGATGCAGCGGCACTTCCACGAGCCGGCGGCGAAACAGCGGCGACCCGTCCAGGCACGCCTCGATATGCGCGCGGAATTCATCGAAGCCGAAGGCCCCGGCGACCGGCTCATAGATATGCACGCCGCCGACATGCATCGGGGCGTTGCGTGAATCGAGGTACACGAATGCGGCGTCGAGGCCGGAGAGTTGCTCCATGTCTTGCTTTCCTGGCGATCAGATCCCGATTATGCGCGGACAGCGCAGCGTAGCAAAGGAAGCCGCAGCGTTGCCTGCCGCGGACGGTCCCGCGTGTTATCTCGATGCGCCGGCCCGCAGCCCGGCCACGATCATTTCGTCGCGCTCGGCGAAACCGCGGCGGAAATGCGCCTTGCCGTCCTGATCGATCCAGGCCGTCCACGGGGCATAGACCACTGGAATGGGCACGGCCAGCTGCAGTGTTTGCGGTATGCCGCCGGCCAAGGCCTGGCCAAGGACTTCCTGCGACCAGGTCGCCGGTGCACCCGCCAGCGCACGCGCGAAAGCGATGGGATCCTCGATACGGATGGCGCCGGGCAGCGACTCGCCCTCTTCAGGCCCGCCATGCAGGAACAGGCCCTGCGGGTTCGGCATGGCGAAGCGGATCACGCCGAGGAAACTCGGCGGCCCCGGAATCTGGCGGACGATGAGCGCTTCCGGACGTGACCAGTCGGCACGCGCCGCGTCGATGGGCTCGCCATCGGCAGAAAACACCTGCAGACCCCGCGCCTCGAGGGCCGCCGGTCGCCGGCGCGCAAGGGGCGCCACCTGCGTGCGGACCAGCTCCGCCGGCAGAATCCAGTCGGGATGGACCACGCAGTAGCGCAAATCGCTGCGGAACTCGGCCGCTGTGCGGCTTCCCGGCGCGAACGTCGCCGTTTGCGCAAGCACGGCCTGGCCGCCACTCAACAGCGAAACCTGCGCGCTGGCGGGATCCACGGCCAGGAAGCGGCCGCGGACATCCGCAAGCACCCAGCGCGCCCGCTCGAGGTTCGCCCGGAGAACATCGATGAGCTCACTGGCGGAGCGGTTGGCCGCCCGCATGCTCGCGGGGCCAAACAATCCATCCGGCTCGAGACCATGGCGGGCCTGCAATCGCCGTAACGCCAGCTCGAGGCCCGGATCGAAAATCGACGACTCTTCGTCGGTTGCCGGATGATCGCCGCTCAATACAAGCCGGCGTCGCAGCAATGTCACTCGCGGGTCGTCCATGCCCGCCTGCAGCACGCGGCCGGCCGGCACCGGCTGCCATCCCCCCTCGCGCTCGATGAGTCGATACCGCGCCAGCGCCCCTTTCAGACGCCCGTAGAGCGGCTGTGACGGACGCAACTCCGCCAGCCGTGCAGCGAGATTGGATCCCGACGCCATCGCGGCGATCTGCATCGGCCCGGACTCGCCCCGGATGTCTCCCTCGAGGTCCCATCGTGGCCGGCCGGTGACCGCATCGACCTTGCCGAAGTAGAAGTGCGTCGCCAGCCGCAACAGTGCATCGGTCATGAGCAAATCGACCGTCGCCGCGGCCGCCGGATCATCGGGTTCCGCAGTGCGGCGCTCAGCCGCGCCGCGAATGGCGGCAAAATGATAATCGGCCGGGGCGAGCCCCTCGCCGGCGCTGGCCGCAATCTCTCCAAGCAGCGCCGCCTCGCTAGCCGGATCAGTCCACAGCAGGGAGAAACCGCGTGACTCGTAGATCTCGGGCAAGGCCTGCACCGAGCGCAGGTGCTGTCCGGCGATGGTCACCTGACCCGTGCTTCGGAGCTGCTCCACCGCGCGGCGGATGGTTTCCGCGACCGCTGCCGGGTCCGGTGCCGCCGATACGGGCGCGGCCAACGACAGGACCAGCAGCGCCGCCAGCAGCAGCGAACGCCATGAACCACACACATGCAGCCGATCGCGTTCAGTCCGCACGACGCCTCACCTGCAGGTAGAACCATGCTGCGAACGCCATGAACGCCGTGAATCCGGCCAGCATCGCCGCGGTCTCTCCACCCAGCCAGCCCGTGCCCAGGCCGAGGGGTCGTCGTCCGAGCACGAACGCCGCTCCCGCAATGCCGACACCCAACAGGCCTTCACCGCCCACGAAACCGCTCCCAAGTAGAATCCCCCGCTCGCGCCGGTCGCCCGCCTCGTCGGGGCCACGGGCGCTGCGCTCCGCCCACCAGCGCAACAGGCCGCCGAGAAACACGGGCGTCATGGTGGACACAGGAAGATAGACGCCGACCGCGAACGGCAGGGATGGGATTTTAAGCAGTTCGCACCCCACCGCAATTCCCACGCCGGCGGCCACCAGCCCCCACGGCAGCGACTGGTCCAGCACACCGTCGATGACCAGCTTCATGAGTGTCGCCTGCGGGGCAGGCAATTCGGTGCTGCCGAAACCGAACGTCTCGGCGAGGAGCAGCACGGCAAGACACACGAAAACGGCCGATGTGAGCACGCCCACCAGTTCACCCACCTGCTGCCGGCGGGGCGTGGCGCCGAGGAGATAGCCCGTCTTGAGATCCTGCGACGTGTCGCCGGAAATGGAAGCTGCGATGGCCACGACGCAGCCGACGGTGATCGCAGCCGCCTTGCCCGTAATATCCGTCCAGCCCATCGCCAGGAAAACGCCTGCCGTGCCGAGCAGCGCGGCGATCGTCATACCACTTGTCGGGTTGCTGGTGACCCCCACGAGGCCGACGATCCGGGACGCGACGGTGACGAAGAAGAACGCGAAGATCGCCACGAGGATCGCCGCGACCAGCCGATGCCCGACTCCGCCCACCTCACCGAATGGTATGGGCACGAACGCCAGGACGCCGATCACGAGCAGCACACCGATGCCCACGAACCGCAGCGGCAGATCGCGATCGGTGCGCGCCACGGCCACCGCATCGGCGCCCCGCCGACTCTTGAACTGGGCGAAGCCGATGCGGAAGCTGTCCACCATGACCGGAAGGCTGCGCACCAGCGTGATGATTCCCGCCGCCGCGACCGCACCGGCGCCGATGTAGCGCACGTAACGTGTCCAGAGTTGCGCTGGCGTCATGTCAATCATCAGCAAGGCGGTCTCGGGATAGAGCGGCAGCGTGCGCGTCGCACCCCACCAGTCGAGCAACGGAATGACGACCAGCCAGGACAGCAGCCCGCCGCCCACCATGACGGCCGCGATGCGCGGTCCGAGGATGTAGCCGACGCCGAACAGCGCGGGCGCGAGATCCATGCCGATCTCGGCCTTGCGCGGCCAGGGCAGGCGAATGTGGACCGCATCCGGAATCGCCCTCGCCCAGGACGTCAATGCCTTGAATGCCGCACCGCCGGCCAGCCCGATGAACACGAAGCGGGCATTCCCGCCGCCGACCTCGTTCGCCACCAGCACCTCGGCGCAGGCCGTTCCCTCCGGGTAAGGCAGACGGCCGTGCTCGCGATCGATGAGGAAACGGCGCAAGGGCACCATGAACAGGATGCCGAGCACGCCGCCGCACATCGCGAGCATGGTCATCTGCAGGAGATCGGGCGACAGGCCCCACAGGAACAGGGCCGGGAGCGTGAAGATGATGCCGCTCGCCAGCGAGCTGGATGCCGAGCCGACCGTCTGGGCGAGATTCGCCTCGAGTATGGTGCCGCGGCGCCCCGCGGCCTCGAGGGCTCTGAACACCGCCACCGTCATGACCGCCACGGGAATCGACGTGCTGATCGTCAGTCCGGCACGCAGACCCAGATAAGCGTTCGCCGCGCCGAAGACGATGCCGAACAAGATCCCCAGCCCGATCGCCTTGAGCGTGAACTCCTGCAGATTTGCGCCATGCGCGATGTAAGGCTCGTAACGTGCGCCCGGCGGGGGCGGCTCGAAGGCGCCCGGACCGAGGCCCTGCCTGGCGCTCAAGATGCCGTGCCCCGGGAGCCGCCCGACGGCTCTCCGAGATCGACGCGCAACGGCTCCGCGCTGCGCAGGTGCAAATCACGTTGCGGATAAGGAATCTCGATGCCCTCGTCGTGGAACGCCTTCCAGATCTTGCGCAGGATGTCGCTGCGCA
>CAYTXS010000116.1:0-7437 GCA_964441585.1 uncultured Thioalkalivibrio sp.
ACGAGGATGCTGGTGCGTCCCGCGAGCGCGGTCCGCAGCGACTCCAGGCCTTCCTGCGCCACTACACTGACCCGCAGCGTCGGGTAGCCCACTGCATGGAACTCATCCAGACAGGTCACGGCGTCCGAGGTCGGCAGGTCGATCTTGTTGCAGGCCACGATCGCTTTCGCCCCTATCACTTCAGCAGCGGCCAGGTAGCGGTCGATGATGAAGGGATCCGGCGCGGGTTCGGGTGCGCACACCACCACCACCTGGTCGATATTCGCGGCGAGCACCTCCGCCCGTCCGCGGGAATCCGGGCGGCTGAGTTCGGTCTGGCGCGGCTCGCGGTCCAGCACGGCGACTTCGCCGTCCTCTCCCGAGAAGCTCCAGCGCACACGGTCTCCGCAGACGATCCGCAATCCGCGTCGCGCGACGAAGGCCCGGTGGCGGACACCGGAAGGATCCTCCACGATCATCCTCTGGCCGTAGGAGGCGACCACGCGTCCCGTGGTCGGCGCCGCCTGGGCGATCGGACCTGGCGCTCTGTTAGAATTCGATGATTGCAAGGAGCGGCCTGCCGAGACTATGAAAGACGCCGAAAACCTGATCTGGATCGATCTGGAGATGACGGGCCTGGACCCGTTCGGAGACTCTATCATCGAAATCGCCACCGTGGTGACGGACAAGCAACTGAATATCGTTGCCGAGGGACCCGTGATCGCAATCCACCAGGACGACGCCAAACTCGAAGCCATGGACGAGTGGAACACGCGTCAGCACGGCAAATCCGGGCTCACCGAGCGCGTCCGCGCCAGCCGCGTGACCGAGCGCGAGGCCGAACTGGCGACGCTCGCTTTCCTGGAGCGCCACGTCGAGCCGGGCGCGTCGCCAATGTGCGGCAACAGCATCTGCCAGGACCGGCGCTTCATGGCGCGTTGCATGCCCGAGCTGGAGCGCTTCTTTCATTACCGGAATCTCGACGTCAGCACGCTGAAGGAACTGGCGCGCCGCTGGGCGCCGGACGTCGCGAGCGGCTTCCACAAGGACTCGCAACACCTGGCGCTGGAGGACATCCGCGACTCCATCGCGGAGCTGCGCTACTACCGCGAAAACTTTTTGCGCCTGCCATGAACGCCTTGCCGCACTCGCCGGCGTGCGAGCGCAACCGGGAACCGATCCTCGCATTCATTGCGCCCGGCCTGGCGGCCGCCAGGCGCGTCGTAGAGATCGGTAGCGGCACCGGACAGCATGCGGCATGGTTCGCGCCGCGCCTGCCGCACCTCATGTGGCTGACCACCGATCTGCCGGCGAACCATGCCGGGATTCGGGGCTGGATCGAGGCCAGTGCTGCCGCCAACATCGAGGGGCCCCTGGCGCTCGACACGCTGGCGGACGAATGGCCCGAGCTCGGCCCGGTAGACGCCGCTTACAGCGCGAATACGGCACATATCATGCCCGAGCCCGCCGTGGTCGCGATGTTCGAAGGCCTCGGTGAGCGACTGCCGCCAGCGGCACCGTTCTTTCTCTACGGCCCGTTCATGGATCAGGGCCGGCACACCAGCGAGAGCAATGCCGCCTTCGATGCGGACCTGCGCGCCCGCGGCAACGGCATGGGCATCCGCGACCTCGCGTGGTTGTTGCAGCTCGCGGCACTGGCCGGTTTCGAGCTGGCACACGTCGAGCCGATGCCGGCGAACAACCGGGTGCTGGTGTGGCGGCGGACGTGACGGCCTTGCCCACGGAGGCCGATGTCTTCGCGGCCGCCGCCCGGATTGCGCCGTTCGTGCATCGTACGCCGGTGCTGACGTCGCGGAGCCTGGACGACGAACTGGGCGCCCGTTTGTTTTTCAAGTGCGAGAACTTCCAGGCGAGTGGCGCATTCAAGGCGCGCGGCGCGTTCAACGCGGTCATGGCTCTCGACCGGGCGCGCGCGGCGCAGGGCGTGGCGACGCATTCCTCGGGCAATCACGGTGCGGCGCTGGCGCTCGCGGCGGCAAGTCGCGGTATCGCGGCCCGGGTGGTGGTGCCGACCGACGCCTCGGCTTTCAAGCGCGCCGCCATCTCGCGTTACGGCGCGGAGGTGGTCGATTGCGCGCCCGGACTGGCGAATCGCGAGGCGAAACTCGCTGAACTGGTCGAACGAACAGGAGCGACCGTCGTGCACCCCTACGACGATAGCCACGTCATCGCCGGCCAGGGCACCGCCGCGCTGGAATTGCTGGAGCAGGCCGGTGAGCTTGACGTCCTGCTGGTGCCGGTGGGGGGCGGCGGACTGGTCTCGGGTTGCGCGCTCGCGGCTCGCGCGATCAATCCGCAGATCCGCATCGTGGCAGCGGAGCCCGCGGGCGCCGACGATTGCTGGCAGTCCATGCAGGCGGGGGAACGTGTCCGGCTCGAGCAGGTGACCACCATCGCCGACGGCCTGCGGGCCTCGATCGGCGAGCGAAATTGGGCGCTCATTTCGCGGCACGTCGACGAGGTCGTGCGCGTTTCGGATGCCGAGATCGTCGCTGCCATGCGGGTGGCCTGGGAGCGGCTGAAGATCGTCATCGAGCCGTCCTCCGCGGTGCCTCTCGCCGCCGTGCTGACCGGTCGAGTGCCGGTCGCGGGACGCCGCACAGGCATGATCTTCTCCGGTGGCAACGTCGACCTGGAGGCGCTTCCCGGCCTGTTCGGAGCGTCCGCCTAGCCTTCCACGATCGTCAGCGGCTGCCCTTCGCGCAGGCGCTCAGCACCCCGGATGATCACACGGTCGCCCGGCGCGAGTCGTCCGGTGACACCGACAAGCTCGCCCGCGCCCAGCCCGGGAATGACCTCGATCCGTTCCGCGGTACCCTCTGCGGTGATGCGGAACACGCTCGCGCCGTCGCGGCGCAGCACCAGGGCGTCGCGCGGCACCGCCAGGACTTGTTCCGGCGCTGCGCTGGGCACCGCGACGCGGACGCTTTCGCCCACACGCCAGTCGGTCGCAGCGACGTCGATGCGGAGCTCGAACATATGGGACTGCGTGTCGCCGAACGGCACCAGCGTACGGATCACGCCGGGGCCGCCGTGCCGCTCCCCCTGGATCGCAAGGGTGCTGCCCGCTGCAACATGCCTGAGGGACGTCAGTGGTGCCCGCGCCACGACTTCCAGCTGGTCGGGATCGACGAGCCGCACGACTTCGTCACCGGCACGCGCATGCTCGCCAGGGGTGCTCATCCGTTGGGTGACGATCCCGGTGAAGGGGGCGCGCACCCGCGTGCGCTCCAGCTGCAGCTCCGCCTGACGGAGCCGGGAACGGGCCACCGCGAGATCGCTGGTGGCGGACTGGAGTTCCGTTTCCACCTCGTCGAGGCGATTCTTCGCGGCATTGTTGTCGGCCGCCAGCCGGGCGAGGCGATCCGCCTCACGGCTGAGAAAGCCTTCGCGTGCCTCCAGTGAGGCCACGATGCCGCGGAACTCCTCCCGTTGCAGGATACGCAGAGCATCTTCGATACGCGCCACCGGCTCGCCGGCCGGGATTTCCGTGCCGATCTCCGCGACCCACAATAACTGGCCGTCGACCTCGGCGGAGAGACTCGCGTCGTTCCTGCTGATCACCGTCCCAGGGACGCTGATGCTCGGGGCCAGTTCGGCGAGCCGGACCTCGGCGACGCGCACCACGGCGGGAGGCGGCCCGCCCTGCGCGGCTGCGAGCGCCGGCAACACGGCCGTAATAAGAAACATGGTGCGAAACATGGACGATTTCATGGGCGAGCGACTCCGGGTCGAATCTCAGGCAGGGGCGGCGCCGGCGTGATCCGGTTGCGTCGGCTCGGCTCCGGCCTTGCCGGGCGACGTCGCATCTTCACCGATCCGCAGCAGGCTGGGCAGCAATACGAGCGTGAACAGGGTGCTGACCGCGAGGCCGCCGACGATCACCGCGGCAAGGCCGCGGTACAGTTCCGTGCCAGCGCCGGGCATCAGCAGCAGCGGCAGCATGCCGAACAGGCTAGTCAGGGTGCTCATCAGAATGGGGCGCAGACGGAACCGCACGGCCTGTCCAACGGCATCGGTGCGCGTCATGCCCTCGCGTTCCGCGGCGCGCGTCTGTGCCACGAGCAGGATCGCATTGTTCACCACCAGGCCCATCAGCGTGATGAAGCCGATCATCGTGAGCAGGTCCATCGGCTGGAAGGTCAGCAGATCCGTGACGCGCAACGCGACGACTCCTCCGACCAGCGCCATCGGAAGCGTGATGAGCACCAGCAGGCTGTCGCGGAAAGAGCGGAACAGGGCGCTCATCAACAGGTAGAGAATGATCACCGCCAGCCCCAGACTGCGGGCCATGTTGCTGATGGCCTTGTCCTTGTCGTCGGCGGTGCCGCGGTAACTGATGTCGCCGTCGTCGGGCAGCTGCGCACGGATGGCTGGATCGACCTGCTCACGGATGAGGTCGATGGCGGTTCCGAGCGCCATGTCCGAGGGAGGCGTGACGATCAGCGTCACCGTCCTGCGTCGATCGACACGCCGGATCTGGTCCGGCCCTGCCGTCCGCTGGATAGAAAGGAATTCACTGAGCGGCCGCACCCCGCCGTCGGGCGTGGCGACCGGCAGCGAGGCGAGTTGCTCCGGGGTCTCCCAGCTCGAGGCTCGGAGGATCATGTCGAGCCGTTGCTCGCCATCGAAATAGTCGCCGACATAGAGTCCGTCACCCAGTGCCCGAACGACCTGCGACATCGTGCGTCGATCCCAGCCGGCCTCGGCGAGCCGACGCTCGTCGGGCACGAGGCGCAACTCCGGTTCCGCGAGTTCGACGCCGGGGACCGGGCGGGTGGTCGCGCCGGGGATGGCCTGGGCGACGGCGCCCATGCCGACCTTGGCCGCCTCCAGGAGGCTCTCGATATCGCGGCTCTGGATATTTACGTCGATGGCGCGCCCCCCGCCGAGCCGGCCGAACAACGAGGCGCGGTTTGCGAACGCGAGCGTGTCCGGAAAGCCGCCGAGAATGTCGCGATTGAGCGTTTGAACCAGTTCGTCGACCTGGTTCCGGTCTTGCGCCCGGACGCCCATGAAGCCGCTGTTGCCAAAGACGCCGAGGAAATAGCTTTCGACCGCCGGGCTCTTGCGACCCTCGAGATGTTCGCGCATCCGCTCGTTCACGACGTCGATGAATTCTTCGCGAGAGGCCTCCTCGCTGGTGCCCGGCGGGGGCAGAATGAAGCCGAAAATGAAGTTCTGCCGGCCCTCGGGAAGGTAATCGGTTTCCGGAAGCAGGGTGATCGTGAGGCCGATCGCGGTGAGCGTCAGCCCGCCGATGATCCCGGCGCGACGAAGCTTCGTGCTGGTGAGGCGCATGATGAGCGCCGCACCGCGATCCCACCATTCGCGGTGGGGATCGACGAGCTGCGTGTTGCGCAGCCAGTTGTTCGCCGCGGTGGGGATGACCGTCACTGCGACGAACAGCGCCGCGATCACCGCCATGGCGATGGCCAGCGCCAGGTCGGCGAACAGCTGCCCGGCGATGTCGCGCAGGAATACGATCGGCAGGAAGATGGCCACCGTAGTCGCCGTCGATGCGATCAGGGCACCCCACACCTGCAACGCGCCCTGCAGCGCCGACTCGTGGCTGGGCCGCCCGCTCTCCCGCAGGCGCACGATGTTCTCGAGCACGACGATGGCCGAGTCCAGCACCATGCCGACCGCGAAAGCCAGCCCGGCCAGGCTGATGATATTCAGGGTGCGCCCGGTCGCATTGAGGGCGATGAAGGTGACGAACAGCGAGATGGGAATGGCGAGCGCAACCATCAACGTGGCCCGCCAGCGTCGCAGGAACCACCACAGGACGGCCGTGGCCAGCAGCACGCCGAGCAGCAGGTTGTTGCGCAGCATGCTGATGGAATCGGTGATGTAGAGCGTCTCGTCGTAGTCCTGCGTGATGTACAGCCCGGCGCGCTTGACCACGCCGTCGTTGAGTTCGGCAATCACTTCCTTGATGTCGGCCATCACCTCGAGGACGTTGACGTTCTGTTCCGGTTGCGCGTTCATCGCGATCGACGGGCCGCCGTTCTGGTTCAGCGAGCCGCGGGCATCGCGCAACTCGACGGACACCTCCGCCACGTCCTGCAGGTGAACCGGCCGGCCGTCGCGCCAGGCCAGCACCATGTGCTTCATCTCGTCCAGGTCGTACTTGCCCGAGAAGCGGATGGTGTATTGACGCCGGCCCACATCCTTGAAGCCGCCGGAGACATCCGTGTTGCCGCCAGTCATCCGCGCGAGCGACGGCACGTCGATGCCGAGCGCAGCTGCACGGTAGGGGTCGAACGTGATCCGCACCTCGTTGTTGCGCCCGCCGTAGATGTCGGCATTGGCGACACCCGCGACGCGTTCCACGCGCGACTGGATCATCTCCTCGACGAAGTCCTGGTAACCGGTGATGTCGCGGTCGTTGCCGGGCAGGGGACGGATCGCGAACCAGGCGATCGCGCTGCCGAAGCGGCCGCGTCCCGCGAACACGACGGGCTGCTCCACGTCCACGGGGTAGCTGGGCACCCGGTTGAGTCGGTTCATGACCTCGATAAGGGAACGCTCCAGCGAGGAGTTGATGTCGAAGGTCAGGGAAATCGAGCCCGAGCCCCGGCTGGCCGTGGACTCCATGATCTCCAGTCCTGGCAGGCCGCGCAGCGCGTCCTCCTGGGGCTCGATGATCTCGGCCTCGACTTCCTCGGGCGCCGCGGCCCGCCAGCTGGTCGAAATTTCGATGATCGGCCGTTCCACATTGGGAATCATCTGCACGGGCATGCGCAGCAGCGAAATCGTGCCGAACAGCAGCACGAGGAGCACCGCCACGATGACGGCGACGGGGTTGCCAAGAGCGGGTCGTGTGAGGTTCACTGGGGAGGCCGCAAAGTCATTAAGCGCCCTATTGTACTCCGAGCGGCGAGGCCTGTTCGATCGTCTGGCCTCCCGTACCTTGTGTTACCCGCATTGGCAGAGGCCTTTCTTCACACATGAGACCCAGATTCCTCGTCCTGTGCCTGCTCGCACTGGCGGCGACGGCCGCCGATGCGCAAACACGCTATGTTTCGGATCGACTCGAGATCACGTTGCGCAGCGGCACCTCGACCCAGCACCAGATCATCCGGATGCTGCCCAGCGGCACCCCCCTCGAAGTCCTTGAGTTCGACGAGGCCAGCGGCTACACGCGGGTGCGGACCGAGGCTGGCACCGAAGGCTGGGTGCTGAGCCGTTACCTGATGGATGAGCCGGCCGCGCGCGCGCAGCTCGCGGCTGCTACGGCCCGGGTACAGACGCTCACCGCGCGGGTGGCCGAACTCGAGGATCGCCTGCGTGAGGTCACCGGTGAGCGCGGCGCGCTCGAGGCGGAACGCTCCGGGCTGGGGACCGAACTGGACGAAGTCCGCGCGGAACTGGAACGGATCCAGCGCGTGTCGGCGTCGGCGCTCGAGCTGGACAAGGTGAACCGCGAATTGC
>CAYTXS010000117.1:0-7434 GCA_964441585.1 uncultured Thioalkalivibrio sp.
AACCTAGAGGTTCCCGACGGAATGCTCACGCAAGATATTGGTCTGCATCAGAGACCTGAACAATTAGGACATTTACGCAGTAAAGAACTGAATGAGAAGCATTCTTATCCGGTTCCGCAGGGATCGAAAGCGTCGATTCCGGCGGGCATTTTGGAGGTCACGGACGCTGGGCAATGATGTAGTCCTGCACACGACCGAGGAGTGCGGGATCCTCCTCGCCGGCCGCGATCCCGAATTCCAGCGCGTGGTCGGGAACCACCCCTTGCAAGGCCTCTTGACCACTCGGCCGCACGCAGTACGCTTTCGGGTAGGTCACGGCGATTCCGGTCGCAGGCAGCGTGAACTGTGCTGATGAGGCATAACTGGTCGGGATGTCCGCTGTTTCCTCTCCGGGGATGACGCCGAAGCCGTAGTCCTGGATGATCGCCGCAACCGTCGTCGCGTTCGAATAGCTGTGCCGGTCGATCAGTGCCCAGACCCGGCCGGAATAACCGGCTTCCCGGGGCTGCACCTTTGGAATCTCGAAAGCGAAACTGAAGGGCTGATCCGCGAACCGTTTCCGCCGGGAAAACGGGTTCGTCGGGGCTCTACGCGGGCTGGGCAGCTTCGCCTGCTGACGCGGTAGAAAAGAACAGCATCAGAGCTACGAGGAAAATCGAGGGTCGCATTGGAGCCATATCGAAGGTGCCTGCAGGATCGGGAGAATAATGAGCCGACTACGTGGGTCGTCACGTCTCTCCCAAGCTAACTGCGATGGCAGGAAACTGGTCGGAGTAATTATGCGACCTTTCTCGCCACATACACGCCGTAGCCGAAGTGAGCCTTGCAGGTTTCGTAGAGCGCGATCTCTTTTTGCTCCGCCGCCACGAGGCCGCGGGCCTCGGCGCTGTGCCCGTGGCGCTCGAGGAAATCGTCGAACCTGGCCTGCATGGGCCGGTAATACTCGTCCAGCCAGCAGTGCTCCGGCAGCACGAAATACCCGATCGGCGTGTAGCCGTGCTTTTCCAGCACCCGGATCTTCGCCGAGGCCGTATCGATCTCGGGGTACTCGCGATCCCAGTGTCCCTGGAGCTCCGCCGGCCGCCTGTCGGTGAGCCAGGTGATCTCGGAAGCCACCAGCAGGCCGCCGGGTTTCAGGAATCGCTTCCAGCCTGCCACGCCCTTTTCGAAGCCGATGTTGTAGATCGCGCCCTCGGACCAGATGACGTCCAGTTCTCCGTCCGCGAACGATAGTTCGTCCATAGAGCACGCCAGGGTCGAGACGCGGTCGGCGACGCCGAGCTTCTCGGCACGTTCCTCCAGGACGTCAAGAAAGTCCTGGAGAAAGTCCACCGCGGTGATTCGTGCATTCAGGAGCCGCGCAAGCAGCAGGGTGGACGCGCCCGTGCCGCAGCCGATGTCCGCGATCTTGACCGACGCAGACCGATCGATCCCGGCGAGATCGAGCGCCCGTTCGGTCTCGGCGTCCGCGCCCGGGCCCTGTCGATGGCCCGGCTTGTGCAGATCGACCAGGAGACCGAGATCATCCATGACCCTTTTTCCTGCGGCGAAACTCCCTCAGTGCAGTGATCACCAGGAACACAACGGTCAGCGGAATCACGAAATACACCATCGCCATGCTGAATCGCGGCAGCGCGTCATGCTGGGACGCGGCGAGTACCAGGAAAAGTGTGTAGGCCACATAGTAGCCGAGCAGCAATGTGCCCTCCGGCCGGCTGATGACGCCACGGGTGAAAAACATCGGCAGGCACGCGAGCGCCACCGCGATCATGACCGGCAGATCGAAGCCGATGACTGCGCGTGACACCTCCAGACCGGCGGGCGCGATGAGACTGGCCAGGCCGAGCACACCCATGAGATTGAACAGGTTGCTGCCCACCACGTTGCCCACCGCGATGTCGCGCTCTCCACGTAACGCGGCGACGACCGAAGTGACCACTTCCGGAAGGGACGTACCCGCCGCGACGATCGTCAGCCCCACCACCAGTTCGCTAACGCCGAGGTATCGAGCGAAGTCCACCGCGCTGTCCACCAGCCAGCGCGAGCCGACGATTAGCAATGCAAGGCCGGCGATGACCATGCTTATGTCCTTGAGCCGGCCGGTTGCGGCAGATCCGTCAATGCCGAAATTCTTCGCGTATGCATCCTTCACACCAGCACTTTCGCGGCGGCTCTGACAGATCAGGAACCAGAGATAAGCGACGAGGCCAGTGACCAGCAGCAAGCCATTGGGCCGACTGATGTTTTCATCCAGCGAGAGGAAAAGGACAAGGATCGAGAGCGCTATCATCAGCGGGACATCGAGTCGCACCAGCTGTTGCGATACGACCAGCGGCACGATCATCGCCGAGAGGCCGAGAATGAAGAGCACGTTGAAGATGTTGCTTCCGACCACGTTTCCCACGGCGATGCTGGCCTGGCCCGACAGCGCCGACTTGATGCTGACCGCAAGCTCCGGGGAACTGGTACCGAAGGCGACGACGGTCAGCCCGATGACCAGGGGCGAGATGCCGAGAACTGCGGCCAGGCGTGAGGCGCCGCGCACCAGCGCTTCGGCGCCGACAATCAGGAAAGCCAGGCCCACGATGAACAAGAAAATCGCCATATCAACGCTAGACGCGAGCTACTTGTACCTGGCGGAGGTGATGAACTCACCGAACGCTTCACACCACACGATGACGCTGGTGTAGTCGGACGGGTTCACGCCGGGCGGCACCGCCACGACGAAATTGTTGAAAGTGTTCACGTCGCCGACGAGCGCCATGGTGGGCTTGAGGCGCTCGAAGGCTTCCTCGGTTTCGACGAACTCCGGCGCAAGGTAAAGCTTGTAATCCGGGCCTGGCGCCAGCCTGCCCATGTGCGTAATCGAGTGTTTGCTTACCGTGATCTGGCCCTCGCCCCAGTGCAACGCGTCACTGTCCTCCAGGTTGCGGTGAAACTCTGAAGTATAGGTCGCCGACCGGGCCGCTGCTGACACCTCCGCCACGGTCGGTGCGTCCGGAGCGATGAGGATCGGCAGCGCGTAGATGCCGGCAGCAAAGCCGAATGCTGCGACCATGCCATGTGACGCGATCAAGAAAATGACGTTGCGCTTTTTCAATGGAGAGACTCCGGCTGCGGAATCGAGAAGACCAGGACGCTCACCGAAGGTTGACGTCCCCATGGAAAAAAGCCGCGGTAGCCCCACCGTCCATCAGGATGTCGCTGCCGGTGATGAAAGCCCCATCCGGCCCCATCAACAAGGCCGCCACCGTCGCCACCTCGTCCGCGGTGCCGGCGCGGCCGGCGGGACAGCGCTCGATCATCCGCCGGTAGCCGTCGCCATGAGGACCGGCCAGTTCGGCGCGGGAGAGCGGGGTCATCACGATACCCGGGCTGATGGCATTGACCCTTGCCCCGCGGCGCCCCCAGCGCACCGCTTCGGCCTGGACCCGCAGAGCCTTTCCGCGGTTGGAGAGCTCGTAGGCGTGCAAAGTGTCCCCGAGCCGCTCCGGCTGGAGCATGGGAAGCTCCAGCAACTCCTCGGCAGGTGTCGTGGCCAGTGCCTTGTCCTCTTCACGCGTCAGTGCCGACAGGCGATGCCCGGCCTGGGACGCTATGACCACCGCGGCTCCCCCGGGGGCCACCACCTCGCCGAACGCTTCCAGCACGACGGCCGTGCCGTAGAGGTCGACGCGGACCACCAGTTCGGGCCGGGACATCGACGGTGAGGCGCCGGCGGCGTGAACGAGGCCGGTGACCGCACCCAGTCCGGCGGCCTTCTCGGCCAGCGCCCGGACGGAAGGCGGGTCCGTGATATCCACGGTCGCCGTACTCACCTGGAACCCCGCGTCCAGCAGCATCTGCTCCGCGGCGTGGGCGTTCTCCGCCCGCAGGTCCGCGACCAGGATGTGCCTGCCGGCGCCAACACGCCGGGCGATCGCGGTGCCCATCGAGCCCGGCCCGATGATGACGAGGGTTTCGTTCACGGACGGGACCTCCTGTCTGGAGACGCATTACATCTACGGCCCGGGCGCAAGCTTATGACTTTGGTTCGTGCGCCAGCGCAGAAGGGGATTGACGACCTACAATAGCCGGAGCCTCGTGGATGAGGTCATCATTATCAAGTGCTTCGACCATGAACAGCGCGAAATCGATTCGGCGCGTGAGGTTACTCTCGAGTATTGGGTCCCCGACATGCCGGCTCCACACCGGCAGGCCCTGGCTCTCCCCTTCCTCGAGGTCGCTGCCGCGCACCACCGTCCACCTGGTGTCGCTATTGAATATTCTGTTGCATGCCTCGACCTGGTCGTCGAGTTCAACCAGGCGCAGCCACCTTGCCAGGCGACCGATAATCGCCACGACCGCTTTCAATTTCCAGGAGTACCGGTCTTTCCCGTCCAGGCTGATGTGCCAGCCGCAGGAAAACACCAGGCGCGCATCGGGCTCTGCGAAATCCAGCACGGCTTGCGCTGTGCCTGACGAATACTGCTGGATGCCCCAGGGCGCAAGAACCGTCAACACGCCGTCGCAGCCTGAAACAGCGCGCCTTATGACATCCCGGTCGTTCGTCGCGCCGGGAACGATGATGATACGTCCCTTGAACTCATCGAGCTTGGCGACGCTTTTCTGCCTGCAAACCCCGACCACTTCGTAACCACGGTCCAGCGCATGCTGCACCATGTATTTGCCGAGCTTTCCGGAAGCTCCGACGATGCAGACCTTGTTCATATGCCGTGAGTTCATATGCCGTGACTCATCAGGGTTAGCGGCAGCCAATTTCGACGCGGCGATTGAGCGAGCGTCCGGCCTCGGTGGCATTGTCTGCTATCGGTTGCTGCTCGCCGCGCCCCTCGGCCAACACACTCCCGGCATCGACGCCGCGCTCGACGATCGCCGCCGCCACCGCCTCGGCCCGCCGCTGTGACAGCTTCTCGTTGTAGGTATCGGAACCCTCGCTCGAGGTGTGGCCGATGACGGTGATCGCCGCCGCGTCCGAGTCCTTCAGCCCGGTGGCCAGCGCCGCCAGGAGCTCGTCCGACTCCGGCCTGATGGTCGCCGAGTCGAAGTCGAAATTGATGCCATGGATGACGGCACCGCAACCCAGCGGCTGCACCTCCTGCTCGGAGCACTCGGTCGTGATGCCGGGCGCGGCATCGCCGGAGTAAAGCCGGAAGGGTGCGCCATTGGTGGACCGGACACCGGTGATATTGCCGTTGTCTCCCACGGCCAGGACGAAGGTGCTCGGAATATCGCCTGTGCGGGTGTTGCCGGTGGCGCGCAGCAGGTTGCCGCTGACCGTGCCTTCCAGGTCGCCGGCGCGATCGTAGCAACCGGAAACAAGTGCGCCCTCTTGCTTGAGTTCCAGCAGAACGCCCCGGCCTTTCCACTTGCCGTGGAAAGCTTCGGACTGCGGCACGGTTTCCTGCGTCCCGTAACCGAGGATCTCGCTGAACTCGAAAAATGTCTTGTCGCGCTGGATGTCGATGCCGCCCGCCAAAGTCACTCGCACCCAGCGGACAGGTCGTTCGTCCATGACTGGAATGGACGTCACCTGGTCCTTCGCAGCATGAGTTTCAAGCGCTGCCGTGGCCAGGATGCCGAAATCACCCTCGACTCCGCTGCCCGAGCCGGCGATCTCCACGCTTTTCACAAAGGTCTGCGACGGACTAGGCGTCTCGAGCACATTCGGGATGGCGAACTCCGTGAACGTGGTCAAGGCCGGCAACTGGTAAACGAAAGAAATGCGCGTCTCCGCGCTCCCCGGCTTTGGCGTCAACCCGTAACCGCCATCGTTGCCGTCGATGGCGAGCAGAGCTTGTTCCATACCCACCTTCAACACCGCGGCATCACCCTCCAGCGCGACGGGAAGGGCGCCCTGGGCGAAGCTCAGGTAGTCGACACGTTGTCCGGCTTCGTCCGCAACAGCCAGTAAGGGCATCGAGACGGCGACGAACATTGCGAAAGTCCTGAGTCGAAATATTTCGTTCATTTCTTTCTCCCTGGGGAACAGCCGCATTCCACTTTGGCAGATGGTCGATGGACACCGACTAGCCGCGGCTCCCGGCGGACCGCCAACGCAGCGACCAGGCGAACAAGGCGAGCAACAGGACCAGGCTGCCAATGAGAAACGGCGCGATTCCGCTGTTGATCGCTCTCTCAACCTGGAGAAGGTCCGGCATACCGGTCTGCCACAGCACCCATTCCGAGCTGATGTTCGAGGCGAGTGATGGATGGCCCGAAACCAGGGCGATGATCCCATCGGAATTGTCCGGATTCAGGCGCACGGCGGTATTGATGGCCGGATCGTTAGCGCCATCGTGCCCGAAGACGTAATCGCCGTTCGGGGAAGGTGCATACAACATGGTGCCAAGCCCCCATATTCCGGCGCCCATGACGAAGCCATACGGTTCCCGCATCGACTCGATCGAGGCCCGTTGGAGCGGCAGTCCGTTCGCAGGTGAAAGCATTGCCCTGGCGAGCCGTGCGAGGTCATGTGACGTGCTCGAGAGGCCGGTGGCGGCTGCCGAGGCGTACTGAAAGGAGGGACCGATGGCGCCGTCGATACCGTAGGAGGGCGATACGTTCTCCAGTCGGGCAAGGCCGACGTAGGTGCTGCGCTGCATTCCCAGCGGATCAAGAATCGTTTCCTGGATGTATTTTTCGAAGTTCATGCCGGTCACTTCCTCGACCAGCAGTTCCAGCACCAGGTAACCCCCACCCGAGTAGATGAACTCGCTTCCCGGCTCCACGCCAACCGCCACGGAGACCGATTCACCGCTGGAAGCGCGCGGATTGCGCAGCTCCTCGTCAATCGTGGGCAGCACTTCTTCGGCGCCGTACTCACCGAAGCCGAGGCCATCGGTGAGCCCTGCCGTGTGGCTGAGCAACCGACGCGCGGTGACCTTGTCGTTGTCGAACTCCGACGCAGGCAGGTTCCACCGCTCCAGGTATTCCGAAACCGGCGCATCAAGGTCGATCCGCCCGTCTGCGGCGAGCGACATGACCCCCAGTGCCGCAATCCACTTGCTGAAGGATGCCATTGGAAACAGGGTGTGCTCATCGACGCTCGCCTGCGGACCGGAGAAGTGCTCCTTGACGACCTCTCCGTCTTGCAGCAGCACCAGCGCCGAGCTTCCTTTGTTGCTCGACTCCATCTGGCCCACGGCCCACTCGTAGAACGCGGCGGCGTCACCCGATGCGGCGACCGGCGTCATCCAGGCGCCGTTGAGTGCGAGATAGCCTACGAGAAGTCCCCATGCCGTTAATCCGGCCAAGGCAATGAACAGCAGTTTCAGTATTTTCATCTGCGAAGTTTACCTGCGACGCCTGATCGGAGTGCAGCTCACTCAACGATCGAAACGAGCTCGAGCTCGTAAACCAATGTGGAGCCGGGCTTGATCATCCCGACTTCGCGGTCGCCAAAGGCAAGTTCCGGAGGAATGACAAGCCTTA
>CAYTXS010000118.1:0-7424 GCA_964441585.1 uncultured Thioalkalivibrio sp.
GGAACGGCGTGCCTTTTCTCGTCCCCTTCGAAGGCGGCATGGAGAAGCCGCTGGGTCCGCCGGAGACCGGCGGCGGAATGCTCTCCGCGGATGGCGAGCTCTACGTCTACACGCCTATCGATCGTGAATTCCGTACCTGGAAGCGCCATCGCGGCGGCCGCGCGCAGGACGTCTGGACCTATGACCTGGCGAATAATACCTCCCGCCAGCTGACCGATTTCGTCGGCACCGATCATCAGCCGATGTGGGTGGACGGGCGGATCTATTTCGTCTCGGATCGCGACTTCACGCTCAACCTGTTCGTCATGGACCTGGACGGCGCCAACCTGAGCAAGGTCACCAGCTTCGACGATTTCGACGTGCTGTGGCCGAGCTCGGACCGGCAACGCATCGTCTTCGAGCAGGGCGGTTACGTCTGGTTGCATGAACCGGCGACCGGCGAGACGCGGCGCATCCCGATCGAGGTGCGCGGCGATCGCCCACACGCCTTGCCGAGCTTCAAGAACGTGACGGCACAGATCGAGAGTTTCGACATCGCGCCGCAGGGCGAGCGCGCCGTGTTCGGCGCGCGCGGCGAGATTTTCACGGTGCCGGCCGAACACGGCGAAATACGCAATATCTCGCGATCCCCGGGCGCACGCGAGATCAGCGTCAGCTGGTCGCCGGACGGCAAGAACATCGCCTACCTGTCCGATGCCAGCGGGGAATACGAGATCTACCTGCGGCCGCAGGATGGCAGCGGCGAAGAGAAGCGCATCACCCGGGATGGCAACACCTGGCGTTTCCCGCCGGTGTGGTCCCCGGACGGCAAGATGCTGGCCTATGCGGACAGCGCCAATCGCTTGAGCCTGGTCGATGTCGATTCTGGACGCGTCCGGCAGATCGACACCACGCGGCACACCAACGCTTCGTTCCGTGACCTGACACAGTACGTCTGGTCGCCGGACAGCCAGTGGCTCGCCTACACGAAGGTGAACGAGAGCTACAACAGTTCGATATGGGCCTACTCCGTGCGCGACGGCGAGGTAATGCAGCTCACTTCCGACGCCACCAACGAGCAGAGCCCGGCGTTCGATCCGGAAGGGCGCTACCTGTATTTCACCTCGACGCGCGACTGGAACCTGGTGTTCTCGTCCTACGAGTTCAATTATCTTTACAACAACGCGTCACGCGTCTTCGCTGCGACCCTCGCGGCCGATGGTCCGGCGCTCAACCGGCCGCGCAGCGATGAAGTGGGTGCCGCGCAGGCGGAGACCCAGGGCAAGGATGAGGATGACGGCAAGAAGAACAGCAGCAAGCCGCTCAAGTTCGACGTGGCAGGCTTCAACGACCGCGTCGTCGCCCTCGACGTGCCCTCGGGCAACTATGTCGGGCTGACGGCGAACGAGGCCGGCGTGTTCTTTGTAGCCGTCGGGAGCGACGGTGCCCAGTTGCGCCATTACGATCTTGAGAAACGCGAGGCCGAGACCGTGCTGGAGGGGATCTCCGGTTACGCGCTGTCGGCCGACGGCAAGAAAGTGCTGTGGCGGCACCAGGACAAGTTCGGCATCGCCGACGCCAAGCCCGGCATCGAGAAGGACAAGACGGCGCTCGATCTCGACAAGCTCGAAATGCGCGTCGATCCGAGGGTGGAATGGCAGCAGATCTATGTCGATGGCTGGCGCATCCTGCGCGACTGGTTCTGGGATCCCGGCCATCACGGGCAGGACTGGGAGGCGATTCGCGAACGTTACGCCCCGCTGGTCGGGCATGTCGCTCATCGTGCGGACCTGGACTACATTTTCGGCGAACTCGCGGGTGAATTGAATGCGGGTCATATCTACGTCAACAGCAGTCCGGATATGCCCAAGGTCGAGCGCGTCCCCGCAGGGATGCTCGGTGCCTTGATCGAGGCGCACGAGTCTGGCTACTTCCGCATCGCCCGGATCTACCCCGGGGAGAACTGGCACGACTACTACCGTTCGCCGCTGACCGAGGCCGGTGTGACGGCAGCGGAGGGCGACTTCATCCTCGCGGTCGACGGCGTGAGCACGCGCGGCGTGGACAATTTCTACCGCCTGCTGGAGAACAAGGGCGACCGGGTGGTGGAGCTGACGCTCAACGACCGGGCGAGCGAGCGCGGTGCGCGCGTGGAACGCATCCGGACAGTCACCAGCGAGGTGAACCTGCGCTACCTGGACTGGGTGACGAGCAACCGGCGCATGGTCCACGAGTTGTCGGGCGGGCGCATCGGCTACATCCATGTGCCCAATACGGCCGTGGAAGGCAACCGCGAGCTGCTCAAGGGCATGCTCGCCGAGGCACGGCGGGATGCGCTGATCATCGACGACCGCTACAACGGCGGCGGCTTCATTCCCGACCGCATGATCGAGATGCTGGCGCGCACGCCGCTGAACTACTGGGTGTGGCGGGGTTTCGAACCGCAGCGGCGCCCCCTGTTGTCGCACGACGGTCCCAAGGCGATGCTGATCAACGGACTGGCGAGTTCCGGCGGCGATGCGCTGCCTTACTACTTCCGCAAACTGGGCCTCGGACCCTTGATCGGGACGCGTACCTGGGGCGGGCTCATCGGCATCAGCGGCAATCCGGAACTCGCAGACGGTGCGAACATCATTCCGGCGACCTTCCGTTTCCTCGACACGGAGGGTAACTGGGCCGTGGAGGACGAAGGCGTGGCGCCGGATATCGAGGTGATCGATCGCCCCGAGGCGATCGCCGCCGGACGCGATCCGAGTATCGAGAAGGCCGTGGAGGTCCTGCTCGAAACACTCGAGCAGGAACCCCCGACCGACGTGGTGTTGCCGCCGCCGCCGAAGGATTTCCGCTTCGACTGATCAGCCGCGCGGGTCGTCCCGCGGGGGGGAAGACGCTTCGCACAAAATTAAATTGGTGCCAGGGGGCTGCGAAGATGTCCAGTTCACATCGCACGGTCGGCAGCGCCGCATGGCTGGTGTCGTTGCTGGTGCTGGCCGTCGCCGTGCTGTTCCAGGCGCTGGATGCGGGCGGGGCCCTGCGGTGGGAGCGCGGGCTGTTGCTCGCCGAGCCGTGGCGGATCGTGAGCGGGCACCTGGTCCACCTGGGCTGGATCCACCTCGGTCTCAATGCATTGGCCGCGGCCATGCTGGGCGCTGCGATTGGCAGGGCGATGCCGCTCGCCGGATGGCTCTGGGCCGCCAGTATCAGCGTCGTGGCCGTCAGTGGCGGGTTGGCGCTGTGGTCGCCCGGGGTGCAGTGGTACGTGGGATTTTCCGGCGTGCTGCATGGTTTGCTCGCCGCCGGGGCGATCGCGGGCCTGCGCTCGACACCCTGGGTGTCGGGGGTGCTGCTGCTGGCCCTGGCGGGCAAGCTGTCGTTCGAGTGGTTCGCCGCGGGCGGCAGCCCGGTGTCGGTGCTGATCGGCGGCGCCGTCGTGACCGATGCCCACCTGTATGGTGCGCTGGGCGGCATCCTGGCGGGACTGGCGTTCCTGGCGCATAAGCGTCGCCGCGGCGCAGGCACCGAAGCTGCGCGTTTCGGTTAGAATCCGGGCCATGAAAATACTCCTTGCCAACCCACGTGGTTTTTGCGCCGGTGTGGATCGCGCAATCGAAATCGTCGAGCGGGCGTTGCAACTCTTCGGTGCGCCGATCTACGTGCGCCATGAAGTCGTCCACAATCGCTACGTCGTGGAGCGGTTGCGCAATCTCGGCGCGGTGTTCGTCGATGAGCTCGACGAAGTGCCCGACGAGGCGACCGTTATTTTCAGCGCGCATGGTGTGTCGAAAGCCGTCCAGTCGGAGGCGAAACGCCGCGGGCTCGAGGTGTTCGATGCGACTTGCCCGCTGGTCACGAAGGTGCACATGGAGGTGTCTCGTTACGGCCAGGAAGGTCGCGAGGTGATTCTCATCGGTCACGCCGGCCATCCGGAGGTCGAGGGCACGATGGGCCAGTATGACCGCAGCCAGGGCGGGGAGATTTTCCTGGTGGAGAATCCCGAGGATGTCGCGCGTCTCGAAGTGCGCGATCCTGAGCGGCTGGCCTTCGTCACGCAGACGACGCTGTCGGTGGACGACACCGCACGAGTCATCGATGCCCTCAAGGCGCGTTTCCCGGCCCTGACCAGCCCGCGCAAGGAAGACATCTGTTATGCGACCCAGAACCGCCAGGACGCAGTGAAGTCGCTGGTCGCCGAGTGCGACGCCATCGTGGTGGTCGGCTCCAAGACGAGTTCCAACTCAAGCCGCCTGACGGAAATCGCCCTCAAGGCGGGTATTCCGGGCTACATGGTGGACGGCGCCGACGACCTGCGCCGCGAGTGGTTCGACGCGTGCGGCACGGTCGGTGTCACGGCCGGCGCTTCGGCACCGGAGGTGCTCGTCCAGCAGGTCGTGTCGCGCCTCAAGGAATGGGGTGGCGAGGTGCCCGAGGAAATTCTCGGGCGCGAGGAACACGTCGTGTTCTCCCTGCCCAAGGTCCTGCGCTCCGCCTGAGCCGCCTTGTCCTGGACGGTAACTAGCGCCAGCAGGTATCCGGTCCCTCCGGCACCGAGCCCCGCACCCCCGTCTGATCGATGGTGAACAGCCGGCAGTCGGCATCCGATGCCGGTGGCGCGCCGTCGCGGGGGCGGGCGGTGGCGGTGAAGCGGGTGGCGTCGGCGTACTCGATGCGCAGTTCGTACCAGCCCCGTTCACTGCTCGCGAATCCCAGCCCGACGGGCGGCGCCGGGGCTGCTGCGGCGGCGTAAACGCCATGCACCATGCGGTAGCGCTCCTGGGCCGTGGCCAGGGCATACAGCGCGGCGGTCGCGTCGCCCCGCTGGCTGCGGGTAACCACCGCGCGCCAGGAGGGCAGCGCGATGGTCGCGAGCAGGGCGACGATGACCACGCAGACCAGGACCTCGATGAGCGTGAACCCGCGCTTCATGGCGCGTCGTCCACCTGGCGCCAGCCGACCCGTCTCGGATGGCCGGGCAGGGCGCCTTCCACGTCGAAGGACTGCATCAGGACCACGCGCGCCGCGCCGTGACGCCCCGCGCTTTCTATGTCGAAGCGCCAGGTGACGGGCGCCGGGGGCGGGTCCACGCGCGCGGCGACGAGTTGCACCTGGACGGTCCACCGACTGCCGCCGGCCAGGGTGCCGTTCGCGTTCCAGGCCGCCCCGGCAGACCAGGCGCGTGCGCGCAGCGCGGCGGCGAGCCCGGCTTCGGCCGCCTCCATCGCGCGCAGGCGGGCGAGGCCGCCGTCGACCATCGTGAACTCCAGCGCCGCGGTGTTGGCGACGGCCGAGGACAGCGCCATGCCCGCGGCGGTCAGCACCAGCACGACGACCAGTGCCGCACCCTGTGCCCGAGGAGTGCGCCTGGCCAGGGTACCCATGGCGCTCATGGGGCAGGTCCGTTGCGCAACGCCACCGTGCGGCTCAGCGCGAGTTGCGCGGCGTCGTCCGCCACCAACCTGATCCGCACGGCAACCACCGTCCCGCTGGCGGCTTCCGGCGCGACGAAACGGTTGGGCAGGCCGTGTCCGGGCGCCCCCGGCGGATCCAGGTCCTCACCGAACCAGAGCTGCAGGCCGGCGATGCCGGGCATGATCTCCTCGTCGATCACCCGCGGTCCCCGCTGCAGTGTTTTACGGCGCAGCGACGGGCGGCTGACGTCTCCCGTCGAGCGGGGACTGATGTAGTAGGCACGCGCCACGAGGGAGTGGATCTGTTCGCCGGGCGCGGCGGCCGTGCCGGCGACCGCCAGGCGTCCGGCCCAGGGATCGGCATACACCTGGAGCCGGCCCGCCTCCGGACCTTCCGGCTGCGTCTCCACCCGCCGCAGCACGAGCGCCCCCCCGGTGGCGGACGCGCCGGCGAACGGCGTGCAACTCAACGGCCAGCCGGCCGACCAGCCCTCGACAGGGCGATCGAGGTCGATGGCCCATCGCGGGCCGCAGTCGCCGGCCACGGCCACGGCCAGCGGCGCGGCATCGCCGCTGCGCCCGGCGATCTGTGCAGCGGATCCGACCGGGCCCCAGTAGCCGGCATGGGCCACTTCGTACTCCAGCAGGGCGAGCGCGATCCGCAGTGCATCCTGGGCATCCGCGGCCCGGCTCGCCTCGCCGCCGAGATAGAGGATTCGTGCGTGCAGCGTGGCCATGAGCAGCACCAGCGCCAGCCCGGTCGCCATGGCCACCATCACTTCGAGCAGCGTGATTCCGGCGAGCCGGGGGCGGGGATTCATCGCGCGATCCCCAGGCTCAGCTCGCGAGTTTCGGCACTGGTGTCCGTCCAGGCGAGCGTCACCACGAACTGAGTCGGACCGCCGCCCACCAGTTCGGCGCGGCCGTCCGGCAGCGTAGTGGCGACGACCGCACGCCACTGCGCCAGCTCCAGCGCCGCAAGCTGGGCGGGCGCACAGGTCGCGCCGCACGGCAGCGCCGGGGGCAGGGTAGTCCAGTCCACCGTGGGCAGGGCGCGCACGCGGCCGGCGAGATCCGCCGCGAGACCGGCCGCGAGGTCCGTCCGCCGTGCCTCCCCGATGGCCGCGAAAGCGTTCAGCGCCAGTGCGAGTACGGCCGTCACGGCCAGGCCCAGCACGAGCAGTCCCACCAGCACTTCGGTCATGACCATGCCGCGCGACTTCATGGCGGCGAACACTCCAGGGACCCCGAGCCGTGCGCGTGGCGCGGGCGGCCGGTGGGCGAGATCACGATGGCCCGTGCCGCGGCCGCCCCGCGCCGGTCGCACCACACGAGCGTGCCGTTGGTGCTGCGGCGTTCCGCGGCCTCGAAACGAAAGGCGCTCCGATTCGACAGCAGGCGCGCACCGGCGCGGGCGATACCGCCGCCACGGCGCAAAACCTCTTCGGGCGGATCGGCCGGCACGACCAACCAGCCGGCCGTCCAGCTCCTCGGGTCGCCATCGCAGCCGTCGCCAAGGGCCGAGCCGCAGAGCAGCACCGGACGGCCCAGCCGCAGCGCCTCGGTGCGCGCGAGCCAGGCCGCCCTGAACAGGCCTTCCATCGCGGCCGCGCGTCGCGCATTGAGCAGCAGCCCGTCGAGCGCCGGAACCGCCAGGCCGGCCAGCACGGCGATCACCGCCAGCGCGGTGAGCAGCTCGATCAACGTGATTCCGGATGCACGATGCATGGCGTTCCTCCCGGCTTTCAGCCTGCCGCCAAAGCCCGCCGAGTGGCAGTTGCGGAATCTGCCGCTTCCCCGCAGATATGCGGAAGCTTTAAGGTGCGGCCATGGCAATGCGAGACACCGGGAAAGGCAGAGCGGACGTCATCGTGGTCGGTGGCGGCGCGCAAGGCATGCTCACAGCGCGGGCCTGCGCGATCGCGGGGCGGAAGGTCGTCCTGGTGGAACGCGACCGGGTGGCCGGCGGCGCCTCAAGGGCGGGTGGCGGCATCATGTCGCCGCTGGCGCCATGGGACGTGCCGCCCGCCGTGGACGCGC
>CAYTXS010000119.1:0-7174 GCA_964441585.1 uncultured Thioalkalivibrio sp.
CGAGGCGGATATTGCGCGGGATCACGGTGCGGAACACTTTATCCCCGAAATGCAGTATCAACTGCGAGGACACCTCGTTGGCAAGATTGTTGCGCGGATCAAACATGGTACGCAGCAGCCCCTCGATCTGCAGCTGCGGGTTCACGGCGCTGCGAATCTGCTCGATGGTGTTGACCAGTGCCGAGAGCCCCTCAAGCGCGTAATACTCGCATTGCATCGGAATGAGCACCCCGGTTGCGGCGGTCAGCGCGTTGACCGTCAGCATATTGATCGAGGGCGGACAGTCGATGAGGACGTAATCGTATTCCTGGGCAATGTCCTTGAGGGCCGCACGCAGGCGGGTCTCACGGCCGAACTCGTTGATGAGGCGCACCTCGGCGGTCGTCAGGTCCTCGTTTCCCGGTAAGAGGTCGAAGCCACCCGGGTCGGTGCGCACGATCGCGTCGCGGGCCGCCGCTTCGCCGAGCAGCACGTCACAGGACGACAGTTCGAGCTCCCGCTTGTCCACCCCTGCCCCCATCGTCGCGTTGCCCTGGGGATCGAGATCGACCAGCATCACCCGGCGCCGCGTCGCGGCCAGGGAGGCGGCGAGGTTCACCGCGGTGGTCGTCTTGCCGACTCCGCCTTTCTGGTTCGCGATCGCGAGTATCCGGGTCACGTCGTGGCGTCCTTGCGGCAGAATTCGAGCAGGTGGCGGCGGCCCGACAGGCCCGGCACCGTCAACTTATGAACGGCCCACAGGTGCCATCCAGCGGGCAGCGCCTGCAGCTCGGCTTCGGGCAGGGCGCCCTTCATTGCCAGCAGCCGCCCGCCGCCCCGCGCCAGGTGGCCGGCAAGACGCAGGAAATCGCCCAGGGAGGAGAAGGCCCGGCTCAGCACCACCCCGAAGCCCTGCGGGTCGGCGTGATCCTCTACCCGCCCCTTGACCACCGCGACGTTGTCGAGCTCGAGGCGGGCTGCCGCGTGCTCCAGGAAGCGGGTTTTCTTGCCGGAGGCATCGAGCAGCACGAATTCCTGGCCGGGACTGGCCATGGCCAGCACCAGGCCCGGCAACCCGGCGCCGGTGCCGACGTCCACCACCCGCCCGCCGCCGACGAACGGCAGCAGGACCAGGCTGTCGAGGATATGCCGTGGCACCATGTCCTCGGGCACGCGCACGGCCGTGAGGTTATAAGCCTGGTTCCATTTCTCCAGCAATGCCAGGTAGGCGCACAGCCGCCCGGTCAGGCCGGCCGGCTCGGCCAGGCGCAGGGCGGCCAGGCCGTCCTCGATCAGGTGCTGGATGCGGGCTGTGTCCACCGGGACCCCTGCGACGTGGGCCCGCAAGTATACCGAATTAACGCCGCCTGACGGGCTAGATTTCTACCGGCTGACTCCGCTGGCGCAGCAGCGGCGCGGCCTCCCGCGGCACCGCGCCTTGGGCGCTACGGCCCGAATACGGGCAGACCCCCAGGTTGCGGTGTGCCTCCATCAGGTGGCGCATCTCGGCCACGTGGGCCTCCTTCTCCGCGTCGGTCATGCCCTGCGCGGCGCCGTGCGCGCCGGGCGCGTATGCCGTCGAGCGCGCCTGCGTTTCGGCAGAAAAATTGCCCCAGGCCGTGGAGCCCAGCCAGGCCAGCGAAACCACGGCGGCGCCGGCGATGAAACCCTTCAGCTGCATGCCACTCTCCTTGCGTGCTTCAAGACTTGCGTAACTATGTTCGCCCGGCAACCCCCTTGGGGATTCACATCTCGCCAAGTGTCTGGCGAATACGTAAAACCCACGGCAGCGGAAAGAAATAATTCTCCGGTAAATTGATGCCTACAATGTGCAACAATTGTTGGGGAACATCATGACCGGTAGAGCAACCTGGATCATCGCATCGCTCCTGGCGCTGTTCGCGACGAGCGTTTATGCAGCGGTCCAATTCATGGACGCGGACAGCAGCAAGTACGAGGAAAGATTCAAGAACCAGTACGAGAGCTGGAAGCAGACTTCTGCGAGCAGCGAGGTCGTCGACGTCCTCGAGGAGGACCCGAACCTGGTCGTCCTGTGGGCCGGCTACGGTTTCGCCAAGGACTACAACAAGGCCCGGGGCCATGCATATTCGGTCGATGACATTCGAGACACGTTGCGCACGGGTGCGCCTACGGGCCCCGATGACGGCCCCATGCCGACCGCATGCTGGTCCTGCAAGACCCCGGACGTGGGGCGTTACATCGCCGAAAAGGGCGAGAAGGACTATTTCAGCGGCAAGTGGGCCCGGCTCGGCGACGAGATGAACAACGCAATCGGCTGCGGAAGCTGTCACGAAGCCAACGGCCGCCTGGCCATTACGACGCCCTTTACGACCCGCGGCTTCGAAGCCATCGACTGGCAGTGGGGCGAGGCGAGCCGCGCGCAGAAAGAGACCATGGTCTGCGGCCAGTGCCACGTGGAGTACTACTTCACCGATGACAAGTTCGTGAAGTTCCCCTGGGACATGGGCACGACGGCCGGGGAGATGGAAGCCTACTACGACGCATTGAACTTCACCGATTGGACGCACGGCGTTTCCAAGGCGCCGATGCTCAAGGCGCAGCACCCGGAATTCGAGACTTTCCTCCGGGGACCCCACGGGCGTAACGGCGTGTCCTGCTCCGACTGCCACATGCCGCGCATCGAGGACGCGGACGGCAGGAAGTTCAGCAACCACAACATCGGCAACCCTTTCGACAACTTCGAGGCCTCCTGCGGCAGCTGCCACGAGCAGAGCAAGGATGACCTGGAGGCGGTGGTGGCCGACTACAAGAAGATGGTCAACGACGCCAAGCTGAAAGCGGAGGGTCAGCTGGTACGCGCCCACTACGAGGCGGCAGCGGCATGGCAGGCCGGGGCCTCGGAGGAGGAAATGAAAGATCCCCTGACCGCAATCCGGCACGCGCAGTGGCGCTGGGATTTTGCGATCGCCTCACACGGCGTGCATGCGCACAACCCCACCGAAGCGCTGCAGGAACTGGCTTCCTCCCTCGAGCGCGCGGCCGACGCGCGGGTCATGCTGGCCCAGATTCTCGCGCGGCACGGCCACACCTCGGCCGTGGTTCTGCCGGACATCTCCACCAAGGCAGCGGCCCAGGCCGCGGTGGGTCTGGACGCCGCCAGGATGAAGGAAGACAAAGCCGAGTTCCTGAGGACTGTGGTCCCGCAGTGGGACGAGGCCTACGAGGCCAAGTACGGCAGCGACTAGTCCGGATCAGGCGGTGAATCGGGCCCCCGCGGACTCGTCCGCGGGGGCTTTTTTCGCTGCCGGCCCGTTGCCGCTCAATCGTTGACGAGCAGGGCCATTAACGCGTCCACCGGCGTAGCCTCCAGCTTCTGCTGGTCGGCGCACAGCGACTTCAACGTGCGGAAGCGGTCCCCGTCCAGCTTGTCCCTGAGGCTGTTCTCGAACTTGCGCACCAGCACAGGGATGCCCTCCGCGCGACGCTTGCGATGGCCGATGGGGAATTCGACCTCCACGCGGTCCGTAGAGCTGCCGTCCTTGAAAAACACCTGCACGGCATTGCCGATGTAACGCTTGTCCGCGTCGTAGTAATCGCGCGTGAAACGCTCGTTCTCGCGCACCGTCATCTTGTCGCGCAGGGTATCCACACGGGGATCGCGCGCCACGGCGTCCTCGTAGTCGGCCGCCACCAGGCGGCCGAAGATAAGCGGGATGGCCGTCATGTACTGGATGCAGTGATCACGATCCGCCGGATTGTCCAGCGGGCCGGTCTTGTCGATGATGCGCACGCCCGGCTCCTGGGTCTCGATGACGACTTCCTTGATGTCGTCGAGCCGGTCGCGAACCTCGGCGTGCAGCTTCATCGCGGCTTCGACCGCCGTCTGGGCGTGGAACTCGGCCGGGAAGGAGATCTTGAACAGCACGTTCTCCATCACGTAGCTGCCGAAGTCCTGCGGCAGGGACAAGTCCTTGCCGCCGAACAGGACGTCCTGGAAACCCCAGGTCTTCGCGGTCAGCGCCGAGGGATACCCCATCTCGCCGGTGAGCGCGATGAGCGCGTGGCGCACGCCGCGGCTGGTCGCATCGCCGGCCGCCCAGCTCTTGCGCGAGCCGGTGTTCGGCGCATGACGATAGGTGCGCAGCGCGCCGCCGTCGATCCAGGCGTTCGATACCGCGTTGATGATCTGCTCGCGGCTGCCGCCGAGCATCTTGGTCACGACCGCCGTGGAGGCGATCCGCACCAGCAGCACGTGGTCGAGACCGACGCGATTGAAGCTGTTCTCCAGCGCCAGGACGCCCTGGATCTCGTGGGCCATGATCATGGCCTCGAGCACGGCACGGACCTTCAGTGGCGGCTCGCCCGCGGCCACCTGCTTGCGCGACAGGTAATCGGCCACGGCGAGAATCGCGCCGAGGTTGTCGGAGGGATGACCCCACTCCGCCGCCAGCCAGGTGTCGTTGAAATCCAGCCAGCGCACTATCGCGCCGATGTTGAACGCGGCCTGCACGGGATCGAGCTCCCAGGCCGTGCCCGGTACCCGGGCGCCGCCGGGCAGCGTGGCGCCCGGCACCACGGGGCCGAGCAGCTTGGTGCACGCCGGATAGTCGAGTGCCTGGAAACCGCAGGCGAGCGTGTCCATGAGGCAGTAACGGGCGGTTTCCAGCGCAGCGGCGCTGTCGATCTGGTAGCCGTGCACGTAATCGGCGATGGCGACCAGGACCTTGTCGGGATCGGGGCGCTGGGCCGAACGGATATCTGAGGCGGACATGTCTGCTCCTTGTGAGTGACGCGGCTCAGCCGCGCTCTTCGATCGGTGTCCAGCTTTGCAATCCGGGGCCTACATAGTCGGCGGCCGGGCGGATGAGGCGATTGTCGGCGCGCTGCTCCATAACGTGCGCGGCCCATCCGGTCGTCCGCGAGCAGACGAAGATCGGCGTGAACAATGGCGTCGGAATGCCCATGAAGTGATACGCGCTGGCGGAATAGAAATCCGCGTTGGGGAACAGTTTCTTCTCGTCCCACATGACTTTCTCGATGGCCTCTGACACCGGGAAGATGACCGTGTCGCCACGCTCGTCGGCGAGTTGCTTCGCAAAGGCCTTGATGACCTTGTTGCGCGGATCGGAGGTCGTGTAGACACGATGGCCGAAGCCCATGATCTTCGCCTTGTCGGCGAGCAGCTGGCGAATACCCTGGTCGGCGGCCGCCGCACTGTCGAATCGCTCGATCAGCTCCATGGCGGCCTCGTTGGCGCCACCGTGCAGCGGACCGCGCAGGGCGCCGATGGCGCCGGTGATCGCCGAGTGGAAATCCGACAACGTCGCCGCGATGACCCGGGCGGTGAACGTCGAGGCGTTGAACTCGTGCTCCGCATACAGGATCAGGGACACGTCGAGCACACGGCGATGGAAATCGGATGGCGGCTTGCCGTGCAGCAGGTGCAGGAAATGGCCCGCCACGCTGTCGTCGTCGGTCACCGTGTCGATGCGCACGCCCTGTTGGTGGAAGCGCCACCAGTAGAGCAGTATCGACGGAAACGCCGCCAGCAGCCGGTCGGCAACGTCGACCTGCGGAAGATCGTCCACTTCGGGCTCGAAGTTGCCGAGCAGCGAACAGCCGCTGCGCAGCACGTCCATCGGGTGCGTGTCGCCGGGAATCGCTTCCAGCGCGTTCTTGAGTTTCTCCGGCAGGCCTCTCAGCTTCTGCAGGCGCGCTACGTAGGCGTCGAGCTCCCCGCGGGCCGGCAGGCGGCCGTAGTGCAGCAGGTAAGCGACCTCCTCGAAACGCGCATGGTCAGCGAGATCGTAGATGTCGTAACCGCGGTAAGTCAGCCCGGCGCCTTCCTTGCCGACCGTGCAGATGCCGGTCTGGCCGGCCGAGACGCCCGCGAGCCCGCCGGCTTTCTTGTCCTTGCTCATTGTTGTTCTCCTGTTTTGCTGGTCGCGCCGTCCGCAGAGAACAGCGCGTCGAGCTTGCGCTCGTATTCGTGGTAGCCGAGCACCTCGTAAAGATCCTTGCGTGTCTGCATGGTGTCGACGACGGCCTGCTGCGTGCCTTCGCGCCGCAACGTCTCGTACACCGCCAGCGCGGCGGCGCTCATCGCGCGGAACGCGGAAAGGGGATACAGCGCCAGGCGCACGCCGGCTCCGGCGAGTTCGTCGGTGGTGAACAACGGCGTCTGGCCGAATTCCGTGATGTTGGCCAGCACCGGGACGCTCACCGCAGCGGTGAACTCGCGATATTCGTCGAGCGTGTTGAGCGCCTCGGCGAAGATCATGTCGGCGCCCGCATCGACGTACGCGAGCGCCCGGTCGACGGCCTGCGCCTGGCCCTCGACGGCATGCGCGTCGGTACGCGCCATGATGACGAAGGCACCATCGTCCCTGCCGTCCACGGCCGCGCGGATCCGGTCACACATCTCCGCGCTCGAGACCAGCGCCTTGCCCGGCCGATGACCGCAGCGCTTGGCCGAAACCTGATCCTCCAGATGCAGGGCGGCGGCCCCGGCGCGCTCCATTTCGCGCACGGTGCGCGCGATATTGAAGGCCGTGCCCCAGCCGGTATCGGCATCCACCAGCAGCGGCAGGTCAGTGGACCCCGTGATGCGCCGGATGTCTTCGCAGACGTCGTTGAGGCTGGTCATGCCGAGGTCCGGAAGGCCGAACGAGGCGTTCGCGACGCCGGCACCAGAAAGATAGATCGCCCGGTAGCCGGCGCGTTCGGCGAGCAATGCGCTGTAGGCATTGACGGTGCCGACGACCTGCAGTGGACGTTCGCCTTCCAGGGCTGCCCGGAAGCGGGCGCCGGCAGACTGGATCTTGGGCATCAGGGGCTTCCTCCGGGGCGGGCGCTGCGATGTGGGCAGCGCATCATTTTAGCAGCCCGGCGGCGCTATTGTGTGAGCCGGCTCAGTGCCGCAGGTCCACCAGCGTGCGGCCTCGGACCTGGCCGTCGATATATTCGCCGAAAACCCCCGGAAGCTCGCTTAAAGTGACGACTCTGTGCGCGATCTGGTCCAGGTGCGCCGGCTTCAGACCGGTTGCCAGGCGATCCCAGACCGCGAGGCGCAATGGCCGCGGCGTCGCCACCGAGTTGATCCCCAGCAGGTTCGCCCCTCGCAGAATGAACGGCATGACCGTGGTGTGCAGCGCGTGATCCTGGGCCAGGCCGATGGAGGCGATGGAGCCCCACCAGTCCATCGTCCGCGTCA
>CAYTXS010000120.1:0-4807 GCA_964441585.1 uncultured Thioalkalivibrio sp.
AGCGGCACTCGATAAATGTCTGCGTGCTCGAGGAGGCGGAAGCGGTAATCCGTTTCCCCGCCGATATGGAACACTTCGGTATGGCGTTCGAGTTGCTCGATCGCGGGCAGGAAGCGGGTCCTTTGCAGGCCGTCCTTGTAAAGATCCTGCGGCGCCACGTTCGAGGTGGCCACCAGCGTCACACCGCGCGCGAACAGTTTTTCGAACAGCAGGCCGAGGATCATGGCGTCGGCGATGTCTGAGACGAAGAACTCGTCGAAACAGATCACCCGGGCTCGCGCTGCCAGGCCGTCGGCCACCAGCGCCAACGGATCCGCATGGTCGGCGTGCACCCGCAGCTCGGCATGGACATCGGACATGAAACGATGGAAATGGCGTCGGGTCTTCTCGGGAAACGGCAGGCACTTGTAGAACAGGTCGACCAGCCAGGTTTTGCCGCGCCCGGTGCCGCCCCATAGATAGAGTCCGCGCACGGGGTCGACGGGTTGGGCTTTGCGGAACCAGCGCTTCTTGTGTGGCGGCGCCGTGACGAGCGCGTGGTGCAGCGCATCGAGCCGCTGCACTGCGGCGGCCTGATCCGGGTCACGTACCCAGTCGAAGCGCGCAATCTCGGCCCCGTAACGCGCCAGCGGAGTGACCGGCAGTCGAGCGCTGTCGGCGGCGTCCATCAGTCGCCAGCGAGTTCCGGCCGGTCGCGAAACTCCTCCAGCGCGTCCGGGTTCGCGAGCGCCGCCGTGTTCTTGACCGGCCGCCCGTGGACCACGTCGCGAACGGCCAGCTCCACGATCTTGCCGCTGCGCGTGCGCGGAATGTCGCCGACCTGGAGAATCCTGGAAGGCACATGCCGCGGCGTGGCATTGGCGCGGATCCGCTGGCGAATGCGTTGTCGCAAAGCGTCGTCCAGCACGACGTCGTCGCGCAGGCGGACGAACAGCACGATGCGCTGGTCGTCCCCCCAGTCCTGGCCGATCGCGAGCGACTCGATGATCTCCTCGAAATCCTCCACCTGGCGATAGATCTCTGCGGTCCCGATGCGCACACCGCCAGGGTTCAGCACGGCATCGCTGCGGCCGTAGATGATAAGTCCACCCTGTGGCGTCAGGCGGACCCAGTCGCCGTGGTGCCAGACGTTCTCGAAGCGCTCGAAGTAGGCGGCGTGGTATCGGCTGCCGTCCGGATCGTTCCAGAAGCCGACCGGCATCGAAGGAAAGGGTCGCGTGCAGACCAGTTCGCCGGGCTCATCGGCTAGCGGCCGCCCAGCCTCGTCGACGACCGCCACCGCCATCCCGAGCCCGCGGCATTGAAGTTCGCCCCGGTATACGGGCAGCACCGGGCTGCCGAGCGCGAAACAGGACACGATGTCGGTGCCGCCCGAGATCGAGGCGAGCTGGACGTCGGCCTTGACCTGTTGATAGACGAAGTCGAAAGAAGCCGGCATCAACGGAGATCCGGTCGAGAGGATCGCGCGCAACGACGCGAGCCGGTGGTGCCGGGCGGGCTCATAGCCGGCCTTCTCGACGGCGGCCAGGTACTTGGCGCTCGTACCGAATACGGTGATGCCTTCTTCCTCAGCCATCTTCCAGAGGGCTTCGGGGCCGGGATGGAAAGGGTTGCCGTCGTACAGCACGAGGGTGGCGCCGCTGGCCAGCCCAGACACCAGCCAGTTCCACATCATCCAGCCGCAGGTCGTGAAGTAGAACAGCACGTCGTCCCGGCCGATGTCGGTGTGCAGGCGGTGTTCCTTGAGGTGCTGGAGCAGGGTGCCGCCCGCGCCGTGCACGATGCACTTGGGGGCCCCCGTGGTGCCGGAGGAATAGAGAATGTAAATCGGGTGATCGAAAGGCAGCTGGGCGAATTCCAGCTGCCCGGTGGGGGACAGGAAGTCGGCCCAGGCCACGGCTCGCGGCAGCGCCGAGGTGTCTGGCCGGGCCTGCAGGAAAGGCACGACCACCACATGCGCAATATCCTCGATTTGTTCGAGCACGCTGGCGATCCGCGCCAGCGAGTCGATGGCATTGCCGTTATAGCGATAGCCGTCGGCCGTGAACAGGACCTTGGGCCGGATCTGGCCGAAGCGATCGACCACGCCCTGCACGCCGAAGTCGGGCGAGCAAGACGACCACACGGCACCGAGGCTGGTTGCCGCGAGCATGGCGACGACAGCCTCCGGGCAGTTTGGCAGGAATCCCGCGACGCGATCGCCGGGGCCGACGCCGGTTTGCCGCAGCGCCTCGCTGAGCCGGGCCACCTCGTTGTGCAGCTGGGCGTAAGTGAAGCTGCGGCGCTGTTCGTCCTCGCCGCGCCACACCAGGGCCGGCCGGTCATCTTCGAAGCGCAGGAGGTTCTCTGCGAAATTGAGACGTGCCCCCGTGAACCAGCGGGCGCCGGGCATGGCCTCCGGATCCTCCAGCGCCACGTCCCAGTGGCGCGACGACTTCACTTCGCAGAATTTCCACACGGCGGGCCAGAAGTGTTCCGGGTGATCGATGCTCCACTGCCAGAGCGCGTCCCAGTTCTCGAGGGACGGGGCGAGCACGCCGCTGACCGAATTCAAAAAATGCGTCACCTGGGCGTTTTCGACGCGCGCGGCGGATGGCCGCCAAAGGGGCGCGTCGTTCATCGCAGAAGCTCGTGGTGCATCACAGGAACCCGCTCGATTATGGGCGAAGACTAGCATGCGCGCGGGGCCTGGTTCGGCGCCGGAGAGGCGTCAGCGAGCATTTCGCGCTGCACGACAATGTACGGTGGACATGACATATAGTCCGCTATAACGTACATTCAAGTTTCCAACCACCCGTCGATCACCAGCAGTCCACCCGGAGGACACCGAAGTCATGAGTTTTCACGAAAAAAGCGCTTGGGCCAGCCTCGTCGCAGTGATCTGCGCCTACCTGCCATATTTTTTTCTTGTTGCGCAACACCCCATGGCGGCAGTCGGCTTGTTCTGGGTCGCCGCGGCCGGTCTCGGCGTGGTGCTGGCGGTGTTTCATATCGTCAACGCGCTGGTCACCCGTTCCATGCGGCTGCGCGGCGACACGCCGCCGATCGACGAGTTGGACCGCTTCATCGAACTCAAGGCCGCGAAACTGTCCGGTATCGTGCTGGCAGCGGCAGTGTTTTGCTGGATCCTGTTCTGCATTTATGCAATCCCCGTACATCTGCAGACCGCCGGCCAGTCGCCCGCGACGGATGTCGCCCAACTGCAGGTGCCGGCACTCACGGCAATGACCGCGATTCACTGGCTGTTCGCTGGTTGGGTCATCGCCAACGCCGTCTACTATGGCGCCATCGTGGTTGGCTACCGGAGGATGGCACTTGGCTAAGCTGGTCATCAGGAACCACATCCGCGAACTGCGCTTTCGCTCCGGCGAGATGACGCAGCAGGCGCTGGCCGACGCAGTTGGCATCACCCGGCAGACAGTGATCGCGCTGGAGCGGGAGAAATATTATCCGTCGCTCGAACTGGCGTTCCTCATCGCCGGAAACTTCGGCGTGGCCCTCGAGGACGTATTCTACGTCGAGGAGGGCTCGGCCGGACAAGCATCGTGACCGCTGAAGTATTACGAACCGTCCAGCGCCTTCTCCAGGGCGGGCAGCAACTGGAACAGGTCGCCCACCAGGCCGAAATCCGCAACCTCGAAGATCGGCGCATCGCCGTCCTTGTTGATGGCGACGATGCAGCCGACGTCCTTGATGCCGGTCAGGTGCTGGATGGCGCCGGAGATGCCGACCGCGATATACAGGTCGGGTGCGATGATCTTGCCCGTCTGGCCCACCTGCATGTCGTTCGGCACATAGCCGGCGTCCACGGCGGCGCGGCTCGCACCCACCGCGGCCCCGAGCTTGTCGGCCAGCCGATAGACGATTTCGAAATTTTCCTTGCTGCCCACGCCGCGGCCGCCCGCGACGACACGCGCTGCGCTCTGCAGGTCCGGCCGGTCGCCGCCGCCCGCCGCGGACAACCCGATGTAGCGGGTGTGCGTCGGCAACTCGGCATCCGTCGAGGCGGAGACGATCGGTGCGTCCCCGCCGTCATCGACGGCAGCGAAGGAGGCGATGCGCACCGTGGCCAGGACGGGGATGCCGTCGGGCACCTTGACCGTCGTTATGACATTGCCGGCGTAGATCGGCCGCTTGAAGGTGCGCGCGTCGATGATTTCCATCAGGTCGGACACCTGCGGGACGCCGAGCAGGGCGGCGACCCGCGGGAGAAGATCCTTGCCGAACGTCGTCGAGGGGGCCAGCACGTAGTCGTACCCGCCTTCGTGTTCGCGGGCGAGTGCTGCCACCTGCGGCGCGAGCACGGCGGCCAGCGGGCCCTCGTTGGCCGGCTCGCTGATCGACAGCACCCGCGAGACGCCGTCGAGTTTCGCGGCGGCCGCGCAGGCCGCATCTTCATCCGGCGCATGAAACACCGCCACATGGACGGTGCCCAGTTGCCGCGCGCATGCCACGGAGCGCGCAATGCCCGTGTTGAGGTTCTTGCCGTCGTGGTCGGCGATCAGCAATACGGTGCTCATGACAGGATCCCCTTGTCCTTCAGCGCGGCGACCAGCGCCTCGACGGATTCGACCTTGACGCCGCCCTGCCGCCGCGGGGGCGGCTCGTAACGGCCGGTTTCCAGTTGCGGTGGCAGCTCGACGCCCAGCTCGGCAAAGGGCCGAATGTCCAGCGGTTTGCGCTTCGCTTTCATGATGTCGGGCATCTTCACGAAGCGCGGTTCGTTGAGACGCAGGTCGACGGTGATCACCGCGGGCAGATCGACTTCGATTGTCTCCAGCCCGGCATCGACTTCGCGCGTCGCCTT
>CAYTXS010000120.1:4907-7093 GCA_964441585.1 uncultured Thioalkalivibrio sp.
CCCTCGGGCGTCACCCAGTCGATGATCTGGTAGGGGTCCTTGATGTCGCAGGCCTTGCAGTGGACGCAGTTCGAGGCGTTGATCTGCAGGCGGCGTCCGCCTTCGCCGTCGTCCACCATCTCGTAGACGCCGACCGGGCAGAAGCGCGTGCAGGGATTGCCGTAATCCTCCGCGCAGCGCGTGGCGCAGATCGAGGTGTCGGCGACGCGCAGGTGCACCGGCTGTGATTCCTCGTGCGCCGTGTTGGCGAAATACACGCTGGCCAGCCGGTCGCGTGGTGGCAGGACGCGCTCGGCTTGCCAGTCGGCCGCCATTGCCGCCTGCTCGCCGTGCGCTTTTGCCGTGGCGCGCGTCTCCAGGCTGTCCCAGTCGGCACGGGTGTGCAGCGTCCACGGGCTGCGTCCGCCGAGCACGGTCTCCAGCGCCGCATTGGCCATGCCGAGCCACAGCCCGCGGTAAAAGCCGGGTCGTATGTTGCGCACCTTGTGCAGTTCCCGGCCGCCTGCGGAGTTGCGAAAGGCGCTATCGAAGCCGGCCGGCGAGCCGCTGTCCGCCAGGTGGTCGGCGGCCAGCATGGCCGAGCGGAAGGCCTGGTGCACGCCCTTGATCTTGGGGACGTTGAGCGTCCCGGCGGCATCGCCGATGAGCAGGGCTCCCGGCATGTCCATGCGTGGCAGCGCCTGGAGGCCGCCCTCGATGATCGTGCGGGCCCCGGAAGAAACGATCTCGCCGCCTTCGAGCAGCGCCGCGATTTCCGGATGATGCTTGAACTGCTGGAAGGCCTCGAAAGGCGAGAAACGCGGGTCCTCATAATCGAGCCCGACCACGTAGCCGATGTACAGCCGGTCCTCGTCGAGGTGATAGAGAAAGCTGCCGCCGTAGGTCTGGTTGTCCATGGGCCAGCCCACCGTGTGCTGGATCAGGCCGGGGGTGGTGCGTCCGGAGGGGAGTTGCCACAGCTCCTTGAAGCCGAGGCCGTAGGTCTGTGGGGCCGCGTCCCGGTCGAGACCGAAGCGCGCGATCATCTGCTTGGCCAGGCTGCCGCGGCAGCCCTCCGCGAGGATCGTCGTGCCGGCGTGGATATCCACGCCGGCGGCGAAGTTGGGGCCCGGACGGCCGTCGGGCGTGTCGTCCGCTTCGACGCCCATGTCCCCGCACCGCACCCCGATGACGCGCGCCTCGGCGCCTTCGCCCGCGACGAGCACGCGGCGTCCCGGGAACCCCGGAAACACCTCGACGCCGAGCGATTCGGCATGCGCGGCCAGTTGCTTGCAGAGTTCGCCCAGCGAGACGATGAAGTTGCCGGCGTTGTGCATCTGCGGGGGCGTGGGCAGGCGGAAGGAGCGTTGCCGCGTGAGCAGGCGGAACTCGTCCCGCCCGGCCGGGACGCAGATCGCCGGGGGTGTATCGCGCCACGACGGCATCAACTCGTCGAGCGGCTGCGGCTCCATGACGCACCCCGATAGAATGTGCGCGCCGATCTCCGAGCCTTTCTCCAGCAGGCAGATGCTTGCCTCGGGCAGGCGCTGCTTGAGACGGATGGCGCAGCCCAGCCCGGCAGGCCCGCCGCCCACGATGGCGAAGTCATATTCCATGACGTCGCGCTCGATCGCGTTGTCTTGCTCGCTCATAGGCGTGGTGCTCGTGATTCCGGGCCAGCGCTCAATTTTACCTGAGCCATGCAGCTATTTGGGCTGCATGCGGATCGCACCGTCCAGTCGGATCGTCTCGGCGTTGAGCATGGTGTTGGTGCATATGCAGGCCACCAGGTCGGCATATTCCTCCGGCCGGCCGAGTCGCGACGGGAACGGCACCTGCGCCGCGAGGGATGCCTGGATGTGTTCCGGCATGCTTTCCATCATGGGGGTCAGGAAGATGCCCGGCGCGATGGTGTTGACCCTGATTCCGAGCCGGGCGAATTCCCGCGCCAGCGGCAGCGCCATCCCCGCCACGCCCGCCTTGGATGCCGAATAAGCCGCCTGGCCGACCTGGCCCTCGAAGGCCGCGACCGAAGCGGTGTTCACGATGAGACCGCGCTCGCCCGCCTCGTTCGGTTCGTTGTGCTGCATCCGGGCGGCGGCAGCCTTGGCGAGCTGGAACGTGCCCACGAGGTTCACCATGATCACCTTGGCAAAATACTCGCCGGCCATCGGACCTTCACGGCCGAGCACCCGGCCGGCGCCGAG
>CAYTXS010000121.1:0-7075 GCA_964441585.1 uncultured Thioalkalivibrio sp.
TGCGCCACCGCGTGAGGCTGCAGACCGACGGGGGGCTCAAGACCGGCCTGGACGTCATCAAGGCGGCGTTGCTCGGCGCCGAGAGCTTCGGCTTCGGCACCGCCCCGATGGTGGCGCTGGGCTGCAAGTACCTGCGCATCTGCCACCTGAACAATTGCGCCACCGGTGTCGCCACGCAGCACCCGGTGCTGCGCGAACGACATTTCATCGGCCTGCCGGAAATGGTGATGAATTACTTCCAGTTCGTCGCCCGCGAAACCCGTGAACGGCTCGCCGCCCTCGGTGCGCGCAGCATCGAGGAATTGATCGGCCGCGCCGACCTGGCCGAGCCGCGCGAAGGCGAGACGCCGCGGCAGCGCAAGCTGGATCTCCGGCCGCTGCTGCGCGGCGGGCTGTCGGCGACCGAGGCACGCTTTTGCACGGAGGCGAGCAATCCGCCTTTCGACGAGGGACTGTTGAACGAGCGCATGGTCGCGGACTGCAGCAAGGCCATCGAGGAGCGGCGCGGCGGCACGTTCTTCTACGAGGTGAAGAACTTCCATCGCTCCATCGGCGCGCGTCTCTCCGGCGAGATCGCGCGCCGCTACGGCAACCTCGGGCTGGCTGAAGAACCGGTGAATATCCGCATGAAGGGTTCCGCGGGACAGAGCTTCGGCGTCTGGAATGTCGGTGGCCTGCATCTCTACCTGGAGGGCGATGCCAACGACTACGTGGGCAAAGGCATGTCGGGCGGACGACTGGTGATCTACCCGCCCACCGGCAGCCGCTTCGAAGCACGCAAGGCGCCGATCATCGGTAACACCTGCCTGTACGGTGCCACCGGTGGCCACCTCTTCGCGGCCGGCACGGCCGGCGAGCGCTTCGCGGTGCGCAACTCGGGAGCGGTGGCGGTGGTCGAGGGCTGCGGCGACCACGGTTGCGAGTACATGACCGGGGGCGTGGCCGTCGTACTCGGTCGCACGGGCTTCAACTTCGGCGCCGGTCTCACCGGCGGCTTCGCATACGTGCTCGACATGGAGCGGGATTTTGTCGATCGCTACAACCACGAGTTGATCGACATCCATCGCATCACGCCGGAGACCATGGAGGCGCACCTGCATCACTTGCGCAGCCTGCTCGAGCTGCATGCGCGCGAGACCGGCAGCGCGTGGGGACGGGAAATCCTTGATGATTTCCGTTCCTTTCTGCCGAAGTTCTGGCTGGTCAAACCCAAGGCAGCGGACCTCGCGAGCCTCATCGATTCGCTGCGGCGCGCGGCCTGAGGCAACCATGAGCCAGGAAAAACCATTGCGTTTTCTCGAAATCCCGCGCGAGGATCCGAGCAAGGTAGGCGCCCAGCAGCGGGTGCGCGATTACCGCGAGATCTACGGCCAGTTCGATGCCGAGAGTGCCCACCAGCAGGCGGGGCGCTGCCTGGATTGCGGCAACCCTTATTGCGAGTGGAAATGCCCGGTCCACAACTACATCCCGAACTGGCTTAAGCTGATCGAGGAAGGCAACCTCTTCGAGGCCGCTGAACTGTCGCACCAGACGAACTCGCTGCCGGAGATCTGCGGCAGGGTCTGTCCGCAGGACCGGCTGTGCGAGGGTGCCTGCACGCTCAACGACGGTTTCGGCGCGGTGACCATCGGCAACATCGAAAAATACATCACCGATGAAGCCGTACGGCAGGGCTGGCGCCCCGACGTCTCCGACGTCAAGCCGACAGGACGCGAGGTCGCGATCATCGGCGCCGGCCCCGCGGGCCTGGCCGTCGCCGACGTGCTCGCCAGGCGTGGTGTCCGGGCTGTGGTCTACGACCGCTACCCGCGGATCGGCGGCCTGCTGACCTTCGGCATTCCGCCTTTCAAGCTCGAGAAGGAGATCGTGGAGACGCGCCGCATGCTGCTGGAGGGCATGGGCGTGGAGTTCGTGCTGAACTGCGAGGTGGGTCGCGACATCACCCTGGACCAGCTGCTCAACGACTACGACGCGGTGTTCTCCGGCACGGGGGCTTATCGTTTCGTCAAGGGCGGCCTTCCCGGCGAAGATCTGCCGGGCGTCTACGAGGCCTTGCCCTACCTGGTCACCAACGCGCGCCGGGAACTCGGCTTGCTCGAAGCCGGCGAGCCCTTCGTGTCGATGGCCGGCAAGCGCGTCGTGGTGCTGGGCGGCGGCGACACGGGCATGGACTGCAACCGCACGGCCATCCGCCAGGGCGCGACGAGCGTCACCTGCGCCTACCGGCGCGACGAACAGAATATGCCGGGGTCGCGCCGCGAGGTGAACAACAGTCGCGAGGAAGGCGTCGAGTTTCTCTTCAACCGGCAGCCGATCGAAATCGTCGGCGCCAGCGCGGCGGAGGGCGTGAAAGTCGTCCGCACGCAACTCGGCGAGAAGGGCGCCGGTGGCCGACGACGCCCCGAACCCATCCCGGGCACGGAGGAGGTCCTGGCCGCCGACGCGGTGATAATCGCCTTCGGCTTCCGCCCCGACCCGCCCGCCTGGCTGACCGGGGCCGGCGTCGAGACATGGCCGGACGGTCGGTTGCGGGTGGACCCTGCGGGGCGTTATCCCTTCCAGACGACGCACCCGAAAATATTCGCCGGCGGGGACAATGTGCGCGGCTCGGATCTCGTCGTGACCGCCGTGTTCGAGGGCCGCGAGGCCGCCCGCGGCATCCTGGCGTACCTGGGCGTCTAGCCGGCACCGAGCGCGTCTCGGAGACGCCGCGACCGGGGGCTGCGGAGGATTTCAGCTCGCCGTCGGAAAGCGCAGCCTGAAGCGCGGCACGTGCAGGGCCGTGCGCACACGCCCCGCGCCGAGGTCCGGGAAAAGCTCCCCATCGCTGGCAGCGCGCTCCAGCCGTGCGCGGCCGGCGCGGCCGCGCGCCTCGGGGGCGAGTTCGAAGCGACGGCCCCCGTGGTGCTGCACCACGCGCCGGAATGCGTCGGGCACCAGGCCGCTGTGTACCGGCCACGCCAGCCCGCGGCGCTCGAACTCGAGCGCCGCGACCTGACGGTCTTCGACCGTGACACGGATGCGCTCGCCCCGGCCTGTGGAGGCACATTCGAAATCCGCGCGATCTTTCGGAATGCCCCAGTTCAACCGGCCGTTGACCACGCTGTCCCAGCTGCTGACATAGATGCGCGTCACGGACCACGCGCGCCGGCCGTCGGGAAGGTGGAAACGGCCGGGGATGAAAAGCAGTTCGCGATACGGCCCGGCCGGCGAATCGGCATAGTCGACGAACATCACGAGGGACGGGCCGCCGAGTGGCAGCCCGCGCAATTCCTCGGGCAGATGGCGCGGATCGCATCGCACCTCATCGGGTAATTCGAGCAGGAGGATCCAGCCGGAGCCGTGCAGTGTCCACGGCGCCGGGACCTGTTCGACCGCAGGCAGCGCGTCGTCGGCCGTGATCAGCCGCGCGCTCAATCGACGCGCCCGACGCGCAGGTGCAGCGGCCAGCGGACGGGCCGCGGCATGGAGGGCTCGCCCCACACTTCGGCAAGACGCCGGCCGACGGCCTCCACCGGATCCCGTCCGGTCTGCTCGCGACAGTGATTGACGCCCGACCAGGTGCTGAAATAGCCCAGCAGGCGGTCCAGCGGCCAGTCGGCGCGCACCTCGAAGTCGGGCGCCTCAATCGCCTCGAAGGGGAAGGCGAGGTTGCGGTAACCCTCTTCGACGTGGACGCGTTCGGGCGGCCACCAGGGCGCCATTTCCTCGTAGAAGGCTGCGACCAGGGGATCCACCACGGGGTCTGCATCGGCGAGACTGTAGGTCCACGCCGCGAACACGGCTCCCGGACGCGCCACCCGCCGCACCTCGGCATAAAAAGCATTGAGGTCGAGCCAGTGGAGGGCCTGGGCGACGGTGACCAGATCGACGCTGGCGTCGTCCAGCCCGCAGTCCTCGGCGCGCGCCAGCACATACTCGACGCGCGGATGCGGGACGGCATGGGCGAGCTGGGCGCGGCTCGCATCGGTCGCGATCACCTTCTGGAAGTGTTCGGCCAGGCCTGTCGCGGCCTGCCCGGTGCCGGTGGCGCAATCCCAGGCGCGTGCGCGCGACGGGGCCAGGTCCGCGAGGAAAGCCATGAGCGCTTCAGGGTAGGCGGGTCTATAGCGATCATAGTCCCCGGCGGCGACCGAGAAATGATCCTTGAAGCCGGCAGCACACATCCTGTCACGTCACAGCGGGCGCGATTCCCCGGACGGTGAGGCGCGGCGTGCAAGGACGAAAGCGATGATGAACAGGACGAACTCCAGCACCATCACCCACGGCACGATCCCCGTCGGAACGCCTTCCCCGAACAAGGCCACCACGCGGCCGCCGAAATAGCCGATGTTCATCAGGAACACCAGCCAGAGCGCATACAGGAACCAGTCGCGCGTGCCAGCGGACCACAGCAGGAACAAACCGATGGCGACGTTGAGTCCGCCGTGGCTGCCATGCAGATCGGACATTGCGTTTGCGGCGGACAGGTCGACACCGAGATAAGCCAGGCTGGTGGTGGGGGAGAGCAGCACCCAGAGGCCGAAGCCCAGATAAAGCAGTCCGGTTGCGAAGAGAAAGGCGCGGTTCATCGGAGGCCCCGGCGGTTGGGAAATCAGCCCAGACTATAGCCGCGTCGCCGCCCCGGCGCATCCGCACAAGCGCGCAAGCCCGCCTCCGGCTCAGGCACGGCCTGGCAGCGTGCCCTGCGCTTTCGGCAGCTCGACGAGGAACTCGACCCCGGCGTCGTCCGCCAGGTTGTGCGCTGCGGCGCGGCCGCCGTGATGCTCGGCCACCAGGCGGACGATGAACAACCCGAGCCCGAGGTGCGGGGTGGTGTCGGCCGGCCGTTCCGAGACCATCGAATCGAACAGTCTCGCGGACGGACCGGGCGGCAGCCGGCTGCCCGGGTTGGTGACGCTGAGACGCCAACACGTCCCGGACTCTTCGATCGCGAGCCGGATGTCCGCCCCGGCGGGCGCGAAAGCGACCGCGTTCTCCACCAGCTTGTCGAGCAGCTGGGCGATCAGCTCGGGCGCGCCATCGAGCCAGCAGGAGGCGACGGGCCGCGTGAAGCTGAATGTCCGGTCCGGATACAGCGCCTGGTAGGCCGCGGTCATCTCGCCGACCTGGGCGGCAAGGTCGAAACGCTGGTGAGCTTCGGCGGTCACCGCACGCTCGATCTGCCGGGCGGCGGCCAGGGCATTGACGAGCCGCCCCATCCGGTCGACCCCGTCGCGGGCCCGACCCAGCCAGGGACCTTCGCCCGCGCCCTCGGCCTCCAGGTTGTCGAGCGAGCTGCGCACCACGGCCAGCGGGGTGCGCAGTTCATGCGCGAGACGTCCGCCGAGGCTCTGCAGGTAGAGGTTGTGTTCGCGAACCTTGCCGAGCAGTCCGCCGATGCTGCGGGCAAGATCGCCGAGCTCGTCATCGGCCTGCGCATTCGGCAATGGGCCGCTGATCTCGCCACGCCGGCCCACGGCCTCGCCGGCGGCATCGCGCAGGCGGCGGATCCTGAGCGACAACAGCACGGCGAAACCCAGCAGCACCGCCGCGGCGGCAAAGCTGGCCAGCAGGCTGGTACCCAGGAGGCGGCGGGTCGGGCGTCCGGTGAGGCTGAGGATCTCGGCCGTGTCGCGTTCGACCACGACGATCGCTTCGGCGGCCTGGCGACCGCCGATCGGCGCCGCGGCCGCTAGCAGGCTGCCGCCGGGCAGCGCGTAACGGCGCGCATCGCTGACGCCCAAAGCGGCGAGCTCGATGTGTCGGCCGCTGAGCTGCCCCGGTCGCGCGGCTGGCGGCGGATCGGCCTCGATCCGGTCGCCGAGCACACGGCGATAGAGCCGCTCGAGCCATCCGGCGTCCGGGTCGGGCCGCGATTGGCGCGGCGGTCCGTGCTCGGCAAGCACGAAACCTGCGCGATCGACGAGAAACACGCGCTGGCCGGGAGGTGCAAGTGCATCGAGGGCGGCCTGTGCTGCGGGATCCGGCCCGGTCATCCAGCCCGGGATGGTGCCGAAGGTCGTTGCGCGCACCGCGCCGGCAGAGTTCAGCAGCCGCACGCCGAGACGGCCTTCCAGCAATGCTCCCGGAACGCGTGCCTCGAGTTGCCATCCGGCGCTGGTGGCCTGCCAGTCGCCTCGCGCGCGAGGATCCGGAGATGCCCCCTGCACGATGCCGCTGACCGCACCGGGGGCCTCCAGCGGAAACTCCACCCGCAGATCGCGGCCGTGCAGGCTCACGGCGGCGGGCGGAGCGGTGCCCGGCACCGCTACGAACACGTGAATGAAAACGCCGCGGCGAGCGACCAGCAGGGCCATGTCGCCATGTGGCTCTGCCTGGAGACTGGCCGGACCCCAGTCCTCGACGAAGCCGTCCAGCGTCGGCAGGGTGGGCAGCGTGTGGACGTAGAGGTCTGAGCTACGCGCCCGGTCTGCGCGCCAGCGGGTTGGGGGGGCGGCGAATTCGCCGGCCGCAGGCGCGACGGCTGCGGCGAGCAGGCGCGCGGTGGACAACAGCGTTGCGGCTTCGCCCTGGCGCAATGTCGTCTCTATGTCGCGAGCGTACTGGCAACCGGCCCAGGGCAGCAGCAGGGTGACGGCGCTGACCGCTACCAGCTGGCCGGCCAGCTTCATGCCGCGGACCCGTTCGGCCTCATGCCGCCGGACCGCCGGGTCTCATGTCGCGGCGCCGTCCCGCCAGCGATAACCGAGGCCATAGACGGTGTGGATGGCGCCGAAGGCCGGGTCGATTGCCTCGAACTTGCGCCGGATGCGCTTCACGTGCGAAGTGATCGTGGCGTCGTCGAGCACCACGTGAGCGGCATCCATGAGCTGCTGCCGGTTCTTGACGTGGCCCGGGTGCCTGGCCAGCGCATGCACGATCCAGAACTCGGTCAGCGTGAGCCCCGGGTCTTGTCCGGCCCAGCGCGCCTCCAGTCGTTCCACGTCGAGCTGCAGCTGGCCGCGCTCGAGCACGCGCTGGGCATCGGCGGGTCCGGTGAGAGCCTCCAGGCGGCGGAACAGCGCGGCGATGCGCGCGAGCAGGTGCGGCAGGCTGATGTCCTTGGTCAGGTAGTCGTCGGCGCCGAGCCGCA